>NZ_SSTC01000070.1 GCF_004801855.1 Pseudomonas sp. A-1 | reverse complement strand
GGGCCGCCGGCCGAGCAGGTCGGCGGGCAGCACCGCCGGCAGGCTCGGCTGGGCGGTGAGCTGCAGGTTCGGCCGTTGCAGCTGGGCCGCCGCACCGGGACCCTGGCCGGCGAGGGCGGCCAGCTGGTTGCCGGCCAGGGCGATGCGCGCGTCCAGCTCCGCGATCTGCCGGCGGGTCTCCGGCAGCGGCGCGCTGGCCTGGCTGACCTCGAAGGCGGTGCCCAGGCCGCCGGCCAGGCGGCGGCGGGCGAGGGCGAGGATGTGCTCCTGCTGGGCCAGGGTGGCCTCGAGGATGTCGCGCTCGGCATGGCGCAGCGCCAGCTGCACGTAGGCCAGCACGATGTTGCGCTCCAGCTCCAGCTGCACCACCCGGCCCTCGGCGGCGCTGGCGTAGGCGGCGTGCCGGGCGCCCTCGCTGGCGCTGCGCTCGCGGCCCCAGAGGTCGAGGGCGTAGCGCAGGCCGAGGCCGGCGTCGCCGTTCCAGTGGCTGCTGCCGGCCAGCGCGCCGGGGCCGTGCAGGGCGTCGTCCGGCCAGTGCTGGCGCTTGAGGGTGGCGCTGGCGCCGAACTGCGGCGCCTCGGCGGCGCGGGTCACCTCGGCCAGCGCCATGGCCTGGCGCACGCGCGCCTCGGCCTCGTCCAGGCTCGGGCTGTGCTCCAGGGCGCGGGCGATCCAGGCGTTGAGCTGCGGGTCGTGGTACTGCCGCCACCAGCTTTCCCGCGGCCAGCCGGCCTCGCGCCGCGCCTGGGCGAGGGCGGCGCCGGGGCTCAGGGTGTTGGCGTCCAGGCGCGCCTGCTGCGGGGCGATGCCGCCGGTGCTCATGCAGCCGCCGAGGACGAGCGCGGAGGCGAGCAGGGCGCCGGCGAGGCAGGTGCGAGAAGACAAGGCGGGAGATCCTGGCGAAAACGGGGAAACGCGGCGGGAAATGCGGCAACCGGATTCTAGGGAGGCGGCTGGCAGTGGATAAATCGTGGTGGCGGAGAAGCTCAGTTGTGCCGTCCGTAACAATGCGGCGGCTGGCCGGGGTGGCCTTTTGCCGGCTGCACTGATCCGGCGCAAGATGGAGCGGCGCGCTGCCCGCTAGGCTGTGCGTCCGCAAACGCTCGCAGTGGGGACAGCAGATGACGCAGACATCCTCGGTGGTGGCCGGCTGGCTGGCCGCGGTGACCCGCACCCTGGAGGCGCTGGGGGTGGACGCCGACGCCCTGCTGGCCGAGGCCGGCGCCGATCCGGCGGCCAAGTACGCCCAGGAGGCGCGCTTCTCCTCGGCGCTGACCCGGCGCTTCTGGCCGCTGGCGGTGGCGCGCACCGGGCATGCCGACATCGGCCTGCACGCCGCGCGCTTCGTCTGCCCGACCACCTTCCACGCCCTCGGCTTCTCGCTATGGGCCAGCAGCACCCTGCTGGAGGCGCTGGAGCGCATGGTGCGCTTCGCCGCGCTGCTCAACGACGGCGCCGACCTGAGCCTGGAAGCCGAGGGCGACGCCTTCCGCTTCCGCATGCTGGTGCAGGAGATCGACGGCCAGCCACAGATCGCCCCGGAAGGGGTGGACTACTTCCTCGGCGCGGTGAGCAAGCTGCTGCAGGACATGCGCGGGCCGAGCTTCGCGCCGCGCGCGGTCAGCCTGATGCGCGCGGCGCCGGCCGATCCGGTGCCCTGGCGCGAGCACTTCGCCGCGCCGGTGCAGTTCGCTGCGGAAGGCAACAGCCTGCTGCTGGACGGCGCCGAGCTGCAGCGCCCGCTGCCCACCGGCAACCCGGAGCTGGCGCGGCAGAACGACCGCCTGGTGGCCGAGTACCTGGCCCGCCACCAGCTGCTCAACCCGGCCCTGCAGGTGCGTGCGCGCCTGCTCGAGCTGCTGCCCGGCGGCACGCCGAGCCTGGAGGCGGTGGCCGCCGAGCTGGGCAGCAGCCCGCGCACCCTGCAGTACCGCCTGGCGCGCCAGGGCACCTCGTTCAGCGAGATCCTCGACGAGGTGCGCGCCAGCCTGGCGCGGCGCTACGTGCAGCAGTCGCAGCAGCCGTTCAGCGCGCTGGCCTATGCGCTGGGCTTCTCCGAGCCGAGCCACTTCAACCGCGCCTTCAAGCGCTGGACCGGCGAGACGCCGAGTCGCTACCGGACGCGGCTGGGGCGGGCAAGCGCTCCGTAGGGGTGCGCCGTGCGCACCGTCTTGACGATGCCCTCTGGTGCGCATGGCGCACCCTACGGGTAGCCTCTGGATGCAGTAGATTGCGCGTAAAGGCTAGTCTTTTGCCGCCAGCGGCAATGCTCTCCCTGCGGCCTGTGCGGATACTGGACGCACCAGGCGCCACTCCGGCGCCAGTCCCCGAGACCACAACAAGAGGAAGCCGCCATGGGTGAGATCGTTCTGGCCGCCAAGGTCACCCACGTCCCGTCGATGTTCATCTCCGAGCAGCCCGGCCCGCACCACGGCTGCCGCGCCGCCGCCATCGCCGGGCATCGTCGTCTGGGCGAGCTGGTCCGCGAGCTGGCGGTCGACACCATCGTGGTCGCCGACACCCACTGGCTGGTCAACGCCGGCTACCACATCAACGCCAACACCGACTGCTCGGGCCTGTACACCAGCACCGAGTTCCCGCACTTCATCCGCGACCTGCCCTACGACTACGTCGGCGACGCCGAGCTGGGCGACGCCATCGCCGCCGCGGCCTGCGCCAACGACGTGTTCACCCGCAGCCACACCGACGTGCCGTCGCTCGGCCTGCAGTACGGCACCCTGGTGCCGCTGCGCTACATGGGCATCGACAAGCGCGTGAAGATCGTCTCGATCGCCGCCTGGCTGTACGACGCGCACCTGGAAGACTCGAAGACCATGGGCGAGTCGATCCGCCAGGCGGTGGAGGCTTCCGACCGCCGCGTGGCTTTTCTCGCCAGCGGCTCGCTGTCGCACCGCATCGCGCCGAACCGCGAGGTCAGCGACCACCTGCAGAAGATCAGCCGGCCGTTCAACAAGCAGGTCGACCTCAAGGTGATGGACATGTGGCAGCGCGGCGACCACGCCGACTTCCTCGACATGCTGCCGCAGTACGCCCGCGACTGCGACGGCGAGGGCGGCATGCACGACACCGCGATGCTCTATGGCCTGCTCGGCTGGAAGGACTACCAGGGCCGCGCCGAGGTGCTCACCCCGTACTTCGAGAGCTCCGGCACCGGGCAGTGCAACGTGCTGTTCCCGCTGGCCTGATCCCGGCAGCAAAAGCAGAGGGCGCCGTTCGGCGCCCTTTGTCGTTTCAGCGGTGCAGCGCCTTGGGGCGGAAGGCGCAGTGGCCGGGCTTGGGGCCGATCCGCGGGTGGTTGCGGCAGGTGTCCGGGCGGTTGGCGTAGACCGTGCACAGGCGGGTCTTCTGGTCCAGGTACAGGCAATCGCCGCTGGAGTGCTGCTCCAGGATGAAGATGCCGGACTTCTGGTTGAAGCGGCCGACGATGCCGTCCTTCATCAGCCGCTTGGCGATCTGCCGGGGCGGCTCGCCGGCTTCGAACTCGTCGACCACGCCGAGGCGGATCAGGTCCTTGAGGCGCACTTCCACCGGCAGGCTGCAGCAGGTGGCGCGGCAGTCGTGGCACATGTCGTTGCCGCTGAACTTGATCCAGGTTTCCAGGCGCTCGGGATCGGCGCCGACCAGCAGGTGTTTGCTCATTGGGGGGTCGCAGGGTGGCAGGGCGGAAGGCGCGCGATGATAAGCAGACGGAGGCGCGCCTGCAGCAGTTTTTGTCGTCCGGCGGTCGCCTGGATGGGGCCGGATTGACGCGCGGCATGAGGCGGCGGCGGCCGAGTCGGGTTAAAATGCCGGCATTTTATCCTGCCCCACCCTCGGAGCCGTCCATGTCCCGCGTTACCCTCAGTCGCTACCTGATCGAAGAGACCCGCAGCAACCACACCCCGGCCGACCTGCGCTTCCTCATCGAAGTGGTGGCGCGCGCCTGCAAGGAGATCAGCCACGCGGTGTCCAAGGGCGCGCTGGGCGGCGTGCTGGGCAGCGCCGGCAGCGAGAACGTGCAGGGCGAGGTGCAGAAGAAGCTCGACGTGCTGTCCAACGAGATCCTGCTGGAGGCCAACGAGTGGGGCGGCCACCTGGCCGGCATGGCCTCCGAGGAAATGGACAACGCCTACCAGATCCCCGGCCAGTACCCGAAGGGTGCCTACCTGCTGGTGTTCGACCCGCTGGACGGCTCCAGCAACATCGACGTCAACGTCTCGGTCGGCACCATCTTCTCCGTGCTGCGCTGCCCGGACGAGTGCGACAACAGCTGCGACCTCGGCGAGGAAGCCTTCCTGCAGCCGGGCACCCGCCAGGTGGCCGCCGGCTACGCCATCTACGGCCCGCAGACCATGCTGGTGCTGACCCTCGGCAACGGCGTCAAGGGCTTCACCCTCGACCGCGAGCTGGGCAGCTTCGTGCTGACCCACGAAGACATCCGCGTGCCGGAAAGCACCGCCGAGTTCGCCATCAACATGTCCAACCAGCGCCACTGGGAAGCCCCGGTGCAGCGCTACGTCGGCGAGCTGCTGGCCGGCAAGGAAGGCCCGCTGGGCAAGAACTACAACATGCGCTGGATCGCCTCGATGGTGGCCGACGTGCACCGCATCCTCACCCGCGGCGGCGTGTTCATGTACCCGCGCGATGCCCGCGAGCCGGACAAGGCCGGCAAGCTGCGCCTGATGTACGAGGCCAACCCGATGTCGATGATCATCGAGCAGGCCGGCGGCGCGGCGACCAACGGTGTGCAGCGCATCCTCGATATCCAGCCGACCTCGCTGCACCAGCGCGTGCCGGTGTTCCTCGGCTCCAAGGAAGAGGTCGAGCGCATCACCGGCTACCACCAGGGCTGATCCGCGCTCCGTTCCCGGCAGGGCTGCGTCCCTGCCATCCCCGACGCCGGCCCCGTGCCGGCGTCGTGCCGTCCGGCCGGAACGCGGCGGCGCTTTTGCCGTCCAACGCAGGGTTGGCGGGCGGCGCCTGTGCCATGCTTGCCGCCCTTTCCCCGTTCAGGAGTTCCCCGATGTCGCTGCGTTCCTTCGCCCTGCTCGCCTGCTGCCTGCTGCTGGCCGCCTGCAACAAGGTCAACCAGGAAAACTTCTCCAAGATCCGCCCTGGCATGAGCAAGGCCGAGGTCGAGCAGCTGCTGGGCGCGCCGACCGAATGCGCCGGGGCCCTGGGCTTCACCAGCTGCTCCTGGGGCAAGGAGCAGGGCGCCTTCGTCAGCATCCAGTTCGGCAACGACAAGGTGCTGGTGTTCTCCGGCAAGGGGCTCAAGTAGTCCTCAGCCGCGGATGTACTGCTCCAGCTGCTGGATCAGCTCGTCCTGCTCGGCGAGGGCCTCCTTGACCAGGTTGCCCACCGACAGCATGCCCAGCAGCTTGCCGTCGTCGATCACCGGCAGGTGACGCAGGTGGCCGCGGCCCATCAGGCGCAGGCAGTCGCGGGTGGTCTGCGCCGAGGTGACGCTGATCACCGGCGCGGCCATGATCGCGCTGACCGGGGTGGCCACCGACGAGCGTCCCTGCAGCACCATCTTGCGCGCGTAGTCGCGCTCGCTGACGATGCCGACCACCTGCTCGCCTTCGGTGACGATCAGCGCCCCGATGTTCTTTTCCGCCATCAGTTGCAGGGCCTGCAGCACCGTCGCCGTGGGCGCGATGGTGTAGATGTCCTGGTTGGGCTTGGCGCGGAGCATTTGCGCGACTGTTCTCATGCGTCCTCCTGGTCTCGGTTCCCTGGCCCGGCGCGGGTGCGGCCAGACACAAGCAGTATGTAACCGATAGTCGCGTTGCGCGCACCTGTGCGGATGTTGCCGGATGTGCCCGGCCGTCACCGTCCTGTCACGGCGGACGCCTACAACACGGACAACGCCCCGCCCGGCGGGCGGGCACCGATCAGCAAGGAGTCGCGATGCGCGAGGATTTCCGGCAGTTCCACGCGGCGCTGGCCGCCCACGACGACCAGTCGATCAACCCCAGTGCCAACCCCACCCTCGACCAACTGGTCGACCGCGGCCGGCGCAACCTGCTCAAGGGCGGCCTCGGCCTGGCCGCGCTGAGCCTGTTCGGCGGCCTGCTCGGCAGCCGCGCGGCCTTCGCCGGCTCCGGCCTGCTCGGCTTCCAAGGCGTGCCGGTGCAGACCGCCGCCGACTTCGACCGGGTCGTGGTACCGCCGGGCTACACGGCGCGGCCATTCTTCTCCTGGGGCGATGCGGTGCTGGCCGATGCGCCGGCCTGGCGCCCCGACGCCGGCGACGACTGGCAGGCGCAGCTCAGGCAGGCCGGCGACAACCACGACGGCATGCACTTCTTCCCCTTCGCGGAGGCGCCGGAGCGCCACGGCCTGCTGGTGATCAACCACGAGTACGTCAACCCGACCCTGCACCCCGCCGGCATGACCTTCGAGGACGGCAAGCGTCCGCTGGCCGAGGTGAAGAAGGAGCAGGCGGCCCACGGGGTCAGCATCATCGAGGTGCGCCGGGACGCCGCCGGCCACTGGCAGCGGGTGCTGCCCTCGCGCTGGAACCGGCGCATCTCGGCGCTGACGCCGATGGCCATCGGCGGTCCGCTGGCCGGCCACGAGCTGATGCGGACCGCCACCGATCCCGAGGGGCGGGAGGTGCTCGGCACCCTCAACAACTGCTCGATGGGCGTCACCCCCTGGGGCACCTACCTGGCCTGCGAGGAGAACTGGCACAACTACTTCGTCAACCGCGACCCGGCCGACTTCGCGCGGCGCGTGGCGCACCGTCGCTACGGTATCTCGAACGGCGCACAGAGCAAGGTCTACGCCTGGGAAAGCGCCGACCCGCGCTTCGACGCCACCCCCGATGCCGGTCAGCCCCACGGCGGCCAGGTCAACGAGCCCAATCGCTTCGGCTGGGTGGTGGAGATCGATCCCTTCGACCCGGACAGCACGCCGGTCAAGCGCACCGCTTTCGGGCGTTTCAGCCGCGAGTGCGCGGTGCTGTCGCTGGGCGAGGGCGGGCGCATGGCCTTCTACTCCGGCGACGACGCCAAGGGCGAGTACGTCTACAAGTTCGTGCCGGCCGGGCGCTTCGATGCGGCCAACCCCGGGGCCAACCGCGACCTGCTCGACGAGGGCACCCTGTACGTCGCCCGCTTCGACGCCGACGGCACGGGGCGCTGGCTGGCGCTGGTGCACGGCGAGAACGGACTGACCGCGGAGAACGGCTTCGCCAGCCAGGCCGAGGTGCTGGTCAACGCCCGCGCTGCGGCGGACCGGCTCGGCGCGACGCCGATGGACCGCCCGGAGTGGGTGGCGGTGCATCCGGTGAGCCGCGAGGTCTACGTCACCCTGACCAACAACGACGCGCGTGGCGAGGCGCAGCCGCTGGATGCGGCCAACCCGCGCCGGGATAACCTGCACGGGCAGATCCTGCGCTGGAACGAGGCGGGTGGCGATCCGACCGCCACCGAGTTCCGCTGGGAGCTGTTCCTGCTCGCCGGCGAGCGACCGGGGGCGCAGGACGCGGAGGGCCAGGCGCTGCCGGCGCATCTGACCGGCACGATCAACGGCGACATCTTCTCCTCGCCGGACGGCCTGGCCTTCGACGGTGCCGGGCGGCTGTGGATCCAGACCGACTACGGCGACGCCGAGCCGGCCATGCAGGCGATGGGCTGCAACCAGCTGCTCTGCGCCGACCCGGCGAGCCGCGAGGTGCGCCGCTTCCTGGTCGGCCCGCGCGGCTGCGAGATCACCGGCATCACCTGGAGCCCGGACTACCGGGCGATGTGGATCAACGTGCAGCACCCGGGGCTGAGCTACCCGGCCAGCGACGGCAAGAGCCGGCCGCGCTCGACCACGGTGCTGGTGACCCGCGACGACGGCGGGGTGATCGGCGCCTGAAAAAAACGGGGCGGGCCGCGCCTGCGCGCGACCCGCCCCGTTGCTTGAACGAGCCGGTTCTCAGAACAGGCCGAGGCTGTGCAGGAACATCAGCAGGATCGCCAACGGGGTGATCCAGCGCACCGCCAGCCACCACAGGCCGAAGGCGCCGGACTGCTCGAGGCCGAGTTCCTGCGCGGCGACGGTGCGCTGCAGCGCCCAGCCGGTGAACAGCACGGTGAGCAGGCCGCCGAGCGGCATCATCAGGTTGCTGGTGAGGAAGTCGAGGGCGTCGAAGAAGTTCTTGCCCAGCAGGGTGACCTCGCTCCAGGCGTTGAACGACAGCACCGAGCCGAGGCTCAGCACCCACACCGCCGCGCCGCTGAGCAGCACCGCCTTGACCCGGCCCATGCCGAAGCGCTCGCCGAGCCAGGCGATGGCCGGCTCGATCAGCGAGATGGTCGAGGTCAGTGCGGCCAGCGCCAGCATGATGAAGAACAGCCCGCCGACCAGCGCGCCCAGCGGCATCTGGCCGAAGGCGATCGGCAGGGTGACGAAGATCAGCCCGGGGCCGGCGCCCGGCTCCAGGCCATTGGCGAACACCAGCGGGAAGATCGCCAGGCCGGCGAGCAGGGCCACCGCGGTGTCGGCCAGCGCGACCATCAGCGAGGTGCGCACGATCGAGGTGCCGGCCGGCAGGTAGGAGCCGTAGGCCATCATCGCGCCACTGGCCAGGCTGAGGGTGAAGAAGGCGTGGCCGAGGGCCACCAGCACGCCCTTGCCGGTCAGCTTGCTGAAGTCGGGGGCGAACAGGAACTCCACCGCCTGCTGGAAATATCCGGTGGTGGCGGCGTAGCCGACCAGCACCAGCAGGATCAGGAACAGCCCCGGCATCATGAAGCGCAGCGCGCGTTCCAGGCCGTCGCGCACGCCGAGCGCGACTATGCCCAGGGTCACCGCCAGCACCAGGCTGCCGTAGCCGGCGAGCTGCCACGGATCGGCGAGCAGGGCGTTGAACAGCGCGCCGCTCTTTTCGCCGTCCAGCCCGGCGAAGCCGCCGCTGAACGCCGCCGGGGTGTAGGCCAGGGTCCAGCCGGCGATCACCGCATAGAAGCTGAGGATCAGGAAGCCGGTGAGCACCGCCATGCTGCCGATGCGCCGCCAGTGCTTGCTGGCGCCGGCCTCGAGGGCCACCGCGGCGATGGCGCCCTCGGGGTTGGCGCGGCCGCGCCGGCCGATCATGAACTCGGCCATCAGCAGCGGGATGCCGATGGCGAGGATGCACGCCAGGTAGACCAGCACGAAGGCGCCGCCGCCGTTCTGCCCGGTGATATAGGGAAACTTCCAGATGTTGCCCAGGCCGACTGCCGATCCGGTGGCGGCGAGGAAGAATACCCAGCGCGACGACCACAGGCCGCGACCGGCCTCGCTGCGGATGGAGCCGGCGATGGCGCCGGCGGCGATGCTCTCTTGACTCATGGGGCTTGCCCTCATTGTTGTTGTCGATGAATCAGGAAGAAGGGGGCGTTCAAAAACGCCCCCCGGTAGCTCAGCGGCCGGCCTGCAGGCGCTCGCGTGCCAGGCGGTCGGCAATGGCCGTGGTGGTGGCGCCCTCGGCGTCGGCGCGGGCGAAGATCTCCGCCAGGGTCGCGCCTATGCCGTCGAGGTGCGCCCGCAGCTCGGCGGGGGTGGCGTCGCCGCGCTGGAAGGCGACGTCGATGATGCCGCCGGCGTTGATCGCGTAGTCCGGCGCGTACAGGCAGCCGCGGCTACGCAGTTCCTCGGCCAGCTCCGGACTGGCCAGCTGGTTGTTGGCGGCGCCGGCGATCACCGGCGCGCGCAGCGCCTCGAGGGTGTCCCGATTGACGATCGCGCCGAGGGCGCAGGGGGCGAACACGTCGACGTCGAGGCCGTAGATGTCCTGCTGGCGCACGGCCTGGGCGCCCAGCTCGTCGACCGCGCGCTGCACGTTGGCGGCGACGATGTCGGTGACGAACAGCTCGGCGCCGGCCTCCCTGAGGTGGCGGGCGAGGCCGAAGCCGACCTGGCCGACGCCCTGGATCGCCACCTTCAGGCCCTTGAGATCGTCACGGCCGAGGCGGTGGCGCACGGCGGCCTTGAGGCCGACGAACACCCCGTAGGCGGTGGACGGCGACGGATCGCCGTTGAAGCCCTCGCGCACGCTGGCGCCGGCGACGTGGCGGCTGCGCTCGGCCATCAGGCGCATCTCGGCCACCCCGGTGCCGGAGTCGGCGGCGGTGATGTAGCGCCCGCCGAGGCTGTCGATGAAGTCGCCCATCGCCTGGAACAGTGCGTCGCTCTTGCCCTGCTGCGGATGGCCGATGATCACCGCCTTGCCGCCGCCGAGCGGCAGGTTGGCCAGCGCCGACTTGTAGGTCATGCCGCGCGACAGGCGCAGCACGTCGCGCAGCGCCTCTTCGTCGCTGGCATAGGACCACATCCGGCAGCCGCCGAGGGCCGGGCCGCGGGTGGTGTCGTGGATGGCGATGATGGCCTTCAGGCCGCTGGCCTGGTCGTGGCCGAAGACCACCTGCTCGTGCTGGTCGAATTCCGGGTGGGAGAACACGGACATCGGATTACCTCGGTTTCTTGTGGTTGTCGGGAGGCAGCCCTCTCCCGTGGCGGGAGAGGGGATGGGGTTAGCGGGGTAGGCTCAGGCGGCCGGTTGGCAGAGCTGCACCACCGGGATCGCGCGGGCGGTGAGGCGCTCGCGCAGCGCCGCGGCCTGCTCGCGGACCCTGGCCAGAGCGCGTTCCTTGACGTGGCCGTAGCCGCGGATCTGCGCCGGCAGCTCGGCCAGGGCCACGGCGCTGGCGTAGTTGGCCGGGCTGAGCGCGCCGAGCAGCAGCTCGACGTCCTGCTCGAACTCGGCGATCAGCGCGCGCTCCAGCTTGCGCTCGGCGCTGTGACCGAAGGGGTCGAGGACGCTGCCGCGCAGGAACTTGCCGCGCGCCAGCACGGCGAAGGCCTTGAGCAGCCACGGGCCGAATTCGCGCTTGCGCGGCTCGCCGGTGCTGGGGTCGGTCTTGCACAGCCAGGACGGCGCCAGGTGGAACTGCAGGCGGTAGTCGCCCTGGAACTGCGCCGCGAGCTGGCGGAGGAACTCGCCGTCGCTGTACAGGCGCGCCACCTCGTACTCGTCCTTGTAGGCCAGCAGCTTGTAGTAGCTGCGCGCCACCGCCTGGGCGAGACGCTGCTGCGGATCGCGGTCGGCGGCGCGCACGCGCTCGACCAGGGCGCGGTAGCGCTGCGCGTAGGCGGCGTCCTGGTAGGCGGTCAGGCGCGCCACGCGGTCATTGAGGATCTCGTCGAGGCTCTCGCAGCGCGGCGCCTCGACCACCTTGGGCTTGGCCAGCTGTTCCACCGCAGCCAGATCGAAGGCGGCGCGGCGGCCCCAGAGGAAGGCCTGCTGGTTGAGCGCCACGGCCACGCCGTTGAGCTCGATGGCCTTGGCGATGGCCTCGGCGGACACCGGCACCAGGCCCTTCTGCCAGGCGAAGCCGAGCATGAACAGGTTGCTGGCGATGCTGTCGCCGAGCAGCGCGGTGGCCAGGCGGGTAGCGTCGACGAAGTGGGTCTTGGCCGCGCCGACCGCCTCGACCAGCGCCTCGCGCATGGCCGCGCCGGGCACCTCGGCGTCCGGGTTGCGGGTGAACTCGGCGGTGGCCGCCTCGTGGCTGTTGACCACCGCGTGGGCGATCTTGTCGTTGAGCTTGGCCAGCGCCTCCTCGCTGGCCGCCACCACCAGGTCGCAGCCGAGCAGCAGGTCGGTCTCGCCGGCGGCGATGCGCACCGCGTAGATGTCGTCCTGCTTGGCGGCGATGCGGATGTGGCTGATCACCGGGCCGAACTTCTGCGCGAGACCCGCCTGGTCGAGCACCGTGCAGCCCTTGCCTTCCAGGTGCGCGGCCATGCCGAGCAGGGCGCCGACGGTGGTCACCCCGCTGCCGCCGACGCCGGGCAGGAGGATGTTCCACGGCCGCTCCAGTGCCGGCTGCTGCGGCTCGGGCAGTTCGGCGAACGCGGCGTTGCGGCCCTGGGCCTCCGGCTGGCGCAGCTCGCCGCCGTGGACGGTGACGAAGCTCGGGCAGAAGCCCTCGACGCAGGAGAAGTCCTTGTTGCAGGCGTTCTGGTCGATCTGCCGCTTGCGGCCCAGCTCGGTCTCCAGCGGCAGTACCGACAGGCAGTTGGATTTCACGCTGCAGTCGCCGCAGCCCTCGCACACCGCCGGGTTGATGAAGGCGCGCTTCTGCGGATCGACCAGCTTGCCGCGCTTGCGCCGGCGGCGCTTCTCGGTGGCGCAGGTCTGGTCGTAGAGGATCACCGACACGCCCTTGAACTCGCGCAGTTCGCGCTGCACGGCGTCCAGTTCGCGGCGGTGGTGGAAGGTGACGATGGGCGCGAAGCCGGCGCGGCTCGGGTACTTGTCCGGCTCGTCCGAGACCAGGGCGATGCGCTTCACCCCTTCGGCGAACACCTGCTGGCTGAGCTGGTCGATGCGCAGTTCGCCGTCGATCGGCTGGCCACCGGTCATCGCCACCGCGTCGTTGTAGAGGATCTTGTAGGTGATGTTCACCCCCGCCGCGACTGCGGCGCGCAGGGCCAGTTGGCCGGAGTGGAAGTAGGTGCCGTCGCCGAGGTTCTGGAACACGTGCGGGGTATCGGTGAACGGCGCCTGGCCGATCCAGGTGGCGCCTTCGCCGCCCATCTGGGTGAAGGTGTCGGTGTTGCGGTCCATCCACTGGGTCATGTAGTGACAGCCGATGCCGCCGAGGGCGCGGCTGCCATCCGGCAGCTTGGTCGAGCTGTTGTGCGGACAGCCCGAACAGAAGTGCGGGGTGCGCTGGGTGTGGTGCCTGGGCGCGGCCAGCGCCGCTTCCTTGGCAGCGAGGAAGGCTAGGCGCTCGTCGATCTGCGCACTGGTGTAGATCGGCGCCAGGCGCTTGGCGATCACCCGGGCGATCATCGCCGGGGTCAGCTCGGCCAGGTTGGGCAGCAGGGAATGGCCGTCTTCGTCGAACTCGCCGACCACCCGCGGGCGCTGGTCCACCGGCCAGTTGTACAGCTGGCCGGTGAGCTGGTCCTCGATGATGCTGCGCTTCTCCTCGACCACCAGGATCTCGTCGAGCCCCTCGGCGAACTCGTGCACCGACACCGGCTCCAGCGGCCAGCTCATGCCGACCTTGAGCACGCGCAGGCCGACGCGGGCGCACAGTTCGTCGTCGAGGCCCAGGTCGTCGAGGGCCTGGCGCACGTCGAGGTAGGACTTGCCGGTGGTGATGATGCCGAGACGCGGGTTGGGCGAATCCAGCTTGATCTGGTTGAGGTTGTTGGCGCGGGCGAAGGCGCGCGCGGCGTAGATCTTGTAGGTGTTGAGGCGTGCCTCCTGGACCAGAGGCGGGTCCGGCCAGCGGATGTGCACGCCGTCCTCGGGCAGCTCGAAGTCCGCGGGGATCTGCACCTGCACGCGCAGCGGGTCGACCTCGACCACCGCCGAGGAGTCGACGTTCTCGGCGATGGTCTTCAGCGCCACCCAGCAGCCGCTGTAGCGCGACAGCTCCCAGCCGAGGATGCCGTAGTCGAGGATCTCCTGGACGTTGGCCGGATTGAGCACCGGGATCGAGGCGGCGATGAAGGCGTGCTCGCTCTGGTGGGCGATGCTGGAGGACTTGCAGCCGTGGTCGTCACCGGCCAGCAGCAGCACGCCGCCGTGCGGGGACACCCCGGCCGAGTTGCCGTGCTTGAACACGTCGCCGCAGCGGTCGACGCCCGGGCCCTTGCCATACCACATGGCGAACACGCCGTCGTAGCGCGCGCCGGGGAACAGGCTGGTCTGCTGGCTGCCCCACACCGCGGTGGCGGCCAGCTCCTCGTTGACCCCGGGCTGGAAGTGGATGTGGTTGTCCCTGAGGTACTGCTTGGCTTCCCACAGGCTCTTGTCGAGGTTGCCCAGGGGCGAGCCGCGGTAGCCGGAGATGAAGCAGGCGGTATTCAGGCCGAAGGCGGCGTCGCGCTGCTTCTGCAGCATGGGCAGGCGGGTCAGCGCCTGGGTGCCGGTCAGGTAGAGGTGACCGGTAGCAAGGCGGTACTTGTCGTCCAGACGGATCTCGGCCAGAGACATGGGGCGCTCCTTTTATTCTTATGGCGAGCGAAGCGGCACCGGTGGGCGCCGCGGTCGGCCTGTCCGCGGGATCGCCGCGGCAGACGGTGTGGACAAGAATATGGGGCAGGGCAGCGGGCTTTTTCTTTCTATTTTTTCGTTCGCAATGGCTAGATTGCGCATGACTCTTTCCATAACAACTCCAAACGGGAAATGATCATGCAGAACCAGCTGAGCCCCCTCGACCGGCGCATCCTGCGCCTGCTGCAGCACGACGCCGACCTGTCGGCGGCGGAGATCGCCGAGAAGGTCGAGCTGTCGCAGTCGCCGTGCTGGCGGCGGATCAACCGCCTGCAGGAAGAGGGGGTGATCGAGCGCAAGGTCGCCCTGCTCGACCCGCGCAAGCTCGGCCTGGGCATGACGGTGTTCGTCGACATCAAGCTGTCGACGCACGGCCGGCGCAACCTCGAGGCCTTCGAGGCGGACGTGGTGGGCTATCCCGAGGTGCTGGAGTGCTATTCGATGGCCGGCCAGTACGACTACCTGCTCAAGGTGGTGGCCCGCGACATCGCCGGCTACGAGCGCTTCCTGCGCGACCACCTGCTGCAGAATCCGCTGGTCCAGGAGGCCCACTCGCACATCACCATGAGCGAGGTGAAGCGCACCACCGAGCTGCCGCTGGAGTGAGGGACGTTCGGCGGGCAAGCGGTCATGCGTCGCGCCGGGCTGGCCGCGCCGGCCGGGGGACGGCTATCCTTTCCGTCCCCCGGCATGGCTCCGGACCGTTCCATTCACCCCGCCGGCCCGCCCCGGGCAGCGCCGGCCGCTGCAAACGTAGAGACGCTGTTCCCCGCATGAAAGCTTCCCTGATCGCCCTGTTCTCCGGCCTGTCGCTGCTGGCGGCCCAGGCCATGGCCGATGACAAGCAGGTCTACGGCCTGCACGAGAAAGCCCTGCTCCCCGAACTGGACCTGGTGCTGCCGGCCAAGCTGGACACCGGCGCCGTCACCGCCTCGCTGAGCGCGCGCAACATCGAAACCTTCAAGCGCGATGGCGAGCGCTGGGTGCGCTTCCAGCTGGCCGCCGACGGTCACGCCGAGCCGCTCACCCTGGTGCGCCCGCTGGTGCGCATGAGCTACATCAAGCGCCGCGCCGGCGACATGGCGCCCGGCGATACCGAGGCCTACACCGCCCGCCCGGTGATCGAGATGCCGGTGTGCCTGGGCGACAGCCTGCAGCAGATCGAGGTCAACCTCACCGACCGCAGCGCCTTCGACTTCCCGCTGCTGCTCGGCTCGACCGCACTCGGCGAGTTCGACGCGCTGGTCGACCCGACCCGCTCCTACGCCCACGGCCGCCCGGGCTGCGCCTGAGGCCCCGGCTCCGGCGCGCCGTCACTGTCCTGATCCGCCGGCTCGGGTACAGTGGCCGGCCGACCCATCAGGAGATGCCCGGAGCCATGTGGATGAATCTGTCGCTGCTCAGCCGTTACGCCTTCTTCGCCGCCTGCGTGCTGCTCACCCTGGTCAGCCTGCCGTTCCTCGCCGACCTCTGGCCGCTGACCCTGCTGTGCGGCGCGCTGAGCGCGGTGGGCGTCAACGACCTGCGCCAGAGCCGCCACGCGGTGCGGCGCAACTACCCGATCCTCGGCAACATCCGCTACCTGGTGGAGTTCGTCCGCCCGGAGATCCGCCAGTACCTGCTGGAGGGCGACAACGAGCGCCTGCCGTTCTCGCGCGCGCAGCGCTCGCTGGTCTACGCACGGGCCAAGAACGAGGGCGCCGACAAGCCGTTCGGCACCCTCAGCGACGTCAGCCAGACCGGCTTCGAGTTCATCGGCCACTCCATGCTGCCGGCCGAGCACGTCGACCCGGCGAGCTTCCGCATCACCATCGGCGGCCCGCAGTGCCTGCAGCCGTACTCGGCGTCGATCTTCAACATCTCGGCGATGAGCTTCGGCTCGCTGAGCGCCAACGCCATCCGCGCGCTGAACCAGGGCGCGGCGCTCGGCGGCTTCGCCCACGACACCGGCGAGGGCAGCATCAGCCCCTACCACCGCGAGCACCGCGGCGACCTGATCTGGGAGCTGGGCAGCGGCTACTTCGGCTGCCGCACGGCCGACGGCCGCTTCGATGCGCAGAAGTTCGCCATGCAGGCCAGCGACCCGCAGGTGAAGATGATCGAGGTCAAGCTCAGCCAGGGCGCCAAGCCGGGCCACGGCGGCATCCTGCCGAAACACAAGGTGACCGCCGAGATCGCCGCCACCCGCGGCGTGCCGCTCGGCCAGGACTGCATCTCGCCGGCGCGCCACGCCGAGTTCTCCACGCCGGTGGAGCTGCTCGAATTCCTCGCCCGCCTGCGCGAGCTGTCCGGCGGCAAGCCGGTCGGCTTCAAGTTCTGCCTGGGCCACCCGTGGGAATTCATGGCCATCGCCAAGGCGATGCTCAGGACCGGCATCCTCCCCGATTTCATCGTGGTCGACGGCAAGGAGGGCGGCACCGGCGCGGCGCCGCTGGAGTTCACCGACCACATCGGCGTGCCGCTGCGCGAGGGCCTGCTGTTCGTGCACAACACCCTGGTCGGCCTCAACCTGCGCGACAGGATCCGCCTCGGCGCCAGCGGCAAGATCGTCAGCGCCTTCGACATCGCCAGCGTGCTGGCCATCGGCGCCGACTGGGCCAACTCGGCGCGCGGCTTCATGTTCGCCATCGGTTGCATCCAGTCGCAGTCCTGCCACACCAACAAGTGCCCGACCGGGGTGGCCACCCAGGACCCGCTGCGCCAGCGCGCGCTGGTGGTGGAGGACAAGGCGCAGCGGGTGCACAGCTTCCACCGCAACACCCTCAAGGCGCTGGCCGAGATGCTCGCCGCCGCCGGCCTGGAGCATCCGTCGCAGCTCGAGCCCAGGCACCTGGCGCTGCGCGTGTCGCCCAGCGAACTCAGCCTGTTCTCGCAGAAGCACGTCTACCTCAAGCCCGGCGAGCTGCTCGGCGGGCAGATCGAGGGCGAGTTCTACGCACGCATGTGGCGCATGGCCCAGGCGGACAGCTTCGCCCCCGCAATGGGTTGATCAGGCGCCGAACAGCTCCACCAGCCAGTCGATGAACACCCGCAGGCGCGGGGTCAGGTGGCGGTGGTGGGGGTAGAGCACGCTCATCGGCAGCGCCGGCGGACGGTAGGACGCCAGCAGCTCGACCAGGCTGCCCTCGGCCAGCTGGCGGGCGACGTGGTAGCGCGGCACCTGGATGAGGCCCAGGCCCGCGGCGCAGGCGGCGACGTAGGCCTCGCCGTTGTTGACCGCCAGCGTCGCCGGCAGGTCGATGCGCTCGATCCGCCCGCCGGCGCTGAATTCCAGCGGCTGCAGCTGGCCGCTGGTGGCCGACAGGTAGGCGACGCCGCGGTGCCCGGCCAGTTCGGCCAGATTCAGCGGCCGGCCGTGGCGCGCCACGTACTCGGCGCTGGCGCAGGTCACCTGCTCCAGCGCCGGCAGGTTGCGCGCCACCAGGCTGGAGTCGCCCAGCGCGCCGATGCGCAGCACGCAGTCGACGCCCTCGCGCACCAGGTCGATCATGCGGTCGCCGATGCCGATCTCCAGGCTGATCTGCGGATAGCGTGCGAGGAAGGCGGGCAGGGCGGGGATCACCACCAGGCGCGCCAGCGAGGCCGGCAGGTCGGCCTTGAGGCGGCCGCGCGGGTGGCGGGCGGTCTGCGACAGCTCGCTCTCGGCCTCCTCGAGGTCGGCGAGGATGCGCAGGCAGTGCTGGTAGTAGGCGCGGCCGTCCAGGGTCGGGCTGACCTGGCGGGTGGTGCGCTGCAGCAGGCGGGCGCCGAGGCGGCCCTCCAGCTGCTTGACCAGTGCGGTGGCGGCGGCGCGGGAGATGCCCTGCTGTTCGGCGGCGCGGCTGAAGCTGCCCAGCTCGACGATGCGGGTGAACAGCTGCATGGCCTGGAAGCGGTCCATGGCGGATGACCATTGTTCTGGAATTCTGAACAGTGTTGCCATTGCCAGCGGATTTATCAATCCAGACAAGACAGCCAAGATGGCGGCACGCTTCCGGCCGCTGGCCGGCGCGCACCAGAACAAGAGGTCGATGGTCATGCTGCACAAAGACGTTTCGCTTTCCGCACTGGCGGCGGGGTTCCTCGCCGTGCTGATCTCCTACGCCGGCCCGGCGGTGATCTTCTTCCAGGCCGCGCAGAGCGCCCAGGTGTCCCACGAGATGATGGCCTCGTGGATCTGGGCGATCTCCATCGGTGCGGCGCTCGGCAGCATCGTGCTGAGCTGGTGGCTCAAGGTGCCGGCGGTGATCGCCTGGTCGGCGCCGGGCACCGCCCTGCTGGTCCCGCTGTTCCCCGGCCTGAGCCTCGGCGAGGCGGTCGGCGCCTACATCATCACCGGCGTGGCGGTGCTGCTGATCGGCCTGTCCGGGGCCTTCGACCGCATCGTCCGGGCCATCCCCAGAGGCATCGCCAGCGCGATGATGGCCGGCATCCTGTTCCAGTTCGGCATCGGCGCCTTCCGCGCGGTGGAAGGCACGCCGCTGCTGGCGCTGGGCATGCTCGGCGCCTATCTGGCGCTCAAGCGGCTGTTCCCGCGCTACTGCCTGGTGCTGCTGATGCTGGTCGGCGTGGCGCTGTCCCTCGGCGTCGAGGGCACCCGCCTGCCCAGCCTGGAGCTGAGCCTGGTCACTCCGCAGTTCATCGTCCCCGAGTGGAGCTGGAACGCCACCCTGAGCCTGGCCGTGCCGCTGCTGCTGGTCAGCATCACCGGGCAGTTCCTGCCCGGTCTGGCCCTGCTGCGCAACGCCGGCTACCAGGTGTCGGCCCGCCCGCTGATCGCCGGCTGCGGTCTGGCCTCGCTGGCGGTGGCCTGCTTCGGCGGCATCACCATAGTCACCGGGGCGATCACCGCGACCCTGTGCACCGGCCGGGAGGCCCACGAGGACCCGGGCAGGCGCTACGTCGCCGGCATGGCCAACGGCCTGTTCTACCTGATCGGCGGCAGCTTCGCCGGCGCGATCATCCTGCTGTTCGCCGCCATGCCGCAGGCCTTCGTCGCGGTGCTGGCCGGTCTCGCGCTGCTCGGCGCGATCACCGCCAACCTGCAGGGCGCGCTGGAGGATGCCGGGCATCGCGAGGCGGCGGTGATCACCTTCATCGCCACCGCCTCGGGGATGAGCTTCTTCGGCCTCGGCTCGGCGTTCTGGGGCGTGGTGATCGGCGGCGTCGCCTACCTGGCGCTGCACCACTCCGGCCGGCTGCCGCGCTTCGCCCGCCAGCCGGCGCTGGCGCCGCGCGACTGAGGCACGCCGATCGCGGGCATGCCGCAGTCCGGCAATCCCCGCTATGATGCGGGCACCACGCCAGGACGGACGGTCCTGTTCCAGCCTCGGAGGCCCAGCATGCTGACCCTGTATCCGGAGATCAAACCCTACGCCCGCCACCAGCTGGCCGTGGACCATCCGCACGAGCTGTACGTCGACGAGAGCGGCACCCCGGACGGCCTGCCGGTGCTGTTCGTCCATGGCGGGCCGGGCGCCGGCTGCGACGCGGCCAGCCGCTGCTGGTTCGATCCGACCATCTACCGCATCGTCACCTTCGACCAGCGCGGCTGCGGCCGCTCGACCCCGCACGCCAGCCTCGACCGCAACACCACCTGGGACCTGGTGGCGGACATGGAGCGCATCCGCGAGCACCTGGGCATCGACAAGTGGGTGCTGTTCGGCGGCTCCTGGGGCTCGACCCTGGCGCTGGCCTACGCGCAGACCCATCCGGAGCGCGTGCACGCGCTGATCCTGCGCGGCATCTTCCTGTGCCGCCCGCAGGAGATCCAGTGGTTCTACCAGGCCGGCGCCAGCCGCCTGTTCCCCGACTACTGGGAGGACTACCTGGCGCCGATCCCGGCCGAGGAGCGCGACGACCTGGTCGCCGCCTTCTACCGCCGGCTGACCGGCAGCGACCAGATCGCCCAGATGCACGCGGCCAAGGCCTGGTCGATCTGGGAAGGGCGCACCGCCACCCTGCGCCCCAACAACCACGTGGTCGAGCGCTTCGCCGAGCCGCAGCGCGCGCTGTCGATCGCCCGCATCGAGTGCCACTACTTCATCAACAACGCCTTCCTCGAGGAGGACCAGCTGCTGCGCGACATGCACAGGATCGCCCACATTCCCGGGGTGATCGTGCACGGCCGCTACGACGTGGTCTGCCCGCTGGACAACGCCTGGGCGCTGCACCAGGCCTGGCCGAACAGCGAGCTGAACATCATCCGCGACGCCGGCCACGCCGCCGCCGAGGCCGGCATCACCGACGCGCTGGTGCGCGCCACCGGGCAGATCGCCCGGCGCCTGCTCGACCTGCCGGAGGGCCACGCGTGAAGGCGCTGCTGCAACGGGTGCGCGGCGCGCGGGTGGAGGTAGCCGGCGAGGTGGTCGGCGCCATCGACCGGGGCCTGCTGGTGCTGGTCGGCGTCGAGCCGCAGGACAGCGAGGCCAGCGCCGACAAGCTGCTGCACAGGCTGCTCAACTACCGGGTGTTCGGCGATGCCGAGGGCAAGATGAACCTGTCGCTGAGGGACGTCGGCGGCGGCCTGCTGCTGGTCTCGCAGTTCACCCTGGCCGCCGATACCAGAAGCGGCATGCGCCCGAGCTTTTCCAGCGCCGCACCGCCGGCGCAGGGCGCGGCGCTGTTCGACTACCTGCTGGTGCGCGCCGGCGCACAGCACGCGCCGGTGGCCAGCGGCCGCTTCGGCGCCGACATGCAGGTGCACCTGGTCAACGACGGGCCGGTGACCTTCCTGCTCGAGGTCTGAGACGCTGCCTGCGGCGTCCTGTCGCAGGAATCGCTTGAGGCGACGGGCGGCGCCCACTATGGTGTGGCTTCCACCTCTGCGCGGGAAGCCAGCCATGACAACACAGGGACAACGCATGAAGGTGCTCGGCGCGGGCATCTTCAGTCTCCTCCTTGCCCTGGGCGTCGCCCGTTTCGCCTATACCCCGCTGCTGCCGGTGATGCAGGCCCAGGCCGGCCTCGGTCTGGCCGAGGGCGGCTGGCTGGCCGCGCTCAACTACGCCGGCTACCTGTCCGGCGCGCTGATCGCCTCGCTGATCAGCGACCTGGTGCTCAAGGATCGCCTGTACCGCATCGGCATGGTCCTCGCGGTGCTCAGCACCCTGGTGATGGGCCTGACCACCGACTTCGCCCTGTGGGCGCTGGCGCGCTTCGTCGCCGGCCTCAGCAGCGCGGCGAGCATGCTGCTGGGCACCGGGCTGATCCTCAACTGGCTGATCCGCCACGGCCAGCGCAGCGAGCTGGGCATCCACTTCTCCGGGGTCGGCCTGGGCATCGTCGGCTGCTCGCTGGCGGTGGCGGCGATGGGCCAGTGGCTGGACTGGCGCGAGCAGTGGTTCGCCCTCACCGCGCTGGCCTGCCTGCTGCTGGTGCCGGCGCTGGCCTGGCTGCCGCGCCCCGATCCCAGCCCGCTGACCACCAGCGGTCAGCCGATGGCGGACAATCCGCCGAGCCGGCTGTTCCTGCGCCTGTTCATGGCCGCCTACTTCTGCGCCGGGGTCGGTTTCGTGGTCAGCGCCACCTTCATCGTCGCCATCGTCGACCGCCTGCCCGGGCTGGCCGGCAAGGGCAGCTGGAGCTTCCTCGCCATCGGCCTGGCCGCGGCGCCGGCGTGCATCGTCTGGGATTTCGTCGCCCGGCGTACCGGCGAGCTCAACGCGCTGATCCTCGCCGCCGCCCTGCAGGTGGTCGGCATCCTCCTGCCGCTGTCCGGCGGACTGGGCGGCGCGCTCGCCGGGGCGCTGCTGTTCGGCGGCACCTTCGTCGGCCTGGTCAGCCTGGTGCTGGCCATGGCCGGGCGCTACTACCCGACCCGGCCGGCGAAGATGATGGGCAAGATGACCCTGTCCTACGGCGCGGCGCAGATCGTCGGCCCGGCGGTGACCGGCTGGCTGGCGGCGAGCCTGGGCAGCTATGCCGGCGGGCTGTACTTCGCCGCGGCGATGATGGTGGTCGGCACCCTGCTGCTGCTGGCGCTCAAGGGCGTCGAGCGCCGCGACCGGCAGCTGAAGGCGGGGCTGGCCGCGGCCTGCTAGAACAGCCGCGCCAGCAGCACCGGCACGGCGGTCTCGACGCGCAGGATGCGCTCGCCGAGCTGCACCGGGGCGAGACCGGCCTCGCGCAGCTTGTCCACCTCGTAGGGGATCCAGCCGCCTTCCGGGCCGATGGCCAGGGTCACCGCGCTGTCCACCGCGCGCGGGCAGGCCGGGAAGTCGCCGGGGTGGCCGACCAGCCCGAGGCTGCCGGCGGCCAGCTGCGGCAGGCGGTCCTCGACGAACGGCTTGAAGCGCTTCTCGATGGTCACCTCCGGCAGCACGGTGTCGCGCGCCTGCTCGAGGCCGAGGATCAGCTGTTCGCGGATCGCCTCGGGTTCGAGGAACGGGGTCTGCCAGAAGCTCTTCTCCACCCGGTAGCTGTTGAGCAGCACCAGATGCGCCACGCCCATGCTGGCCACGGTCTGCAGGGTGCGCTTGAGCATCTTCGGCCGCGGCAGGGCGAGCAGCAGGGTGACCGGCAGCTTGGCCGGCGGGTTCTGCTCGAGGCTTTCCACGGCGATTTCCGCCGCCTCGGCGTCGAGGCGCAGGATGCGCCCTGCGCCCATCAGCCCACCGAGGCGGCCGACGCGCAGGGCGTCGCCGCTCTCGGCGCGGTGCACCTCGTGCAAGTGCTTCAGGCGCCGGCCGCGCAGCAGGGCGCGGCCCTCGGCGACGAAGTCGCCGTCTTCCAGCAGCAGCAGGTTCACGGCTGCGGCGCCGGCGGCTGGTCGTCGTCGCGGGTGGCCAGCGCGGTGCCGGCGTCGGTTTCGCTCGCCGATTCCTCTGCTTCGGGCCTGCGCACCATGGCGCCGAAGAACACGCCGGACTCGAACAGCAGCCACATCGGCACCGCCAGCAGGGTCTGCGAGAACACGTCCGGCGGGGTGAGGAACATGCCGACCACGAAGCAGCCGACGATCACGTAGGGCCGGCTCTTGCGCAGAGTGGCGACGTCGACCAGGCCGATCCAGATGATCAGGAAGGTCGCCACCGGGATCTCGAAGGCCACGCCGAAGGCGAAGAACAGGGTGAGGACGAAGTCGAGGTACTGGCCGATGTCGGTCATCATCGCCACGCCCTCGGGCGTCACGCTGGCGAAGAAGCCGAACATGATAGGGAACACCACGAAGTAGGCGAAGGCCATGCCGGCGTAGAACAGCAGGATGCTGGAGACCAGCAGCGGCACGGCGATGCGCTTCTCGTGCTGGTACAGGCCGGGCGCGATGAAGCCCCATATCTGGTGGAGGATCACCGGGATGGCGAGGAACAGCGACACCACCAGGGTCAGCTTGAACGGGGTGAGGAACGGCGAGGCCACCCCGGTGGCGATCATGGTCGCGCCTTCCGGCAGGTAGGCGCGCAGCGGCGCGGCGACCAGCGCGTAGATGTCCTGGGCGAAGTAGAACAGTCCGGCGAAGATCACCAGCACCGCGATCACGCAGCGCAGGATGCGGTTGCGCAGCTCGGTGAGGTGGGCGACCAGGGGCATTTCCTGGTCCGGGTGGGGTATCTGGTCGGTCATGTCGGGCGCGGCGGTTCACTGGGGGCCGCCGGCGCGCTGTCGCGGCGGGCGGCGGGAGAGGCGGCATCGCTGCCGGCGCCGGCCGGGATCTGCGCGCCGGCCTGGTGCTCGGGCAGTGCGGCCAGGCGGCTGT
>NZ_SSTC01000069.1 GCF_004801855.1 Pseudomonas sp. A-1 | reverse complement strand
TCGGCGAGCGCGAGCTGCTGGCGGCCGGGCCGGCGCAGCCGGCGCGCTTCTGGTCCAGCGGCGAGCCGGCCGCTCTGGCGCGGGTGCTGCCGGTGCTGTGGGGCGAGGCCGCGGCGGTCGAGCGGCTGGAGGACTGAGCCCGCGCGCTTTCCTGGCGACGAGCGGCTCCTATACTTGCAACAAGGGCGTCATGCGGGGCGGTGTCCGGTGCGCTGGTCGTTGCCGTGCAGTCCACGACATCCACGGAAGCTCATTGCAAGGAATCGTCATCATGAAGCGATTGCTGACTGTCGGTGCTGTGCTGGCGGCCCTGGGCGCGAGCGTCCCGGCCAGCGCCTGGGATGCGACCCTGGCCGCCGGGGTGACCCGCGAGTCCACCCAGGTGGTGCGCCTGGCCCTGCAGCGCGACTTCGAGCGCAGCTGGTGGCAGAGCTCCAGCGGGCGCCTGACCGGCTACTGGGATGCCGGCTACACCTACTGGTTCGGCGACAAGGCCGCCAGCAACCACAGCCTGTCGTTCGCCCCGGTGTTCGTCTACGAGTTCGCCGGCGAGCGCGTGCGCCCCTATGTCGAGGCCGGCATAGGCGTAGCGCTGTTCTCCAGCACCGAGTTCGAGCAGCACGACCTGAGCACCGCGTTCCAGTTCGAGGACCGTCTCGGCTTCGGCCTGCGCTTCGCCGGCCAGGAGATCGGCGTGCGCGCCATCCACTACTCCAACGCCAGCCTCAAGCAGCCCAACGACGGCGCCGAGACCTATACGCTGCACTATCGCACCGCGTTCTGAGCGAAGCGAGGTCGCCCTGGCTGCCCACTCGCCTCAGGCGCTGGCCTTGTCCAGCGCCTTGAAAGCCGCCAGCGCACGCTCGCGCGAGCGCGCCAGGTCGACGATCGGGCGCGGATAGTCGGGCGCGCCGAACAGCCCGCCGAGCGCCGCCGGGTCGTGGATGTCGCGCCTGTTCAGGCCGGCCAGTTCCGGCACCCACTGGCGGATGAAGGCGCCGTCCGGATCGAACTTCTCCGACTGGGTCAGCGGGTTGAAGATGCGGAAGTAGGGCGCCGCGTCGGTGCCGGTGGAGGCGCTCCACTGCCAGCCGCCGTTGTTGGCGGCCAGGTCGCCGTCGATCAGCTGCTGCATGAACCAGCGCTCGCCGTGGCGCCAGTCGATCAAGAGGTTCTTGGTCAGGAACATGGCGACGATCATGCGCAGGCGGTTGTGCATCCAGCCGGTGGCAAGCAGCTGGCGCATGGCGGCGTCGACTATGGGGATGCCGGTGCGGCCCTGCTGCCAGGCTTCGAGGTCTGCCGGTGCGTCGCGCCAGGCCAGCGCCTCGGTCTCGACGCGGAAGGCGCGGCCCATGGATACCCGCGGGTAGCCGACCAGGATGTGCTTGTAGAACTCGCGCCAGAGCAGCTCGCTGATCCAGGTCACCACCCCGGGATTGCCGTCGGCGAACTCGCCGGCGTTGACCGCCAGCGCGGCGTGCAGGCACTGGCGCGGCGACAGCACGCCGGCGGCCAGCCAGGGCGACAGGGCGCTGGTGCCGGGCCTGGCCGGGAAGTCGCGCTCGGCGGCGTACCAGGCCAGGTGTCCGTCGACGAAGTCTTCCAGCTGGCGGTGCGCGGCCGCCTCGCCGGCCGGCCACAGCCGGCGCAGTTCGTCGCCGGGCGTGGCGAAACCGTCGATCGCCACCGGCAGCGGATCGCCGGCGATTCCGCTCGGCGGCTGGATGCACGGCAGCGGCTGCAGCGCCGGCAGGGCTTCGCCGAGGCGTGCGTAGCAGAGCTTGCGGAACTGGCTGAATACCTGGAAGTAGCCGCCGCTGCGGGTCAGCAGGCTGCCGGGAGCGAACAGCACCTGGTCGGTATGGCTGTGCCAGGCGATGCCGGCGTCCTGCAGAGTCGCGGCCACCGCGCGGTCGCGGCGCTGTTCGTTGACGCCGTACTCGGCGTTGACGTGGACGCTGCGCACGCCGTGCTCGCGGCACAGCGCCAGCAGCACGGCGGCGGCGTCGTCCCAGCGCTCGGCGGTGCGCAGCAGCAGCGGGATGTTCAGCGCGGCGAGGCTCTTCGACAGCTCGGCGAGGTTGCGCAGCCAGAAGTCGACCTTGCAGGCTGCGTCGTCGTGCGCGCGCCACTGCGCCGGGCTGAGCAGCCAGACGGCCAGCAGCGGGCCGTCGCCGCGGGCTGCCGCGGCGGCCAGGGCGGTGTTGTCGCGCACGCGCAGGTCGCTGCGCAGCCAGACCAGACGGGACATCGGGATCTCCTCAGGGGGCGGCGAGCAGGCCGCGTCGTGGCGGGCACCGGCCGGGGCCGTCGGCCAGTCGCGCAGCACCGCTTGCCGTTCAGATGGCGTTGCGCAGGCCGAGCTCCTGCGGGTGGGGCTGCAGGTAGGCCTGCAGGGCGACGTAGCGGTCCGGATGGCGGCGGAAGTGGTGCTTGAGCAGGGTCAGCGGCACCACCAGTGGCACCATGCCTTCGCGGTACTGCTCGATCAGCTGCTGGATCTCGCGGCGCTCCTCGCCGGGCAGGGCGCGGCGCAGGTAGCCGGACAGGTGCTGCAGGACGTTGGCGTGGGTGCCGCGGGTGGCGCAGCGCTTCAGCGCGGCCATCAGCTCGGCGAAGTAGCGCGGGCCGAACTCGGCCGGGTCGTGCGCGCCGATGCCGGCCAGCAGGCGGCCCAGCTCGCGGTACTTGAGCGGGTGGTGGGCCATCAGCAGGTACTTGTGGCGGGAGTGGAAGGCGATGATGCCCTTGCGGGTCAGGCCCTCGGCGCACAGGCGCTGCCAGTCGCCGTAGGCGAACACCCGGGCGATGAAGTTCTCGCGCAGCACCGGATCGTGGAGACGGCCGTCCTCCTCGATCGGCAGCTCGGGGCGCAGGCGCGCCAGGGTGGCGGTGAATATGCCCGCGCCCTGCTCGGCGGGGCGGCCATCGTCCTGATAGACCTTGACCCGCTCCATGCCGCAGGAGGGCGACTTCTGCATGACGATCAGGCCGCTGACGTCGTGCAGGCGCGCGGCGACGCCTTCGGCGTAGCCGGCCAGCGCCTCGGTGACGTCGCGCTCGCGGGTCACCGTGCCCACCGCGCGCGGCGCGCCGGGGTCGCCGACCAGGCGGATCGGCTCGCGCGGGGCGCCCAGGCCGATGGCCATCTCCGGGCACAGCGGCTGGAAATCGAAATGCTTGCCGAGCACCTCGCGGCACAGCAGCGACTGCTTGTGGCCGCCGTTGTAGCGCACCTCGTTGCCGAGCAGGCAGGCGCTGATGGCGAGCTTGAGGCGGGGGGATTGGGACTGTGCGTGGATCATGGCGTGTACCTTGGCGGTCGGGTGCAGGCGGCACCGGCGGCTGCGGCCTGTACAGGGAAACGGACTTGTACAGCTCTTCTACAGGGTTAGATATTTTGTTGTACAGGTCAAGCCAATTGTACAGGTTTGGCGTTCTCCTGCGGCCGAGCGGCTGCACCGCCGTCCTTTCGGCAGGTGCAGGCTGAGCGAGGAGGAGTGGCGCAGGCGGCTGCCGGTCTAGGCGGCGGCGTGTTCGAGCAGGCGGCGAGCCGCTTCCTGGCCGCTCAGCCAGGCGCCCTCGACGCGGCCGGACAGGCACCAGTCGCCGCAGGCGTACAGGCCGAGGTCGGGGTCGGCCAGCGCGCCCCACTGGTGAGCCTGCGCCGGGCGGGCGTACAGCCAGCGATGGGCCAGGCTGAAGTCGGCCTCCGGCACGGCGCAGCCGATCAGCTCGGCGAAGGCGCAGCGCAGTTGCTCGATCACCGCCTCGCGCGGCAGGTCGAGGTGCTGGCGGCTCCACGCGCTGGTGGCGTGCAGCACCCAGGTGTCCGGGCTCTGGCTGCGGGCGGGCTTGCTGCGGTTGCGCGCCAGCCAGTCGAGCGGGCTGTCCTGCACGAAGCAGCCTTCGACCGGGGTGTCGAGCGCCTTGCCGAAGGACAGGGCCACCGCCCAGACCGGCTCCATCACCACGCTGGCCACGGTGGCGGCCAGCTTGGGCGCGGCGGAGAGCAGCGCGGTGGCCTGCGGGGCGGGGGCGGCGATGATCACCTTGCTGAACGGGCCGTGGCTCTGGCCGTCGGCATCCAGCAGATGCCAGTGCTGCTCGCCGCGGAACACCTCGGTGATGCGGCAGGCGAAGGTCGCCGGCAGTTCGCCGAGCAGGTTGCGGGTCAGCGCGCTCATCCGCGGCACGCCGACGAAGCGCAGCTGGGTGTCCGCCGAGAGGCTCAGCTGGCCACCCTGCGACTGGTACAGCACCGGCTTCCACTCGGCCAGCCAGCCCTGCTCCTGCCACTGCTGCACGGCTTCGACGAAGCGCCGGTCGCGCGCGGTGAAGTACTGGGCGCCCAGGTCGAGGTCGCCGACATCGCAGCGCCTGCTCGACATGCGCCCGCCGCTACCGCGTCCCTTGTCGAACAGCTGCACCTCGAGCTCCGCCGCCGTGAGCGCTTGGGCTGCCGACAGGCCGGCCATGCCGCTGCCGATGATGGCGATGGGAGTGTTCATGTTTCACCTCTGTCACTGAGAATTCAGGCTAATCCTTGGACTCTACTTATACAATATGCTCATTCCTGTACAGAATGATATGCTGCGGTCCAGCCTTGAACCCGGTCCGCCGCCAGCGTGTTGCGGCCTGGCCGGTGTTTTCAGTGTGGACCAGACTCAGGACTGACGCATGCGAGCAGACGAGGAGATACGGCGATGCGCATTCTGCTGACCGGCGGTACCGGCCTGATCGGCCGGGCGCTCTGTCGCCTGTGGGCGGGGCAGGGGCACGAACTGGTGGTGTGGAGCCGCCGCCCGCAGGAGGTCGCCGGCCTGTGCAGCGGCGCGCGCGGCATCGCCCGGCTCGACGAACTGGCCCCCGACCTGCCGCTGGATGCGGTGGTCAACCTGGCCGGGGCGCCGATCGCCGACCGGCCGTGGACCGCCGCGCGCCGCCGGCTGCTGTGGGACAGCCGCATCGGCCTGACCGGGCAACTGGTCGACTGGCTGGCCCGGCGCCCGCTCAGGCCGGGGGTGCTGCTGTCCGGCTCGGCGGTGGGCTGGTACGGCGACGGCGGCGAGCGGCGGCTCAACGAGGACAGCCCGGCCGGCAGCGAGGACTTCGCCAGCGAGCTGTGCTTCGCCTGGGAGGCGGCGGCGCTGCGCGCCGAGGAGCTGGGCATCCGCGTGGTGCTGGTGCGCACCGCGCCGGTGCTGGCGGCGCGTGGCGGCATGCTGGCGCGCCTGCTGCCGCCGTTCCGCCTCGGCCTCGGCGGACGCATGGGCAGCGGCCGGCAGTGGATGCCGTGGATCCACCTGGAGGACGAGGTGGGGCTGATCGACTTTCTCCTCCACCATGAGGAATGCCGCGGTCCCTATAATGCCTGCGCGCCGAATCCGGTGCGCAACGCCGAGTTCGCCCGCACCCTCGGCCGCGTGCTGCATCGCCCGGCGCTGCTGCCGGCGCCGGCCTGCGTGCTGCGCCTGGCGCTGGGCGAGATGGCCGGCCTGCTGCTCGGCGGCCAGCACCTGCAGCCGCAGCGTACCCTGGACGCCGGCTACCGCTTCCGTTTTCCCGATCTCGAGGCGGCGCTGGCCGACCTCCTCGCTCGACACTGACAAGGACACTGCATGACCGATCACGCCCTGCTGCTGGTCAACCTGGGCTCGCCGGCCTCCACCGAGGTGGCCGACGTGCGGCGCTACCTCAACCAGTTCCTCATGGATCCCCACGTCATCGACCTGCCCTGGCCGCTGCGCCGGCTGATCGTGGCGATGATCCTGATCCGCCGCCCGGCGGCCTCGGCCGAGGCCTACCGCTCGATCTGGTGGGCGGAGGGCTCGCCGCTGATGGTGCTCAGCCGCCGCCTGCAGGCGAAGGTCGCCGAGCGTTGGGCGCACGGCCCGGTGGAGCTGGCGATGCGCTACGGCGAGCCGTCGATCGACAGTGGCCTGCAGCGCCTGGCTGCGCAGGGCGTCCGGCGGGTGACCCTGGTGCCGCTGTATCCGCAGTTCGCCGACAGCACGGTGACCACGGTGGTCGAGGAGGCTCGGCGGGCGATGGCGGCGCGCGGACATGCCTTCGCCGTGGACGTGCTGCCGCCGTTCTACGACCAGCCGGAATACCTCGAGGCGCTGGCCGCGAGCGTGCGCCCCCATCTGGAGCAGGGCTTCGACCACCTGCTGCTCAGCTACCATGGCCTGCCCGAGCGCCACCTGCACAAGAGTGACCCCACCGGCAGCCACTGCCTGAAGGATGCCGACTGCTGCCGGCGCGCCAGCGGCGCGGTACTGGCCAGCTGCTACCGGGCGCAGTGCCTGTGCACCAGCGAAGGCCTGGTCGCCCGGCTCGGCATGGGCGAGGAGCAGTGGTCGATGTCCTTCCAGTCGCGGCTGGGCCGTGCCAAGTGGATCGAGCCCTACACCGACGCGACCCTCGAGAGGCTGGCCCGCGAGGGGGTGAAGAAGCTGCTGGTGATGTGCCCGGCGTTCGTCGCCGACTGCATCGAGACCCTCGAGGAGATCGGCGACGAGGGCCGCACCGCGTTCCGCGCCGCCGGCGGCGACGACCTGGTGCTGGTGCCCTGCCTGAACGACCATCCGCAGTGGGTCGAGGCGCTGGTCGGCTTGTGCGAGCGCATGCCGGTCGCGCTGTAGGACGCCGGCAACGCAAAAGGGCGACCCACGGGTCGCCCTTTTGCGTTGCCAGGGATCGCTTCACGGCAGCTGGCGCAGCCGCTCCAGCAACTGGTGGTTCGGGTGGCCGTCAGCCGGCCAGCCGAGCTGCTGCTGGGTGGCGCGCACCGCGCGGCGGGTGTTGGCGCCGATGATGCCGTCGGCCGTGCCGGGATCGAAGCCGCTGCGCGCCAGGCGCTCCTGCAGTTCGATGCGCTCGCTGCGCGACAGCGGGCGCTCGCCGCGCGGCCAGGCGGCGACGACCTGGCCGCCGCCGGCGAAGCGCTCGCCGAGCAGGCCGATGGCCAGGGCATAGGCGGTGGAGTTGTTGTACTTGAGGATGGCGCGGAAGTTGTCCTGCACCAGGAAGGCCGGGCCGCGGTAGCCTGCCGGCAGCACCAGGCTGGCCAGCTGGCTGTCGTCGCGCACCACGTTGTAGGGATGCTGCGGGCGCACGCCCAGGCGCAGCCATTCGCCCAGCGGCTTGCGCTGCTCCGGGTCGGCCAGGGCGTAGTCGAAGCCGGCCGGCAGGCGCACTTCCATGCCCCAGCTCTTGCCGCTCTGCCAGCCCGAGGCGCTCAGGTAGTTGGCGGTGGAGGCCAGCGCATCGGCGGTGGAGTCCCAGATGTCGCGGCGGCCGTCGCCGTCGAAATCCACCGCATGGCGCTGGTAGGTGGTGGGGATGAACTGGGTCTGGCCCATGGCCCCGGCCCAGGAGCCCAGCATGCGCTGCGGCTGCACGTCGCCGTGCTCGAGGATCTGCAGCGCGGCGAGCAGCTGGTCGTGGGCGAACTGCGGCCGGCGGCCCTCGTAGGCGAGGGTGGCCAGCGAGCGGATCACGCTCAGGTTGCCGGTGTTGCTGCCGAAGTTGCTCTCCATGCCCCAGATCGCCACCAGCACGTTGCGCTCGACGCCGTAGCGCTGCTCGATGGCGCGCAGGGTGGAGGCGTGCTCGGCGAGCAGGCGCTGGCCGCGGTGCACGCGTTGCGGCGACACGGCACTGTCGAGGTATTCCCAGATCGGCCGGCTGAACTCCGGCTGGCTGCGGTCGGCGCGGATCACCGCCGGGTCGACGGTGACCTCGGCGAAGGCGCGCGCGAAGGTGGTCGGCGCGATGCCGGCGGCCAGCGCCTCGCGGCGGAAGGCGTCGCGCCAGGCGGCAAAGCTCTGCTGCGGCGCCGCGGCGGCGGGCACTGCGGCGCTGGACAGGGCGGGCGCCACCACGCTTGCGCTGGCCAGCGGCAGGCTGGCGGCGGGGCCCTGGGCGGGAGGCTCGGCACAGGCGCTGAGCTGGGTCAGCGCCAGCAGCAACGCGCTGCCGCTGAACAGACGGCGGCGCAACGCTCGCCCGGCGGTCGGGTTGGACATGGAGGACTTCCACGGCAATGCTGAACAGGCGGCAACCTTACCATGCCCCCGCCCGGTTTGACTCCGCCGGGTCGTCGCAGGGCGGGTCGCCCGTCGGTTCGCCGGGCCGGCCGCACCTCAGTCGCCTGCGGGCGGCGTGCCGCACTCCAGGCTGTGCAGGATCGGGCAGTCGGGGCGCTGGTCGCCCTGGCAGTGCTCGACCAGATCGCTCAGGGTGTCGCGCAGGCTGGCCAGTTCGGCGATCTTGCGCTCGAGGGCGGCGATATGGCCGAGGGCCAGCGCCTTGACGTCGGCGCTGGCGCGCTGGCGGTCCTGCCACAGCTCGAGCAGGCGCCCGATTTCCTCCAGGGAAAAGCCCAGGTCGCGGGCGCGGCGGATGAAGGTCAGGCGGTGCAGGTCCTGCTCGCCGTAGCGGCGATAGCCGTTGTCGCCGCGTCCGGCCGGCTGCAGCAGGCCGATGCTTTCGTAGTGGCGGATCATCTTGGCGCTGAGGCCGGAGCGGCTGGCGGCTTGGCCGATGTTCATGGCGGGCTCCCCGCGAGTAGAGAAGGGCGATGGTGGTCAAGGATCGACCTTGCCATGGGGGCCAGGTCAAGGTCGCGCGCGACGCAGCGCCGCAGACGCTTGACCTGGCCGGGGCGCAGCGGTCAAAACTGGTCGCCTCCATTGTTCAGCGAGGAAGGCATCATGCAGGTTTTCAAGGTCCAGGGCATGTCCTGTGCGCACTGCGTCCGCGCCATCACCCAGGCTCTCCAGGCGCTCGACGGCAGCGCCCGGGTCGAGGTCGACCTGGCAAGCGCCGAGGTGCGGGTCGACAGCGGCCTGAGCGCCGAGCAGGTGCTGGCGGCGCTGCGCGAGGAAGGCTACGAGGCCTGCCGGGCGGCCTAGCCCGGCGGCGCGGCCGCGGCGCTGGCCCGCTCGATGGTGGGCGGGAGGTGGTCGGCCTGCTGGCGGGCCTGCCGGCAACTGCTCGGGCTGTGGCCGAAGTGCTGGCGGAAGGCGCGGGCGAAGTAGGACGGATCCTTGAAGCCGACCTTGCCGGCGATGCCGGCGATCGGCGTGTCGCTGTTGAGCAGCAGGTCCTCGGCGGCCTGCATGCGCTTGCCCATCACGTATTCCTGGAAGCCGATGCCGCAGCTCTGCTTGAACAGCCGGCTGAAGCGCACCACCGACATGCGGCACAGTTCGGCCATCTCGCGTTCCTCGATGCGCTCGCGGAAGTGGCTGTCGATGTGGGCCAGGGCGGCATGCAGCGGCTGCCGGGCCTCGGCGCCGCGGTTGAGGCGCACGCACTCGGGCAGTCGCTCGACGCGGGCGAGGCGCTGGCGCGGGGCGGGGCCGGCCGGCTGCAGGCGCAGTTCGTGCAGGGCATGCAGGGCCTTGAGGTAGCGCAGGCGCTCGGCGCTGGACAGCGGCAGCACCAGGTAGTCCCAGACGCCGGCACGGAAGGCCCACACCGCCAGCTCCTCGGAGTGCTGCAGGGTGAGCATGGTGATCGGCAGGGCGGCAAAGCGCCGCTTGATCTCCAGCAGCAGGTGCAGGCCGTGGTCGTCGGGGCGGTCGAACTGCAGGCAGAGCATGTCCGCGTGCGTCTGCACCGCGGCGTCCGCCAGGCTGTCGAGGCCGTCGGCGCGGACGATCCGGCACTGTGCGGCGAACTGCTCGATGCACTGCTCGGCGACCTGGTCGCAGCTCAGGTCGATCCAGAGGAGAAGGGGCTTGCCCGCGGCCTTGGTACTCATTCCCGTGACTACTCGGCTGACTTGCTTTGCTAGCAAGTGAAGATCAGTCGAGCGCGGGACATGAGACCCAATCGAAGTAGGTTGATGGCCTTCTGCCAGCCTTTCGGAATAAACCGGCAGACAAGGAAAAGCCGGCGCTAGGCCGGCTTTTCGGGTACTGCGGGAACGCCGTGGAACTCAGACCACGCCCTGGGCCAGCATGGCGTCGGCGACCTTGACGAAGCCGGCGATGTTGGCGCCCTTGACGTAGTTGATGCGGCCGTTCTCTTCGCCGTAGTTGACGCAGGCGTGGTGGATGTTCTGCATGATGCTGTGCAGCTTGGCGTCCACTTCACCGTCGGTCCACAGCAGGCGCATGGCGTTCTGGCTCATTTCCAGGCCCGACACGGCCACGCCGCCGGCGTTGGAGGCCTTGCCCGGGGCGTAGAGGATGCCGGCCTCGATGAACAGGTCCACCGCTTCCAGGGTCGACGGCATGTTGGCGCCTTCGGCGACGCAGAAGCAGCCGTTCTTCATCAGGGTGCGCGCGTCCTCGGCGTCCAGCTCGTTCTGGGTGGCGCACGGCAGGGCGATGTCGCACGCGATGCCCCACGGACGCTGGCCTTCCAGGTACTGCAGGCCGAAGTGGGCCGCCATTTCCTCGATGCGACCGCGACGGACGTTCTTCAGGTCCATCAGGTAGTCGAACTGCTCCTTGTTCAGGCCCGCCTCGATGTACAGGGTGCCGGCGGAGTCGGACAGGGAGATGACCTTGCCGCCCAGTTCCATGACCTTCAGTGCGGCGTACTGGGCCACGTTGCCCGAGCCGGAGATGGCCACGCGCTTGCCGTCGAAGCCTTCGTGACGGCTCTTGAGCATTTCCTGGGCGAAGTACACGCAGCCGTAGCCGGTGGCTTCCGGACGGATCAGGCTGCCGCCGTAGCTCATGCCCTTGCCGGTCAGCACGGAGGTGAACTCGTTGGCCAGGCGCTTGTACTGGCCGTACATGAAGCCGATCTCGCGGGCGCCCACGCCGATGTCGCCGGCCGGCACGTCGAGGTCGGCGCCGATGTGGCGGTACAGCTCGCTCATGAACGACTGGCAGAAGCGCATCACTTCGTTGTCGCTCTTGCCCTTCGGATCGAAGTCGGAGCCGCCCTTGCCGCCGCCCATGGGCAGGGAGGTCAGCGAGTTCTTGAACACCTGCTCGAAGGCCAGGAACTTCAGCACGCCCAGGTTCACCGACGGGTGGAAGCGCAGGCCGCCCTTGTACGGGCCGATGGCGCTGCTCATCTGCACGCGGAAGCCGCGGTTGACGCGCACGTTGCCCTGGTCGTCGATCCACGGTACCCGGAACATGATCACGCGCTCGGGCTCGACGATGCGCTCGAGGATGTTGGCCTTCAGGTAGCGCGGCTCGCTCTGCAGGAACGGCCACAGGCTGCGCACCACCTCTTCCACGGCCTGGTGGAATTCCGGCTGGTCGGGGTCGCGGCGCTTGATCTGCGCCAGGAATGCGTCAAGGGTCTGGGGCATGGGGAGGCCTCGATAGTTTGTTTCGAAATCGGCTGTAGTCGTTGGATGGGCGGGAATTTAGCAGCCGAGCGTGCTTTGTGATAGTGCAAAATGACGCTTGAGTGAAACTTTTTGGTGCTTTTATGTAAATGCGGCCTTGCATATGCCGATTTTGAAGGGTTGTGCGTGCTGCTTATGTGCACGGAATTGGGGCTTGCAGGGTTCGAAAATGGTGCGTCGATGGACCGCTGGGAGGCGGTCGCGGGCGGGTTCGCGCCGGGGCGCCGCGGCCATCGGCTCGCGGTGCGAGCAGGCGCGGGCCTGCCCCGTGCGGGGTTGCGGAGGCGTGGCGAGGAGCCGGCGCCCCGGCGAGGGGCGCGGCGGGGATCAGTCGATGCCGAGCTTCTTCAGCCGGTAGCGCATCGAGCGGAACGACAGGCCGAGGCGCTGGGCGGCGGCGGTGCGGTTCCAGCGGGTTTCCTCGAGCGCCTGCATAATCGCCTGGCGCTCGATGTTCTCGAGGAAGTCCTCGAGGTCGTCGATCTGCGTCAGCTGGCCGGCGGCTTCGCCGCTGGCGCTGGCGGCGGGGGCGTCGCCCAGGCGCAGGTCGCTGGCCTGGATCAGGTCGTCCTCGCAGAGGGTGTAGGCGCGCTCGAGCATGTTCTCCAGCTCGCGCACGTTGCCGGGGAAGCGGTAGCTCTTGAGCTTCTCCAGCGCCTCGGCGGAGAGCCGCGCCGGCTCCAGGCCGCAGTCGGCGGCCAGGCGGGCGAGGGCGCGTTCGGCGAGCAGCGGGATGTCCTCGCGGCGCTCGCGCAGCGGCGGCACGCCCAGTTCGATGACGTTGAGGCGGTAGTAGAGATCCTGGCGGAAGCGCCCGGCGGCGACCTCGGCGGCCAGGTCCTTGTGGGTGGCGCTGAGGATGCGCACGTCCACCGCCAGCTCCTGCTGGCCGCCGACCGCGCGCACGGCCTTCTCCTGGATGGCGCGCAGCAGCTTGACCTGCATCGGCAGCGGCAGGTCGGCCACCTCGTCGAGGAACAGGGTGCCGCCGTCGGCGGCCTTGAACAGGCCGGGCTTGTCCTCCACCGCACCGGTGAAGCTGCCCTTGCGGTGGCCGAAGAACTCGCTCTCCATCAGCTCCGAGGGGATGGCGCCGCAGTTGACCGGCACGAACGGCTTGTCGGCGCGCGGGCCGAGTTCGTGGATCAGCCGCGCCACCAGCTCCTTGCCGCTGCCCGACTCGCCGCTGATGTACACCGGCGCCTGGCTGCGCGACAGCTTGGCGATCTGCTTGCGCAGGGCGCGCATCGGCGGCGAGTCGCCGAGCAGGCGGCTGTCCACCGAGCCCCCGGCTTCCGCCGCCGACTGCGGGGCGCGCAGGCGCAGGGCGGTGGCCACCAGCTCGCGCAGGCGGCCGAGGTCGACCGGTTTGGTGAGGAAGTCGAAGGCGCCGGCCTTGAGCGCGTCGATCGCGGTGTCGACGCTGCCGTAGGCGGTGATCATCGCCACCGGGGTCTGCGGGTAGCGCTGCTGGATCAGCTGCACCAGTTCCTGGCCGGTGCCGTCGGGCAGGCGCATGTCGGTCAGGCACAGGTCGAACGGCTCGCGCGCCAGCCACTCGCGCGCTTCCTTGACGTTGCGCGCGCAGCGGGTGTCCAGCTTCATGCGGCCGAGGGTGATTTCCAGCAGCTCGCGGATGTCGGGTTCGTCGTCGACGATCAGGGCTCGTTGCGCCATGGTCAGCTCGCGGTCTTCGGATGGGCAAAGGTGATGCGGAAGCAGGCGCCGCTGCCTTCGCGGGGCACGTAGTCGAGGCGGGCGCGGTTGCTCTCGCACAGCTCGCGGGAGATGTACAGGCCGAGGCCGGTGCCCTTGCTCTCGGTGCTGAAGAAGGGCTCGAACAGGTTGCCGCGCTGCTCCGGCGGGATGCCGTCGCCGTCGTCGACCACCTCGAGCACCGGCAGCTGGGTCTGCTCGTCGCGGAACAGGCGCAGCCAGACCTGCCCCTTGTCGTGCTTGCGCGCGCTGTGGCGCAGGCCGTTCTGCACCAGGTTGGTGAGGATCTGGGTCAGCTGCTGCGGGTCCATGCGCGTCTGGATCGAGCCGGTCGCGCACTCCAGGTGCAGCACCGCGTCGCCGCGCCGGCTTTCGCGCAGCTCGCCGGCGAAGCGGTGCAGCCAGTAGCGCAGGTCGAGCAGCTGCGGCTCGGCCTCGCGGCGGCGCGACAGCTGCAGGACGTTCTCGATCACCAGGTTCATGCGCCGCGAGTGGTCGAGGATGATCTGGGTCAGACGGCGGTCCGCCGGGCCGAGATCCTCGGCTTCCTGCAGCAGCTGGGCGGCGTGGCTGATGGCGCCCAGCGGGTTGCGGATCTCGTGGGCGATGCCGGCGCTGAGGCGGCCGAGGGCGGCCAGCTTGAGCTGCTGCGCCTGCTGGGCGATCTGCGAGACGTCCTCGAGGAAGATCAGCAGGTTGCGCTCGCCCTTGCGCTGCAGCGGGACGAAGCTTGGCTGCAGCGCCGGGCCTTCGGCGAAGCCCTGCAGGGTCTGCGGACGCAGCGCGGGGTTTTCCTGCCACTGGTGCAGGCACTCGAGCAGGGCCGGGCAGTGTTCGTCGAGCGACTGGGTCACCAGCTGGCGCTGGCCGAGCAGGGTCAGGCTGCTGGGGTTGGCCAGCAGCACGCGGCGCTGCGGGTCGAGGACCAGGATGCCGGTGCGCATGCGCTGCAGGATCAGCGCGTTGAGCGCCTGCAGGTCGGCGACGTCGGCGGCGTGGCGGCGGGCTAGGCTCTCGCTCTGCTGCAGGCGGCGGCCGAGGGCCTGGATGATCAGCGCGGCGGCGAAGCACAGCGCGCCGAGGGCGCCGGCCTGCACGTACTGGCTGGCGGCGGCCGACTTGCTGAGGCTGAGGTAGAAGGTCAGGTAGATCAGCCCGCTGCTGGCCAGCGCGGCGATCACCAGGCCCAGGCGCCCGCGCAGCATGCTGTTGGCGATCGCCACCGAGATCACCAGCAGCGGCGCCAGGCCGCTGGACAGGCCGCCGCCGGCGTAGAACAGGGTGCTGAGCAGGGTCACGTCGAACAGCGCCAGGGCGAACAGCGCCAGCGAGCGGCAGGTCTGCTGCAGCAGCACGCCGAGCACCACGTTGATCGCCAGGTAGGCCCAGCTGCCGAAGCGGAACAGCTGGGGATCGGCCATCTCCAGCAGCTCGCGGTGCATGTCGCTGGAGATCAGCAGCACCAGGGCCAGGCCGACGCTCAGCCGGTACAGGTGGTACAGGCGCAGGATGCGCTGGCCCTGCTCGGCGCTCGGCGCCCAGAGTTCAGCGCTGTTCAGGGGGATTGTCCTGTTCGAGGTGGGCACGGCTGCAGTACCAGCGGTTGTCGTGGGCGAGGGCCTCGGCGCGGGGCACGTGCACGCCGCACTGGGCGCAGCGCACCATCGGCTGGGCCTTGGGGGCGGCGGGCGGCTGCGGGCGCTGCGGCCGGGTGAAGCGCCGCCACAGCCACCAGGCGATGGCCAGCAGGGCGATCAGGGACAGTAGGCGAGCCATGGTGCTCTCGTGGCTGGACGGAAACGGGCGCCAGTGTAGCGTCGCCGGCGGGGCGAGCCCAGCACCGTCCGCCGCGACTGTGCGTTGTGTCGGCTGTGGCCGTTGCGGGACAATGCTGCCCTCGCATCAGGCGCGGCGGGCGGGGTAGACGACCCCGGCGCGCGCCATCAACTGGAGAGCAGCATGAGTCAAGTCCTGCGGGTCGCCATGGCCCAGCTCAACCTGCGCGTCGGCGATGTCCACGGCAACGTCGAGCGCATCATCGAGGCGGCCGGGCGCGCCCGGGCGCAGTGGCAGGCCGACGTGATCGTGTTCCCCGAGCTGTCGCTGTGCGGCTATCCGCCGGAGGACCTGCTGCTGCGCGCCAGCATGCAGCTGCGCATCGAGGCGGCGCTGGAGCGCCTGTGCCGCGAAGTGCGCGGCATCCGCCTGCTGGTCGGCTTCCCGTGGGTCGACGGCGAGCGGCGCTACAACGCCTGCGCCCTGCTCGACGACGGCGCCGTGGTGGCGCGCTACTGCAAGCAGAAACTGCCCAACTACCAGGTGTTCGACGAGAAGCGCTACTTCGACGCCGGCGAGGCGCCCTGCGTGGTGGACATCGCCGGCGTGCCGGTGGCGCTGAGCATCTGCGAGGACATCTGGCACCCCGAGCCGATGGCCGCGGCGCGCGATGCCGGTGCGCGGCTGATGCTGAACATGAATGCCTCGCCGTTCCACCTCGGCAAGCAGGCCGAGCGCGAGGCGACCCTGGCGGCACGCGCTGCCGAAGGCGGCATGCCGGTGGTCTACGTCAATCAGGTCGGTGGCCAGGACGAGCTGGTGTTCGACGGCGGCTCCTGCGTGGTGGCCCCCGGCGGCCACGTGCTGCAGCGCGCGCCGGCCTGCGAGGAGGGGCTGTTCCTCGCCGAGCTGCGGGTCGACGACGAGCTGGTGCAGCCGCAGCCCGGCGCCTGCGCGGCGCTGGCCGGCGAGGAGGCCAGCGTGTACGGCGCGCTGGTGCTCGGCGTGCGCGACTACGTGCACAAGAACGGCTTCAAGGGCGTGGTGCTCGGCCTGTCCGGCGGCGTCGACTCGGCGCTGACCCTGGCCATCGCCGTGGATGCCCTCGGCGCCGACAAGGTGGAGGCGGTGATGATGCCCTACCGCTACACCGCGCAGATGAGCCTCGAGGACGCCGAGGCCGAGGCGCGCACTCTGGGCGTGAGCTACCAGGTGCTGCCCATCGCACCGATGGTCGAGGCGTTCATGGACACCCTGGCGCCGGTGTTCGCCGGCCTCGGCCGCGACACCACCGAGGAGAACCTGCAGGCGCGCTGCCGCGGCACCCTGCTGATGGCGATCTCCAACAAGAAGGGCTACCTGGTGCTGACCACCGGCAACAAGAGCGAGGTGGCGGTGGGCTACTGCACCCTGTACGGCGACATGGCCGGCGGCTTCGACGTGCTCAAGGACGTGCCCAAGACCCTGGTGTTCCGCCTCTGCCAGTACCGCAACAGCCTGGCCGGCGAGGTGATCCCGCAGCGGGTGATCGACCGTCCGCCATCGGCCGAGCTGGCGCCGGACCAGAAGGACGAGGATTCGCTGGCGCCCTATCCGGTGCTCGACGAGATCCTGCGCCTGTACGTCGAGGAGGACCTGTCGGCCGACGCCATCATCGCCCGCGGCTTCGCCGCCGATACCGTGCGCAAGATCCTGCGCCTGGTCGATCTCAACGAGTACAAGCGCCGCCAGGCCGCGGTCGGCCCGCGCATCACCCAGCGCGGCTTCGGTCGCGACCGCCGCTACCCGATCACCTCGGGCTGGCGCCTCGGCGAGTGACAGGCAGTCGCCAATGAAAAAGGGAGACTCGAACGAGTCTCCCTTTTTTGTGGTCGCGCTTCGGGTTCAGTCGAACAGGCCGAAGGTCAGGCGGCTGCGCCAGGAACGCCTGGGTGCTTCGGCTTCCTCGGCGGCGGGGGCCTCGGCGGCGTCTTCCGGCTCCAGCTCCGCGGGCAGGGCGTCCAGCGCTTCCTGGTACTGGCGCTCCATGTCCTGGCTGGCGCGGGTCTGGCCGGGCGGGAGCGGCGCCTCGCTCTCGATCAGGCCGAGGGTCGCCTTGCTCAGCCAGGAGCGGGTGTCGGCTTCCTGCTCGGTCGGCACGAACTCGCCGCTTTCCAGGGTCGGGTGCTCCGGATAGTTGAGCTTGAGGGTGGCCAGGCTGGTGGCCGCCAGGTCGTCGAGGCCGAGGCGCTGGTAGGACTCGGTCATCACCGCCAGGCCGTCGCCGACCGCCGGGGTTTCCTGGAAGTTCTCCACCACGTAGCGGCCGCGGTTGGCCGCGGCGACGTAGGCCTGGCGCTTGAGGTAGTAGTGCGCCACGTGCATCTCGTAGGCGGCCAGCAGGTTGCGCAGGTAGATCATGCGCGCCTTGGCGTCCGGGGCGTAGCGGCTGTTCGGGTAGCGGGCGACCAGCTGGGCGAACTCGTTGAACGAGTCGCGCGCCGCGCCCGGGTCGCGCTTGGTCATGTCCAGCGGCAGGAAGCGGGCCAGCAGGCCGCGGTCCTTGTCGAACGACGACAGGCCCTTGAGGTACCAGGCGTAGTCGGCGTCCGGGTGCTGCGGATGCAGGCGGATGAAGCGCTCGGCGGCGGCCTTGGCGGCTTCCGGCTCCTGGTTCTGGTAGTAGGCGTAGATCAGTTCGAGCTGGGCCTGTTCGGCGTAGCGGCCGAACGGGTAGCGCGATTCCAGGGCCTTGAGGGTGTCGACGGCGCTGGTGTAGCTATCGTTGCCCAGGTGTTCCTGCGCCTGCTGGTACAGCTCGGTCTCGCTGAGGTTCTCGTCGATCACCTGCTTGGAGGAGCAGGCCGCGGTGAGGGCGAGGGTGGCGATCAGCAGCAGGTGTTTCACTTGCATGGCGCTTGGGTTCCCTGGGGCCGGGTGCGTGACGGGGACCGGCCTGATATGATTGGCAGCCCAGAATCCTCTGGGCAAAAGACGCCGTATTTAACCACAAGCCTGTGGCCAACCAAAGCCGCACGGCCCTCCCGATGTCCGCCATGTCCGAACTCATCCAATTGCGTGCCGAGGTGCCGTCCGAGCTGGGCGGGCAACGCCTCGACCAGATCGCCGCCCAGCTCTTCCCCGAACATTCGCGCTCGCGCCTGGCCGGGTGGATCAAGGACGGCCGCCTCACCGTCGACGGCGCCGTGCTGCGCCCGCGCGACATCGTCCACGGCGGTGCCGTGCTGCAGCTCGAGGCCGAGCGCGAGGCCCAGGTCGAGCATCTGGCCCAGGACATCGCCCTCAACATCGTCTACGAGGACGAGCAGTTGCTGGTGATCGACAAGCCGGCCGGCCTGGTGGTGCATCCGGCCGCCGGGCATGCCGACGGCACCCTGCTCAACGCCCTGCTGCACCATGTGCCGGGCCTGGCCAGCGTGCCGCGCGCCGGCATCGTCCACCGCCTGGACAAGGACACCACCGGCCTGATGGTGGTGGCCAAGACCCTCGAGGCGCACACCCAGCTGGTCGCCCAGCTGCAGGCGCGCAGCGTCAGCCGCATCTACGAGGCCATCGTGGTCGGCGTGGTCACCTCCGGCGGCAAGGTCGATGCCCCCATCGGACGCCATCCGCAGCAGCGCCAGAAGATGGCGGTGACCAGCACCGGCAAGCCGGCGGTCAGCCACTACCGGGTGCTCGAGCGCTTCCGCGCGCACACCCACGTGCGGGTCAAGCTGGAGACCGGGCGTACCCACCAGATCCGCGTGCACATGGCCTACGTGCATTTCCCGCTGGTCGGCGATCCGGTCTACGGCGGTCGCTTCCGCATTCCGCCGGCGGCCAACCCGCTGCTGGTGCAGTCGTTGCGCGACTACCCGCGCCAGGCCCTGCATGCGCGCTTCCTCGAACTGGATCACCCGGTCACTGGCGAGCGCATGGGCTGGGAGTCGGAGCTTCCGGACGACTTCGTCGAGCTGCTCAACCTGCTGCGCGGCGACCGCGAGGCCTTCATCGGATGAGCCTGAGCCTCGGTGATCTGCTGATCCCCGACTGGCCGGCACCGGCCAGGGTGCGCGCCTGCGTGACCACGCGGGCCGGCGGCGTCAGCCCGGCACCGTTCGCTGCGCTCAACCTCGGCGACCATGTCGGCGACGAGCCGGCCGCGGTGGCCGAGAACCGTCGCCGCCTGCAGGCGCTGCTCGGCTGCCGCGCCGCCTGGCTCAGCCAGGTGCATGGCGTGAGCGTGGTCGAGGCCGACCCGGCGCAGGTGGCCGAGGCCGACGCCTGCTGGAGCGCCACCCCCGGGGTGGCCTGCACCAGCATGACCGCCGACTGCCTGCCGGTGCTGTTCTGCGACCGTGACGGCACGCGGGTCGCCGCGGCCCATGCCGGCTGGCGCGGGCTGGCCGCCGGGGTGCTGGAGGCCACCGTCGCCGCGCTGGGCTGCCCGGCCGATCAGGTGCTGGCCTGGCTGGGCCCGGCCATCGGCCCGCAGGCCTTCGAGGTCGGCGCCGAGGTGCGCGAGGCCTTCGTCGCGCAGCATGCCGAGGCCGCCGCGGCCTTCGTGCCCAGCGCCAGCGCCGGGCGCTACATGGCCGACCTCTACCGGCTGGCGCGCCTCCGCCTGGCCGCCGTCGGCGTCACCACGGTGTACGGCGGCGGGCTGTGCACCTTCACCGACGCCGAACGCTTCTACTCCTACCGCCGCGCGCCGCGCACCGGGCGCCAGGCCAGCCTGATCTGGCTGGAGCCGGCCTGATGCGCCGCCGGGACGCGTTGCGCCCCGCTTGATCCCGGTCAAATGCCCGCCCCTTGAATCGCCTGTAATCGTCCTCATCTATCCTGCAACCCAATTCCCCTGGCGGATCGGGTTGTAGCCGGGTGCCGGCCGCTCGTTCCGCCGCTGCTTGCGAAGGACGACCCCATGCGTATCGACCGTTTGACCAGCAAACTGCAACTGGCCTTGTCCGATGCCCAGTCGCTGGCCGTGGGCCGCGACCACAGCGCCATCGAGCCGCTGCACCTGATGTCCGCCCTGCTCGAGCAGCAGGGCGGCTCGATCCGCCCGCTGCTGATGCAGGTCGGCTTCGACATCGCCGCCCTGCGCCAGGCGCTGGCCAAGGCGCTCGACGACCTGCCGAAGATCCAGAACCCCACCGGCGACGTGAACATGTCGCAGGATCTCGCCCGCCTGCTCAACCTGGCCGACAAGCTGGCCCAGCAGAAAGGCGACCAGTACATCTCCAGCGAGCTGGTGCTGCTCGCCGCGCTGGACAACGCCACCCGCCTCGGCAAGCTGCTGCTGGCCCAGGGGGTGAGCAAGCAGGCGCTGGAGAACGCCATCGCCAACCTGCGTGGCGGCGAGGCGGTCAACGACCCCAACGCCGAGGAGTCGCGCCAGGCGCTGGACAAGTACACCATCGACATGACCAAGCGCGCCGAGGACGGCAAGCTCGATCCGGTGATCGGCCGCGACGACGAGATCCGTCGCACCATCCAGGTCCTGCAGCGCCGGACCAAGAACAACCCGGTGCTGATCGGCGAGCCGGGCGTCGGCAAGACCGCCATCGTCGAGGGGCTGGCCCAGCGCATCGTCAACGGCGAGGTGCCCGACGGCCTCAAGGACAAGCGCCTGCTGTCGCTGGACATGGGCGCGCTGATCGCCGGTGCCAAGTTCCGCGGCGAGTTCGAGGAGCGCCTCAAGGCGGTGCTCAACGAACTGGGCAAGCAGGAAGGCCGGGTGATCCTGTTCATCGACGAGCTGCATACGATGGTGGGGGCCGGCAAGGCCGAGGGCTCGATGGACGCCGGCAACATGCTCAAGCCGGCGCTGGCGCGCGGCGAGCTGCACTGCGTGGGCGCCACCACCCTCGACGAGTACCGCCAGTACGTGGAGAAGGACGCCGCGCTGGAGCGCCGCTTCCAGAAGGTGCTGGTCGACGAGCCGAGCGAGGAGGACACCATCGCCATCCTGCGTGGCCTCAAGGAGCGCTACGAGGTGCACCACGGGGTGACCATCACCGACGGCGCGATCATCGCCGCCGCGAAACTGAGCCACCGCTACATCACCGACCGCCAACTGCCGGACAAGGCCATCGACCTGATCGACGAGGCCGCCAGCCGCATCCGCATGGAGATCGACTCCAAGCCCGAGGAGCTGGACCGCCTGGATCGCCGGCTGATCCAGCTGAAGATCGAGCGCGAGGCGCTGAAGAAGGAAACCGACGAGGCCACCCGCAAGCGTCTGGCCAAGCTCGAGGAGGACATCGCCAAGCTGGAGCGCGAGTACGCCGACCTCGAGGAAATCTGGAAGTCGGAGAAGGCCGAGGTACAGGGCTCGGCGCAGGTCCAGCAGCAGCTCGAGCAGGCCAAGGCAGACATGGAGGCCGCCCGCCGCCAGGGCAATCTGCAGCGCATGGCCGAGCTGCAGTACGGCGTGATTCCCGAGCTGGAGCGCAAGCTGGCCAGCGTCGACAGCGGCGAGCAGAGGGAGAAGCAGCTGCTGCGCAACCGCGTGACCGACGAGGAGATCGCCGAGGTGGTGTCCAAGTGGACCGGCATCCCGGTGGCCAAGATGATGGAGGGCGAGCGCGACAAGCTGCTGCGCATGGAGGCCGAGCTGCACAGGCGGGTGATCGGCCAGCACGAGGCGGTGGTCGCGGTGTCCAACGCGGTGCGCCGCTCGCGCGCCGGCCTGGCCGACCCGAATCGACCCAGCGGCTCGTTCCTGTTCCTCGGCCCGACCGGGGTGGGCAAGACCGAGCTGTGCAAGGCGCTGGCCGAGTTCCTCTTCGACACCGAGGAGGCGATGGTGCGCATCGACATGTCCGAGTTCATGGAGAAGCACTCGGTGGCCCGTCTGATCGGCGCGCCGCCCGGCTACGTCGGCTACGAGGAGGGCGGCTATCTGACCGAGGCGGTGCGTCGCAAGCCGTACTCGGTGATCCTCATGGACGAGGTGGAGAAGGCCCACCCGGACGTGTTCAACGTGCTGCTGCAGGTGCTCGAAGACGGCCGACTGACCGACAGCCAGGGCCGCACCGTGGACTTCAAGAACACCGTGGTGGTGATGACCTCCAACCTCGGCTCGGCGCAGATCCAGGAGCTGGTCGGCGATCCGGAGGCGCAGCGCGCCGCGGTGATGGATGCGGTCAGCCACCACTTCCGCCCGGAGTTCATCAACCGCATCGACGAGGTGGTGGTGTTCGATCCGCTGGGCAAGGAGCAGATCGGCGGCATCGCCGAGATCCAGCTGTCGCGCCTGCGTAGCCGGCTGGCCGAGCGCGAGCTGAGCCTGGAGCTGACCCCGGAGGCGCTGGAGAAGCTGATCGCCGTCGGCTACGACCCGGTGTATGGCGCGCGCCCGCTCAAGCGTGCGATCCAGCGCTGGATCGAGAACCCGCTGGCGCAGCAGATCCTCGCCGGCGAGTTCGCCCCCCGGGCGACCATCCACGCGCGGGTCGAGGGCGAGCAGATCGTCTTCGCCTGAGAATGCGCCGCCCCGCGGCGGGTTCATGGAAAACGACGACGGCGCCGCAGGGCGCCGTCGTCGTCTGCAGGGCTCAGTCGCCGGCCGGCCGGGGCTCTTCCAGGCGCTGCAGCACCCGGTAGATCGCCTGCAGGGCACGCTCCATCAGCGGGGTGTCGCTCGGTTCGCCGAGCAGGCGCACGCTGCCGTCCTGCAGGGCGCGGGCCAGGCGCGCCGCCGGCCAGGTGCGGCTGTGCTCGCCGCAGGGGTCGATGAACAGGTAGTGGCGGGTCGCCGGGCTGACCCAGGACAGGCGCAGGCGGTGTACCTGACCGTCCTCGTGGAAGGCGAACAGGCTGCCGAACGGCAGGGCCCGCAGCTGCTCCAGCTGGGCTTCCAGCTCCGCCGACAGTTGTCCCTCGCCGGCCGCGGCTTCGGCGTTCTCGCCCTGCTCGTGCAGCAGCGCGCCGAGCGGGCTGTCGGGCAGCCGGGCCAGCAGGCGGGCGGCCAGTTCGGGCTGGCGGGCCTGCACGGCGTGCTGGCAGGTGACCACGTCCTGCAGCAGGCGGCGGATCTCCTCGTCGCTCAGGCAGCCCAGCTGCATCAGGCCGCCGCGCAGCGCTTCCAGCAGTTCCAGGCGCTCGCGCTGCAGACGTTCGCGACCGCTGCGGTCGAGCGGCGTGCCGCTCCAGGCCAGCTGTTCGCCGGTCAGGCAGGCGCGCCGCCATTCCTCGCTCTGCTCGCCCTGGCGCAGGTGGATCAGCGCCAGCAGGTCGTGCCAGCTGTTCTCCAGCAGGGCCTGGATCAGCGGTGGCAGCGAGCGACCGATCAGGGTCTGGCGGATCTGCTCGCCGGCCCGGCGGCGGGCGGCGTACAGGCGATCGCGGCCGCGGGCGGCGCTCAGGGTGCGGTGCTCGCGCAGCTCGACGCGCTGCTGCAGACGGCGCAGGTGCGTCTCGAACTCCTCGAGCAGGCGCTCGAAGCCGGCGCGCTCGCCGCCGAGGTCCTGAATGATGTGCTCGACGATGTCCTGCATCTTCGCCAGCAGCCCGGAGGCGTCGCTGTCCTCGACGAAGCGGGCGCCGGCCCGGGCCATGCTGTCGAGCAGGCGCCGCGCCGGATGGTCGTCGCGGGTGAACAGCTCGCGGTCGCGCAGCGCCAGCTTCAGATAGGGCGTGTGCAGGTGCGACAGCACCGTCTTGCAGCGGTCCGGCAGGCCGGGGTCGTCGAGGATGAAGGCGAACAGCATGCCGACCAGGTCGATGATGTCGGCATCGTCGGCGCGCAGCTGCTGGCCGGGCAGGGTGCAGGCCGCCTCCAGCTCGGCCTGCAGGCGTGCGCGCAGTTGCGTCACGTCCTGAGGCTGCTGCAGCTGGCTATCGATGTCGCGCGCGCTGATCTGCTGCAGGCGGTTGAGTGCCGCCAGCAGTTCGGACTCGCTGTAGGTGCCGGCCCGGGGCAGTTCGGGGAGCAGCAGCGCGGCGCGGGGCGGCGCCTCCGCTGCGGCGGCCGGCGGTCCCTGGTGGCGCCGGCCGAGCAGGCGGGTGACGCCCTGGAACAGCTGGGCGCTCTCGCTGGCGGGCTGCGCCGTCGTCGCGGTGG
>NZ_SSTC01000068.1 GCF_004801855.1 Pseudomonas sp. A-1 | reverse complement strand
CGGGCGACCCCGCACCGGCCGAGGTTCCCGCCGCTGCCCCAGCCGCGCCGGCCGAACCCGCCGAGCCACCGGCGCCGCGCGAGCCCGAGGTGCGCCCGACCCTGGTGATCACCCGCCCGGTGCGCGGCGGCCAGCAGATCTATGCCGAGGGCGGGGATCTGGTGGTGCTGTCGGCGGTCAGCCCGGGGGCGGAACTTATCGCCGACGGCAATATCCATGTGTACGGCCCGCTGCGCGGGCGGGTTCTGGCAGGCGCCAAGGGCAATACGGAGGCGCGCATCTTCTGCCAGCAACTGACCGCCGAACTGCTGTCCATCGCCGGCCGCTACAAGGTCGCCGAGGACCTGCGACGCAGTCCGCAATGGGGCAAACCGGTACACGTCAGCCTGTCGGGAGATGTGTTGAACATCACCCGCCTTTAACGGATACTGCCGCCAAATTCAGGGACCTGAACCTTTTCATCTGGGGTAATCACCTTGGCCAAAATCATAGTTGTCACTTCCGGCAAGGGTGGCGTCGGCAAGACCACGTCCAGCGCCGCCATCGGCACCGGCCTCGCCCTGCGCGGTCACAAGACCGTGATCGTCGACTTCGATGTCGGCCTGCGCAATCTCGACCTGATCATGGGCTGCGAACGCCGCGTGGTGTACGACTTCGTCAACGTGATCCACAAGGAGGCGACCCTCGGCCAGGCCCTGATCAAGGACAAGCGCCTGGACAACCTCTACGTGCTGGCCGCCAGCCAGACCCGCGACAAGGAAGCGCTGACCAAGGAGGGCGTGGAGCGGGTCATGGAAGAGCTGAAGAAGGACTTCGAGTACATCCTCTGCGACTCCCCCGCCGGCATCGAGACGGGCGCGCACATGGCGATGTACTTCGCCGACACCGCCATCGTGGTGACCAACCCGGAGGTCTCGTCGGTGCGCGACTCCGACCGCATCCTCGGCCTGCTGGCGAGCAAGTCGCAGCGCGCCGAGAAGGGCGAGGAGCCGATCAAGGAACACCTGCTGCTGACCCGCTACAACCCAGAGCGCGTGGCCAAGGGCGAGATGCTCAGCGTCGACGACGTCGAGGAGATCCTCTCCATCGGCCTGATCGGCGTGATCCCCGAATCCCAGGCGGTGCTCAAGGCCTCCAACCAGGGCGTGCCGGTGATCCTCGACGAGCAGAGCGATGCCGGCCAGGCCTATGGCGACGCGGTCGACCGTCTGCTGGGCAAGGACGTCCCGCACCGCTTCCTCGAAGTGCAGAAGAAGGGATTCCTGCAACGTCTGTTCGGAGGTCGTGAATGAGCCTCTTCGACTTCCTCCTCTCGCGCAAGAAACCCAGTTCTGCTTCGATCGCCAAGGAACGCCTGCAGATCATCGTCGCCCACGAGCGCGGGAACCGCGGCCAGCCCGACTATCTGCCGGCCCTGCAGGAGGAGTTGATCGCGGTGATCCGCAAGTACGTGCACATCGACCAGGACCAGGTGCAGGTGGCGCTGGAAAACCAGGGCACCTGCTCGATCCTCGAGCTCAACATCACCCTGCCCGAGCGCTGATCCGCGCCGGGTGAACCATGCGGCGGCCTCGGGCCGCCGCAGTCATTTGTGGAACCGCCATGCCGCTGTCGAACATCGAAATCGTCCACCAGGACGCCGCCCTGCTGGTGATCAACAAGCCGACCCTGCTGCTCTCGGTGCCCGGCCGCGCCGAGGACAACCGCGACTGCCTGGTCAGCCGCCTGCAGGACAACGGCTATCCCGAGGCGCGTATCGTCCACCGCCTGGACTGGGAAACCTCCGGGCTGATCGTGCTGGCCCGCGATGCCGACAGCCACCGCGAGCTGTCCCGGCAGTTCCACGACCGCGAGACCGAGAAGGCCTACACCGCGCTGTGCTGGGGCCAGCCGGGAACCGACAGCGGGCGCATCGAGCTGCCGCTGCGCTACGACCCGCCGACCAAGCCGCGCCACGTGGTCGACCACGAGCAGGGCAAGCACGCGCTGACCTTCTGGCGCATCGTCGAGCGCTGCGGCGACTGGTGCCGGGTCGAGCTGACGCCGATCACCGGTCGTTCCCACCAGCTGCGCGTGCACATGCTGGCCATCGGCCACCCGCTGCTGGGCGATCGCCTGTACGCCCACGAGCAGGCGCTGGCCGCCCACGAGCGCCTGTGCCTGCACGCCAGCCTGCTGTGTCTGACCCACCCGCAGAGCGGCGAGCGCCTGCGCTTCGAGAGCCCGGCGCCGTTCTGAGCGTCCCGCGTGCGCGGCGCCGACGGCCTGCGCACGCCGGATTCCGGTAAACTGCGCGCATCACCGCCGCCGGAGCCGTCATGCGCGAAGCACTCAACCAGGGCCTGATCGATTTCCTCAAGGCCTCGCCGACCCCCTTCCATGCCACCGCCAGCCTGGCCGCCCGCCTCGAGGCCGCCGGCTACCAGCGCCTCGACGAGCGCGCCCCATGGCAAGCGCAGCCCGGCGGGCGCTACTACGTCACCCGCAACGACTCCTCGCTGATCGCCGTGCAGCTCGGCCGGCGCACCCCGCCGGACGGCGGCCTGCGCCTGGTCGGCGCGCACACCGACAGCCCCTGCCTGCGCGTCAAGCCGCAGCCGGAGCTGGCGCGCCAGGGCTACTGGCAGCTGGGCGTCGAGGTCTACGGCGGCGTGCTGCTGGCGCCCTGGTTCGACCGCGACCTGTCGCTGGCCGGTCGCGTCACCTTCCGCCACGAGGGCCGCCTGGAAAGCCGCCTGATCGACTTCAAGGCGCCGATCGCCACCATCCCCAACCTGGCCATCCACCTCAACCGCGAGGCCAACCAGGGCTGGGCGATCAACCAGCAGAACGAGCTGCCGCCGCTGCTCGCCCAACTGGCCGCCGGCGAGAGCCGCGACTTCCGCGCCCTGCTCGCCGCCCAGCTGCTGCGCGAGCACGGCCTGTACGTCGACGAGGTGCTCGACTTCGAGCTGAGCTTCTACGACACCCAGGCCGCCGCCGTGGTCGGCCTCGACCAGGACTTCATCGCCGGCGCCCGCCTGGACAACCTGCTGTCCTGCTACGCCGGCCTCGAGGCGCTGCTCGCCGCCGGCGATGCCGAGAACTGTGTGCTGGTGTGCACCGACCACGAGGAGATCGGCTCCTGCTCGGCCTGCGGCGCCGACGGCCCGTTCCTCGAGCAGGTGCTGCGCCGTCTGCTCGGCGGCGACGAGGAGGCCTTCGTGCGCGCCATCCAGCGCTCGCTGCTGGTGTCGGCCGACAACGCCCACGGCGTGCATCCCAACTACGCCGACAAGCACGACGGCAACCACGGCCCGCGCCTCAACGGCGGCCCGGTGATCAAGGTCAACAGCAACCAGCGCTACGCCAGCAACAGCGAGACCGCCGGCTTCTTCCGCCACCTGTGCCAGCAGCACGAGGTGCCGGTGCAGTGCTTCGTCACCCGCAGCGACCTGGGCTGCGGCTCGACCATCGGCCCGATCACCGCCAGCAAGCTCGGCGTGCGCACCGTCGACATCGGCCTGCCGACCTTCGCCATGCACTCGATCCGCGAGCTGGCCGGCAGCCACGACCTCGACCATCTGGTGAGGGTGCTGAGCGCCTTCTACCAGAGCGCCGAACTGGTCTGAGGCGCCTACCGTGGCCCTGGCGCTCTTCGACCTCGACGACACCCTGATCGGCGGCAACAGCCCCAGCCTGTGGACGGCGCACCTGGCCGACCTCGGCTGGGTCGACCGCGACTCCTTCCTCGCCCGCGAGCAGGAGCTGGTGGCGCAGTACGCCGCCCTGCAGGCGACCCTCGAGGACTATCTGGCCTTCAGCGTGCAGCCGCTGGTCGGCCGCACCCCGGCGGAAATCGACGACGTCGCCGGCACCTTCGTCGAGGCGGTCATCGAGCCGCTGATCCTCACCGACGCCATGCGTGCCGTCGCCGGGCACCGCGCCGCCGGCGACCGGGTACTGATCGTCTCCGCCTCGCCGACCTTCCTGGTCGCGGCCATCGCCGCCCGCCTGGGCATCGGCGAGCTGCTGGCCACCGAACTGGAACTGCAGCATGGCGGCTACAGCGGGCGGATCGCCGGCATCCCCTGCGCCCGCGCGGGCAAGATCGCCCGCCTCGAGCAGTGGCGCAGCGAGCAGGGCGAGACGCTGGCCGGTGCGCACTTCTATTCCGACTCGTGCAACGACCTGCCGCTGCTCGGCCACGTCGCCCACCCGCATGCGGTGAACCCCGACGCTGCGCTGCGCGCGCACGCCGAGCGCCACGGCTGGGACATCCTGACCTGGCGCTGAGCCGGACATGACAGGGGGCGCCGCGGCGCCCCCTGTCGTTCCAGCCCGGACACTCAGACCAGACTGGCGTCCACCACCAGCACCACCTTGCCCTGCACCTGATTGCTGGCCAGCGCGGCGAAGGCCGCCTCGGCGTCGGCGATCGGGTAGCTGCGCTCGAGCTGCGGCTTCAGGCGCCCCTCGGCGAACAGCGGCCACACCTGCTGCTCCAGTTCGGCGAGCAGCTGCGCCTTGGACTCGGCGTCGCGGCTGCGCAGGGTCGAGCCGATCAGCTGGATGCGCTTGCCGAGCAGCAGGGCCAGGTCGAGCTCGGCCTTGCGCCCGCCCATCAGGCCGATGATCACCCAGCGGCCGTCCTGGGCGAGCAGCTTCAGGTTGTGCGCGGCGTAGCTGGCGCCCACCGGATCGAGGACCACGTCGAAGGGGCCGAAGTCGCGCAGGCCGTCGAGGCCGTCGCCGCGCAGCACGCCGCCCTGGGCGCCCAGACCCTCGCAGTAGGCCAACCGTTCGGCGGAGCCGACGCTGACCCAGCACGGGCTGCCGAAGGCCTTGCACAGCTGGATGGCCGCCGAACCGACGCCGCTGGCGCCGGCGTGCAGCAGCACCTTCTCGCCCGGCTGCAGGCGCGCCAGCTGGAACAGGTTGAGCCAGGCAGTGGCATAGACCTCCGGCAGCGCCGCCGCCTCGACAAGGCTCAGGCCCTCGGGTACCGGCAGCGCATGGCGGGCGTCCACCACCACCTCCTCGGCCATGCCGCCGCCGGCCAGCAGGGCGCACACCCGGTCGCCGACCCGCCAGCGGCTGCCGGCACCGGCCTCGGTCACCACCCCGGCGCACTCCAGGCCGAGCACCTCGCTCGCCCCGGGCGGCGGCGGATACAGGCCGTTGCGCTGCAGCAGGTCGGCCCGGTTGAGGCCGGCGGCCGCCACGCGGATGCGGACCTGCCCCACATCACAGTCCGGGCGCGGCTGCGCCGACCATTCCAGCTGTCCGTCGATACCTTGCAATGCGTTCACGCTACCTCCATATTGTCAAAGGCCCGGCGCTTCGTTCGCGCCGGCATCTGCCCCCGGATTGTGACCCGGAACCTGACCGCACGTCAGCTCCCTGGCCTCCGGGCGCCAGCCCATGATGGCACCATGGAACCAGGTGCTCCTTACGCTGCCTAACGGGCGTAACCCTCTGCGACGCATAGAACCCATGAAACGCACTCTGTCCTGCACCGCCCTCGCCCTTGTTCTGGCCGCCAGCGCCCTGCCGCTGGCAGCCATGGCCACGCCCAGCAATCCGTGGGACGGCCTGCAGCCCGACCGAGAGCAGACCATCGCCAGCCTGAACGTGGTCGAGCTGCTCAAGCGCCACCACTACAACAAGCCGCCGCTGGACGACGCGCGCTCGTCGCAGATCTTCGACGACTACCTGAAGAGCCTCGACCCGGCGCGCAGCTACTTCACCGCCAAGGACATCGCCGACTTCGAGGCCTGGCGCTACCGCCTAGACGACTACCTGAAGAGCGGCGAGCTGCAGCCGGGCTTCGTGATCTACAAGCGCCACCTCGAGCGCATGCAGGAGCGCCTGCAGTTCGCCCTCGGCCTGCTCGACAAGGGCACCGACCAGTTCGACTTCAGCCAGGACGAGAGCCTCGACACCGACCGCGAGAAGGCGCCCTGGGCCGCCGACAACAAGGCGCTCGACGACCTGTGGCGCAAGCGCGTGAAGGACGAGGTGCTGCGCCTGAAGATCGCCGGCAAGGAGCCCAAGGCCATCCAGGAGCTGCTCACCAAGCGCTACCGCAACCAGCTCAAGCGCTTGGCGCAGACCCGCAGCGAGGACATCTTCCAGGCCTATATCAACGCCTTCGCGCAGACCTACGACCCGCACACCAACTACCTGTCGCCGGAAAACGCCGAGAACTTCGACATCAACATGAGCCTGTCGCTGGAAGGCATCGGTGCGGTGCTGCAGAGCGACAACGAGCACGTCAAGATCGTCCGCCTGGTCCCCGCCGGCCCGGCGGAGAAGAGCAAGCAGCTGCATCCGGCCGACCGCATCATCGGCGTCGCCCAGGGCGACAAGGAGATGGTCGACGTGATCGGCTGGCGCCTCGACGAGGTGGTCAAGCTGATCCGCGGGCCCAAGGGCTCGCAGGTGCGCCTGGAAGTGATTCCGGCCAGCAACGCACCGAACGACCAGAGCAGCAAGGTGCTGTCGATCACCCGCGAGGCGGTCAAGCTCGAGGAGCAGGCGGCGAAGAAGTCGGTGCTCAAGCTCGAGCACGAGGGCCGCGACTACAAGCTCGGGGTGATCGAGATCCCGGCCTTCTACCTGGACTTCAAGGCCTATCGCAGCGGCGACCCGGAATACAAGAGCACCACCCGCGACGTGCGCAAGCTGCTCGCCGAACTCAAGGCGGAGAAGGTCGACGGCGTGGTCATCGACCTGCGCAACAATGGCGGCGGCTCCCTGCAGGAGGCCACCGAGCTGACCGGCCTGTTCATCGACAAGGGCCCGACCGTGCTGGTGCGCAACAGCGACGGCCGCGTCGACGTGCTCGCCGACGAGGACAGCGGCACCTACTACAACGGTCCGCTGGCCGTGCTGGTCAACCGCCTGTCGGCCTCCGCCTCGGAGATCTTCGCCGGCGCCATGCAGGACTACCACCGCGCACTGATCCTCGGCGGGCAGACCTTCGGCAAGGGCACCGTGCAGACCATCCAGCCGCTCAACCACGGCGAGCTGAAGCTGACCCTGGCCAAGTTCTACCGGGTTTCCGGGCAGAGCACCCAGCACCAGGGCGTGCTGCCGGACATCCCCTACCCGGCGGTGGTCGACGTCAAGGAGATCGGCGAGAGCGCCCTGCCGGCGGCCATGCCGTGGGACCGCATCGCGCCGGCGGTCGAGCCGGACAACAACCCGTTCCGCCCCTTCCTCGCCGAGCTGCAGGCGCGCCACGCCGCGCGCATCGCCCAGGACCCGGACTTCGTGTTCACCCGCCAGCGCCTGGAGCTGAGCCAGCAGTTGATGGGAGAGACCGTGGTCAGCCTCAACGAGCAGAAGCGCCGCGCCCAGCAGAGCGCCATCGAGAGCCGTCAGCTGGCCCTGGAGAACGCCCGCCGCAGCGCCAAGGGCGAGCCCCTGCTCAAGGAGCTCAAGGACGAGGAGGAGGACGTGGCCGCCAGCGAGGAGGACAAGCTGCCACCGGAGCAGGATGCCTTCCTCGCCGAGTCAGGACGCATCCTGCTCGACTACCTCAATCTCGACTCGGCCATCGCCCACCACTGAGGATTGCGCCGGGCGAGGCGCCCTGTCATCAGGCAGTCACAATTTAGTCGTGAAATCTGAGCGCCCCGGTTACCGCCGGGGCGCTTTTTTCATTGCCTGCCGAGCCCCGCATGACGACCACCGAACAGTTGAGCGAACTGGAGCGAATCCTCGCCCACGACCTGCTCAACAGCCTGTTCCAGCCCATCTATTCGCTCGCCTGCGGGCGCATCCAGGGCCACGAGGCCCTCACCCGCGGCCCCTCCAACAGCCCGCTGCATGCGCCGCTGGCGCTGTTCGCCGTGGCCCGCAACGCCGGCCGCCTCAGCGAGCTGGAGATCGCCAGTCGCGCCCGCGCCTGCAGCCGCTTCAGCCAGTGCACCGGTCGCGGCATGCTCTACCTCAACGTCTCGCCGGAAACCCTGGTCGAGCCCGGCCACCAGTCCGGACGTACCCTGCAGATCCTGCGCCAGTGCGGCATCGCCCCGGAGCGGGTAGTGATCGAGCTGACCGAACAGACCCCGATCGAGGATTTCGACCTGCTCGACCGCGCCCTGCACCACTACCGCGCCATGGGCTTCTCCATCGCCCTCGACGACCTCGGCGCCGGCTACTCCAGCCTGCGCCTGTGGTCGGAACTGCGTCCGGACATCGTCAAGATCGACCGCCACTTCATCGACGGCATCCATCTCGACCCGCTCAAGCGCGAGTTCGTCGGCTCCATCCTGCAGATGGCCCGGGCCGCCCGCGCGCGGGTGATCGCCGAAGGCGTGGAACAGCAAGAGGAACTGCAGCAGCTGGCGCGGATGGGCGTGGACCTGGTCCAGGGCTACCTGATCGGCCGCCCTCAGGAGCGGCCACTGCGAGCGCCGGCGCAGGAGCTGTGCGCCAGCGCCTGAGAGCGCATCAGAGGCCGAGCTGGCGGGCGCGCTCGGCCATCCGCTCGGCAGCCGACGGATCGGCCGACACCCCGGGCGCGCCTTCGCGCAGCAGTTCGGCGAGCTTGAGCGCAGCCAGCGGATGACCGCCCTCGGCGGCCTGTCGCCACCAGCGCAACGCCTCGGCGGCATCCGGCGCCTGCCGCGGGCTGCCCTTGAGCGCCTGCACGCCGAGCTGGAAGGCCGCCTTGAGCCGCCCCTGGCCCGCCGCCTGGCGCAGCAGGCGCAGTCCTTCTTCGCGCGCCCCCAGGCCCTCGCCACGGAACAGCAGCAGGTGGCCGTAGAACTCCTGGGCGCCGGCATCGCCCATGCCGGCCATGCGCGCGAACTGCCCTTCCATCCAGCGCCAGGCGCGCGGCTGGCGCACCAGCCACTGCCAACGGAACAGCCAGCGGGCCAGCCGATAGCCGCAGAAGGTGCGCAACCACCACAGCGGATGCCTCATGGCGTGCCCCCCGGGAAATCGTGCGCGAACACCCGCGCCACCTCCGCGGCGTGCCAGGCGGCGGCGGCGACGCCATCCGGCGGGCCGCTGAAGCGGCCGAGCCGGTTGGCGTGCTCGAAGAAGCCCGGCCTGGGCAGGCGGCTGGCGCCCTGGCTGATCACCAGAGCGCTGCGCAGCGGCTGTCCGGCCTGGGCATCGAGCATGGCCAGGTGCTCGAGAGCGGCGGTCAGGGTGGTCATCGCCGGGGTCGGCAATTGCAGTCGCTCGATCAGCGAGCGGTAGGTCAACAGGTGGCGCTGGCGGCGCGCCTCGTCGAGTTCGTCGAGCAGCGCCTGCCAGTGCTGGCGACTGATGCGCAGGATCAACCCGCGCTCCCGTCGTCCGGCGTGGCGAATAGCCGCGCCAGCGCCCGGACGATCGCCTGGTCCGGCTGGCGCTCGCCGCTCTCGATCAGCGTCAGATAGTGCGGACTGATGCCGACGGCCCGCGCCAGTTGCTCCGGCGCCAGCCGGCGCGCCTCGCGCAGGCTGCGCAGGCTCTCCAGGGAAAAGACCGGCTCCTGCGGCAGCGGCGGCGTGCTGGCGGCGCTGGCGGGCAGACGCCCGGCAGCGCGCAACAGCTCCTGATAGTCGGCCCACGCCAGCACGGCGTACTCGGGCTGCCCTTCCCGCTCGATCACCTGAACGTTCATGCGCTTGTCGCTCCATCACACTTGTATTTCATTTTATCAGGCCCCGGACGGCACGCTGCACGCCCGGATCCCCCGCCAGGCCCCGTGGTTGCTGGGCTTGGCGGCGTTACCCACAAAAGCTGTGGATAAACTTGTGAACAATATCTGGAAGAGTCCCCCCGATGCCCGTGCAGCGAGGCTTCCAGACAGATCGGACGTTTTTTGCTCAACAAAAAAAAGTCTTTACAAATCATACTCTTAAAATTTGCAACCGGGGATGCGAGAGAGGGCTTGACAGGGCCGCGAGAAATATTACCGATGTGCATAACAAGCCTGCGCCACAGCGAGCGCCAAGCTTTTCCGGCGCCAGCCCGTCAAGAGTGTTACCAGCGGAAACACAAACGCCCCGACCAGCGGGGCGTTTGCGAAAGCCTTGGAACTGCCGTCACTCGGCCTTGTTCTGGATCCCCAGCAGCTCCAGCTCGAACACCAGCACCGAGTTGGCCGGAATGGTCGGGCTCGGGCTCTGCGCGCCGTAGGCCAGCTCGCTGGGGATGTACAGCTTGTACTTCTCGCCGACGTGCATCAGCTGCAGGCCCTCGACCCAGCCCGGGATCACGCCGCCGACCGGCAGGTCGATGGGTGCGCCGCGCTGTACCGAGCTGTCGAACACGGTACCGTCGATCAGCTTGCCCTCGTAGTGGACGCTGACCACATCGTCGGCCTTGGGCTGGGCGCCGTCGGCCTTCTTCAGCACCTCGTACTGCAGGCCGGAGGCGGTGGTGACCACGCCCTCGCGCTTGCCGTTGTCCTCGAGGAACTTCTTGCCGGCCTTGGCGTTCTCGTCAGCCAGGGCGGTCATGCGCTCCTCGGAGCGCTTCTGCAGGAAGCTGAAGGCCTCCATGAGCTGCTCGTCGGTGAGGCGCTGCTCCTTCTTCGCCAGGGCGTCCTCGATGCCCAGAGCCACCGCCTTGGAGTCGAGGTCGTCCATGCCTTCCTGGACCAGGCTGCGCCCCATGTTCAGACCGATGCCATAGGAGGCCTTCTGCGCCGGCGACTTGAGCTCCAGCTCCTTCTCCGCGGCCTGCTTGTCGCAACCGGCGAGGACGAGACCGACCAGGGCCACAGCAGCGGCCAACCGATGATGTTTCATGCTTGTTCCTTAATGATGGATACCACAGCGGCAGGCTGGGAATAGGCGCGAGCTTATCAGGCTGCCGCCCACGCTGCCACGGTTGGAAAATTTGGAATGCAGAAACGACGAAAAGTTCAAGCTGCGGAATCCGCACTGAACTTTGGGGGAGGGAAAGCTGGATTTGCCACTTCGGGGAGGGAGAAAATGGCGCAGCGGACGGGACTCGAACCCGCGACCCCCGGCGTGACAGGCCGGTATTCTAACCGACTGAACTACCGCTGCGCGTAACCTCGAGAGTGGTGGGTGATGACGGGATCGAACCGCCGACCCTCTGCTTGTAAGGCAGATGCTCTCCCAGCTGAGCTAATCACCCATTCAGTTGCATTCGCATGTTTGCGTTTGCTCTCGAAGTGGTGCGCATTCTAGGGATGCCCCCCGACCTTGGCAAGTCTTTTTTCAAAAAAAATTTCCAGGCAAACCAGACACTTGGCGCAATCGGCGGTGGCCGGCGCAAGCCCGAGGGGGAATAATGCGCTCCTTTGCTTGATGGAGTGTCCCGCCGCCATGTGGTTCCGCAACCTGCTCGTCTATCGCCTCACCCAGGATCTGCAACTGGACGCCGAGAAACTCGAGGCGGCCCTGGCCAGCAAGCCGGCCCGCCCCTGCGCCAGCCAGGAGCTGGCCACCTACGGCTTCGTCGCCCCGCTGGGCAAGGGCGCCGACGCGCCACTGGTGCATGCCAGCCAGGGCTTCTTCCTGATCGCCGCGCGCAAGGAGGAACGCATCCTGCCCGGCAGCGTGGTGCGCGATGCGCTGAAGGAGAAGATCGAGGAGATCGAGGCGCAGCAGATGCGCAAGGTCTACAAGAAGGAGCGCGACCAGCTCAAGGACGAGATCGTGCAGAGCTTCCTGCCGCGCGCCTTCATCCGCCGGCAGAGCACCTTCGCCGCCATCGCCCCGCAGCAGGGCCTGATCCTGGTCGACGCGTCCAGCCCGAAGAAGGCCGAGGACCTGCTGTCCACCCTGCGCGAGGCGCTCGGTTCGCTGCCGGTACGCCCGCTGAGCGTCAAGGTCGCGCCCACCGCCACCTTCACCGGGTGGATGAAGAGCCAGCACGCCAGCAACGGCCTCGTCCTGCTCGATGAGTGCGAGCTGCGCGACACCCACGAGGATGGCGGCATCGTGCGCTGCAAGCGCCAGGATCTGGGCAGCGACGAGGTGCAGAACCACCTGGCGGCCGGCAAGCTGGTGACCAAGCTGAGCCTGGCCTGGTCGGACAAGCTGTCGCTGCTGATCGACGACAAGCTGGCGCTCAAGCGCCTGCGCTTCGAGGACCTGCTGCAGGAACAGGCCGAGCAGGACGGCGGCGACGACGCCCTGGCCCAGCAGGACGCCAGCTTCACCCTGATGATGCTGACCTTCGTCGAGTTCCTGCCGCAGCTGATCGAGGCCCTCGGCGGCGAGGAAATCCCCCAGGGCATCTGAGCCGCCAGCGCCGGACAGAAAAAAGGCGACCCGCAGGTCGCCTTTTTTCATTCAGCCACGCTTACTTGCGGCGAAAGCCGGGACGCTGCCCGTCGCCCGCCGGCTGCGGACGGCGCTTGGCCGGCTGGCCGGCGGCGGGCTTGCGCGACGGGCGCTCGCTCAGGTTCGGCGTGCCGCGCTCGTCGCGAGCCTTGGCCGGACGCTTGCCGCGCACCTCGGCCGGACGCTCGGCCAGCTCGCTGCCCTGGCCACGCCCGCGACCTTCGTCGCGCTCGCCGCGCGCACCGCGACCGCGCTCGGGCACCGGCTTGGCCGACTTGCGCTGCAGGCGGTCGAGCTTCTCGCGCAGCTTGCCCTTCATCCCCGGCAGGGCCATCGGCTTGAGGCCGACCTCAGCGGCGAGGATGTCCACCTCGCCCTGCTCCATCTCGCGCCAGCGCCCCACCGACAGGTCGGCGGTGAGGAACACCGGACCGAAGCGCACGCGCTTGAGGCGGCTGACCACCAGCCCCTGGGACTCCCACAGGCGACGCACCTCGCGGTTGCGCCCTTCCATCACCACGCAGTGGAACCAGCGGTTGAAGCCGTCGCCCTGCGGGGCTTCCTTGATGTCGGTGAAGCGCGCCGGACCGTCCTCGAGCATCACGCCGTTCTTGAGGTTCTCGAGCATCTCGTCGGTGACCTCGCCACGCACGCGCACCGCGTACTCGCGGTCCATCTCGTAGGAGGGATGCATCAGGCGGTTGGCCAGCTCGCCGTCGGTGGTGAACAGCAAAAGGCCCGTGGTGTTGATGTCGAGGCGGCCGATGTTGATCCAACGGCCGTTCTTCGGCCGCGGCAGGCGGTCGAACACGGTGGGGCGGCCTTCCGGGTCGGAACGGGTGCACACCTCGCCTTCGGGCTTGTTGTAGATCAGCACGCGGCGCACCACCTCGTCCTCCTCGCGGCGCAGCAGGCGGCCGTCGAGGGCGATGGCGTCGCTGGCGCCGATGCGCTGGCCGAGGGTGGCCTGGGCGCCGTTGACCTTGATGCGGCCCTGGCTGATCCACTCCTCGACGTCGCGGCGGGAACCGACGCCCATGCGCGCCAGCACCTTCTGCAGTTTCTCGCCGACGGGGCGCTGTTCTTCGGCGGGATTCAGTTCTTCATTCATTCTGGGCACCTCCCGGTGTAACCGGATGCTGTGAGCGGTCCCTGCAAATCAGGGGGGCAGGCATGATACGCCGATGACCGGGCGCGCGCACCCGGCATGCGACCGGCGCCGCCCTCAGTCGCCGGCTGGCGCGGCCTCGCCCGGCTCGCCGGCCTCTTCCGCCGGCAGCAGATCGTCGAAGTCGCTCTTCAGCCCCTGCTCCATGGCGTCCAGCTCGGCCAGCAGGCTGCGGAAGCTGGTTTCGCCGCGCGCCTCCGGCGCATCGTCCTCGTCGGCATCGGCCAGGGCCAGGTCGGCGCGCGCCTGCAGGTCGGCCGGCACCTCGGGATCGAGGTCATCGACCGGCGGCTGCGGCTCCAGCTCGCGCAGCACCGCCAGGGGCGGCAGCTCGTCGAGGCTTCTCAGGTTGAAGTGGTCGAGGAAGGCGCGGGTGGTGGCGAACATCGCCGGCCGGCCGGGCACCTCGCGGTAGCCGACCACGCGGATCCAGTCGCGCTCCTGCAGGGTCCGGATGATGTTGCTGTTGACCGCCACGCCGCGCACCTCCTCGATCTCGCCGCGGGTGATCGGCTGGCGGTAGGCGATCAGCGCCAGGGTCTCCAGCAGCGCCCGCGAGTAGCGCTGCGGACGCTCATCCCACAGCCGGCTCACCCAGGGCGCGAAGCGCTCGCGCACCTGCAGGCGGTAGCCCGAGGCCACCTCGCTGAGCTCGAAGCCGCGCCCCAGGCAGGAGCCGCCGAGCACCGCCAGCGCCTCGCGCAGCAGCTTCGGCGAGGGCCGCTCGTGCGCGTCGAACAGCTCGGCCAGGCGCTCCAGCGCCAGCGGCTTGCCGGCCGCCAGCAGGATGGCTTCGAGCACCGTCGCCAGCTGGCGCGGATCGGCAAGGTTCATTCGGCAACCTCCTCCAGCAACAGACTTTCTTCCGCCACGGCGCCGCGCAGGCGCACGTGGATGGGCGCGAACGGCTCGTTCTGCACCAGCTCGACCAGCCTCTCCTTGATCAGCTCGAGGACGGCCATGAAGGTCACCACCACGCCGAGCTTGCCCTCCTCGGCGGCGAACAGCGTGGCGAAGGGCACGAAGGCGCCGCCCTGCAGGCGTTCGAGTACCTCGCTCATGCGCTCGCGGGTCGACAGCAGTTCGCGGGTGACCTGGTGGCTCTCGAACAGTTCGGCGCGACGCAGCACCTCGGCCATCGCCAGCAGCACCTCGTCCAGACTCACTTCCGGCAGCAGGGTGCGCGCCCGCGCCTGCGGCGCCGGCAGCAGCGGCACCTGCAGGTCGCGGCCGACCCGCGGCAGGTCGTCCAGCTCCTCGGCGGCCTGCTTGAAGCGCTCGTACTCCTGCAGGCGACGGATCAGTTCGGCGCGCGGGTCCTCTTCCTCTTCCGCGGCCTCGCTGGAGCGCGGCAGCAGCATGCGCGACTTGATCTCAGCGAGCATCGCCGCCATCACCAGGTACTCGGCGGCCAGCTCCAGGCGCACCGCCTTCATCAGCTCGACGTAGCCCATGTACTGGCGGGTGATCTCCGCCACCGGAATGTCGAGGATGTCGATGTTCTGCTTGCGGATCAGGTAGAGCAGCAGGTCGAGCGGCCCCTCGAAGGCGTCGAGGAACACCTCCAAGGCATCCGGGGGAATGTACAGGTCCTGCGGCAGCTCGGTGAAGGCCTCGCCGTAGACCAGCGCCAGCGGCAGCTGCTCGGGCGCCTCGCTCGGCAGTTGCGGATCAGTCACCGGAAACCCTCGCCGCCATCAGGCCGGCACCAGGAACGGCTCGGGATCGCCGCAGCCCTCGCGCAGCACCTCGGGCTCGCCGCCCAGCAGGCTGATCACCGTGGACGCCTCCAGGCTGCCGTAGCCGCCGTCGATGATCAGGTCGACCAGCTTCTCCAGGCGGTCGCGGATCTCGTAGGGATCGCTCATCGGGTGCTCGTCGCCGGGCAGGATCAGGCTCACGCTCATCAGCGGCTCGCCCAGCTCGGCCAGCAGGTCGTGGGCGATCGGGTTGCCCGGCACGCGCAGGCCGATGGTGCGCCGCTTGGGATGCAGCAGCATGCGCGGCACCTCGCGGGTGGCGTCGAGGATGAAGGTGTAGGGGCCCGGGGTGTGCGCCTTGAGCAGGCGGAAGGCGCTGGTGTCGACCTTGGCGTACTCGCCGAGCTGCGACAGGTCGCGGCACACCAGGGTGAAGTTGTGCTTGTCGTCCAGGCGACGCAGGTGGCGGATGCGATCCAGCGCCGCCTTGTCGCCAATCCGGCAGCCCAGGGCATAGGCCGAGTCGGTCGGGTAGACGATCACGCCGCCCTGGCGAACGATTTCCACGGCCTGCTTGATCAGCCGCGCTTGCGGGTTTTCCGCGTGTATCTGGAAGAATTGGCTCATGACTGTTCCTTGGACTTCGGGTGTTCCATCCTGGTCAGGCGCGGCCAGAGCAGCGGCAGGTCGTCGGGCAGCGCCCGGTAGCTGCCCACCTCGGACCACTGGCGCGGCCCGTGGAAATCGCTGCCGGCGCTGGCCAGCAGGCCGAACTCGCGGGCGGTGTTGGCCAGCATGCCGACCTGGCTGTCCACCTGCGGGCCGTTGGACACCTCCAGCGCGTGGCCGCCTCCCTCGACGAAGGCCATCACCAGCTTGCGCCTCTTGGTTCGAGTAAAGTCGTAGTGGCAGGGATGCGCCAGACTGATCCAGGCGCCGGCCTCGCGCAGGGTCGCCAGGGTGCTCTCCAGGGTCGGCCAGTGCTGCTTGACGTCGCCCAGCTTGCCGGCGCCCAGCCAGCGCTGGAAGGCCTGGGCGTGATCCCTGACGTAGCCGGCGCGGACCATGAATTCGGCGAAGTGCGGCCGCGACGGCGCGTTGCCGCTCTCCCCGCGTTCCTGCTGCACCGCCCGCGCGCCCTCCAGGCAGCCCGGCATGCCCTTGGCCGCCAGGCGCCGGGCGATCTCCTCGGCGCGCGCCCAGCGCCCCCCGTGCAGGGCATCGATGGCGCTCGCCAGCGGCGCCACCTCCGCCTCGAAGCCGTAGCCGAGCACATGGATGGTCGCCCCTGCCCAGGTGCAAGACAGCTCGATGCCGCTGACCAGCTCGATGCCCAGCCGCCCGGCCGCGGCGCGCGCCTCGGCCAGGCCGTCGAGGGTGTCGTGGTCGGTCAGCGCCAGCACCCCGACGCCCTGCGCGTGGGCCCGCTCGACCAGGGCGGCAGGCGCGAGCATGCCGTCGGAGGCGGTACTGTGGCAGTGCAGGTCGGCGTACATGGGCAATGGTTTTCCGTGTTTTGCGGTCTGTTATTATGCCCCCTTCGCATCGCCTCTGGCGCACGCCGCACGACAATTCGCCGCCAGGCGCGCCCCCTGCCCCCTGCTGCGCCCGCCAAACACTCAAGGACCGCCATGCTCTACGCCATCATCGCCAGCGACGTCGCCAACTCCCTCGAGGCCCGCCTGGCCGCCCGCCCGGCCCACCTCGAGCGCCTCAACGCCCTGAAGGACGCCGGCCGCCTGGTGCTCGCCGGCCCGCACCCGGCCATCGACAGCAACGACCCGGGCCCGGCCGGCTTCACCGGCAGCCTGATCGTCGCCGAGTTCGACTCGCTGGAAGCCGCCCGTGCCTGGGCCGAGGCCGACCCCTTCTGCGCCGCCGGCGTGTACGCCGAGGTAGTGGTCAAGCCGTTCCGCCAGACCCTGCCCTGAGTCGCCATGAGCCAGCTGCTGCTGATCGACGACGACCACGAGCTGACCGACCTGCTGGCCGCCTGGCTGGGCCAGGAGGGCTTCCAGGTGCGCGCCTGCCACGACGGCGGCAGCGCCCGCCAGGCGCTGGCCGAACAGGCGCCGGATGCCGTGGTGCTGGACGTCATGCTGCCCGACGGCAGCGGCCTGGAGCTGCTCAGGCAACTGCGCGGCGAGCACCCCGAGCTGCCGGTGCTGATGCTCTCGGCGCGCGGCGAGCCGCTCGACCGCATCCTCGGCCTGGAACTGGGCGCCGACGACTACCTGGCCAAGCCGTGCGACCCGCGCGAGCTGACCGCCCGGCTGCGCGCCGTGCTGCGCCGCGTGCAGCCGGGCGGCGGCAGCCCGAGCGCGAACACCCGCCTGGAACTGGGCGACCTCAGCTACAGCCCGAGCCGCGGCGTGGCCATGCTCGGCGAACAGGAAATCGCCCTCACCGTGTCGGAAAGCCACATCCTCGAGGCGCTGCTCAAGCAGCCTGGCGAGCCGCTGGACAAGCAGGTCCTGGCCCAGCTCGCCCTCGGCCGCCGGCTGACCCTCTACGACCGCAGCCTGGACATGCACGTCAGCAACCTGCGCAAGAAGCTCGGCCCGCACGCCGACGGCCGCCCGCGCATCCTCGCCAGCCGCGGTCGCGGCTACTACTACGCGCCCTGAGCGGACAGCCCCGCATCTTTACCCAGCCTTTACCCACGGCTGACCGCCATTGACCTTGCGCGCCCTAGACTGAGCTCATCCGGCAAGCCAAGCCGCCCACGAGAAGGAAACAGACAATGCGCAAGACCCTGACCGCCCTGCTCCTCGCCGCCGCCCTGCCCACCCTGGCCGTCGCCGGCCCCGGCATGGGCGATGACCACGGCGCCTACCACAAGCGCGGCGACGGCCACCACGGCCACATGCTGCGCGGCCTCGACCTCACTCCCGAACAGCGCCAGAAGGTCGGCGAGGCCATGCGCGAGAACATGCAGACCCAGCGCGAGATCAACCAGCGCTACCTGGACAAGCTGCCGGCCGCCGACAAGGCCGCCATGGCCAAGGAGCAGGAAGCCAGCCGCGCCAAGCAGCAGAAGACCATCCGCGACACCCTGACGCCCGAGCAGCAGAAGAAGTTCGACGAACTGCAGGTCGAGATGGAGAAGCGCCGCGCCGAACGCGCCGAGTTCGAAGCCTGGAAGGCCGAGCGCGACAAGAAGGCCGAGTAATCCCGCACGGGGCGTCCACGCTGGACGCCCCTTCCCTCATTTCCGACCACGGACCCGCGCATGCGCACCCTGTTCTGGCGCATCTTCGCCTCGTTCTGGCTGGCCATCGCCCTGGTGGCCGGCCTGTCGCTGCTGCTCGGCCACGCGCTGAACCAGGACGCCTGGATTTTGGCCCGCCACCCCGGCGTGCGCGACCTGGCCAGCCGCTGGATCGAGCGCTACGAACAGAGGGGCCCGCAGGCGGCGCAGGAGCTCCTCGAGCGCCACAAACACCGCCGGCATGTCGACGTGCAGGTGCTCGACGAAGCCGGCCAGCCGCTGGTGCGCGGCACCTTCCCGCCCCGCGCGGCGGCCTTCGAGGCGCGCCGCGAAGGCCACCGCCTGCCCTGGCGGCGGCTGACCGAGGACCAGACCAGCGCCGCCAGCGGGCAGACCTACCTGTTCATCTACCGCATCCCGCACGCCGAGCTGGCCGGCTGGCAGCGCGACAGCCTGCTGTGGCCGGTCAGCGCGCTGGCCATCGCCGTGGTGGTGCTGACCCTGTTCAGCGCGCTGCTCACCCTGTCGATCACCCGCCCGCTCAACCGCCTGCGCGGCGCGGTGCACGACCTCGGCCAGACCACCTACCAGCAGCACAGCCTGGCGCGCCTGGCCCGGCGGCGCGACGAGCTGGGCACCCTGGCGCGCGACTTCAACCGCATGGGCGCGCGCCTGCAGGACCTGATCGGCAGCCAGCGCCAGCTGCTGCGCGACGTCTCCCACGAGCTGCGCTCGCCACTGGCGCGCCTGCGCATCGCCCTGGCGCTGGCCGAGCGCGCCAGCGACGCCGAGCGCACGCGCCTGTGGCCGCGGCTGGTGCAGGAATGCGACCGCCTGGAGGCGCTGATCAGCGAGATCCTGGTGCTGGCGCGGGTCGACGCCGAGAGCAGCCAGCCGCAGACGGTGGACCTCGCCGCCCTGCTCGGCAAGCTGCGCGAGGATGCGGGCCTGCTGGCGCCGCAGCAGGAGATCCGCCTGGAGATGGAGCCGGGACTGCAGCTGACCGGCTGGCCGGAGCTGCTCGAGCGCGCGCTGGACAACCTGCTGCGCAACGCCCTGCGCTTCAACCCGCCCGACCAGCCGCTGGAAATCGGCGCGCGCCGCGACGGCGAACGCCTGATACTGGAAGTCCGCGACCATGGCCCGGGGGTGGCCGGGGAACACCTCGCGCAACTGGGCGAGCCGTTCTTCCGCGCCCCCGGCCAGACCAGCGCCGGCCACGGCCTGGGCCTGGCCATCGCCCGCCGCGCGGCACAGCGCCATGGCGGCCAGCTGGTGCTGGCCAACCACCCCGGCGGAGGCTTCGTCGCCCGCCTCGAACTACCCCTGGGCGGCGACGGAAAGGTCTGAGTTCCAGGCGGCGACGAACTCCGCCGGCTCCAGCGGCTGCGGCTTGCGCAGCTCGCCCTGCGGCGTGCCCAGATAGAGGAAGCCGAGCAGCTGCTCGTTGCCGGCCAGGCCGAGGCCGGCATGCACGGTGGCGTCGTGGGACAGCTCGCCGGTGCGCCAGATCGCGCCCAGCCCCAGGGCGTGGGCGGCGAGCAGGATACCGTGCGCCGCGCAGCCGGCGGCCAGCAACTGCTCGGACGCCGGCACCTTGGGATGCTCCCTGACGCAGGCGATCACCACCATCAGCAGCGGGGCGCGCAGCGGCATGGCGCGCACCTTGTCGAGCACCGCCGTCGGCACCTGGGCATCGCGCGCCAGTTCGGCGCGGGCGAACAGCTCGCCGAGCGCCTCGCGGGCCTCGCCCTCGATGGTCAGGAAGCGCCACGGCCGCAGCTGGCCGTGATCCGGCGCGCGCAGGGCGGCGCGCAGCAGCAGCTCGCGCTGCTCGGGCGTGGGCGCCGGCTCGCCCAGGCGGGCCACCGAGACACGGTTGAACAGCGCATCGAGCGCATCCATGGACATTCTCCTTGAAGGGTCGGAGCCGGCATTCTAGCCGGGATCTCAGGCCGCGCGGTCGGGCGACAGGTCAGGCTGCAGCGGCGGAGTCAGCGGCGGCAGGCCGTGGGCGGCGCGGGCGGCGTCGCAGCGCGGGTTGTGCTCGCCGTGTTCCCAGGACGCCTCGAACTCGCGGCACGCCGAGGAGCGCTGCTCGTACATGGTGCAGCGCACGCCGCAGCCGACCTCGCCCATCAGGCTGACGCAGCGCGCCGGCTTGCTGGTGGTGCCACGCATGGCGGCGTGGTGGGGACTGATCTGCTCGACCAGCTCGTCCGGAACCAGGCCACCGGCCGACCGGCACTCGCCCCAATAGAAGGACACACGAAAATACGCGCAGCAGGCGCCGCACGTCAGGCAGGGATTGTTTTCGGACATCGGTGCAACACCGCAGGAACCGGCGACTGCCGGCGGGAGCCGCGGATTCTAGCGAGCGCCGAATCGGCCTGAAAAGGCCGTCCGGCAGAAAAATTCGCGGCCGTTTACAGCTCTGGCGGACGAGCGCAGAATGCCGCCCGCCCCGGCCAGTGATACTCCGCCATGACCCTGTCGACCCTACGCATGATCGCCTTCCTTCTGGGCATCTTCCTCATCACGCTGGCCGCCAGCATGGTCATCCCCATCCTCACCCAGCTGACCATGAAGGGCGCCGAGGAGCGGCTCTCCGACTTCGTCTGGCCCGCCCTGATCACCTTCGGCTGCGGCCTGGCCATGGTCCTCCCCGGCCAGCCCAAGCACCTGCAGCTGCGCCCGCGCGACATGTACATGCTGACCACCTCGAGCTGGGTGGTGGTGTGCGGGTTCGCCGCCCTGCCGATGGTGTTCATCCAGCACATCAGCTACACCGACGCCTTCTTCGAGACCATGTCGGGGATCACCACCACCGGCTCGACCATCCTCAGCGGCCTCGACAACGCCTCGCCCGCCCTGCTGATCTGGCGCTCGATGCTGCACTGGCTGGGCGGCATCGGCTTCATCGGCATGGCGGTGGCGGTGCTGCCGCTGCTGCGCGTCGGCGGCATGCGCCTGTTCCAGACCGAGTCCTCCGACTGGTCGGAGAAGGTCATGCCGCGCTCGCACATGGTGGCCAAATACATCCTCGCCATCTACGTCGCCTTCACCGCCCTCGGCTTCTTCGCCTTCTGGTGGGCCGGCATGACGCCGTTCGAGGCGATCAACCACTCCATGGCCTCGATCTCCACAGGCGGCTTCTCCACCTCCGACTCCTCGCTGGCGCACTGGACGCAGCCGGCAGTGCACTGGGTCGCCGTGGTGTTCATGCTGCTCGGCAGCCTGCCGTTCACCCTCTACGTGGCCTTCCTGCGCGGCAACCGCAAGGCGATCGTCCGCGACCATCAGGTGCGCGGCTTCCTCGGCTTCCTGCTGGTCACCTGCCTGGGCTTCGCCACCTGGCTGTGGTTCAACTCCGAGCACGCCTGGCTGGATGCCCTGCGCATCGTCACCGTCAACGTGGTCTCGGTGGTCACCACCACCGGCTTCGCCCTCGGCGACTACACCCTGTGGGGCGGCTTCGCCGTGCTGATGTTCTTCTACCTGACCTTCATCGGCGGCTGCTCCGGCTCCACCGCCGGCGGCCTGAAGATCTTCCGCTTCCAGGTCGCCTACGTGATGCTCAAGGCCAACCTGCAGCAGATGATCCACCCGCGCGCGGTGATCAAGCAGCAGTACAACAACCACCCGATCGACGAGGACATCGTCCGCTCGCTGATCACCCTGTCGTTCTTCTTCACCATCACCATCGGCGTGATCGCCCTCGGCCTCGCCCTGCTCGGCCTCGACTGGGTCACTGCGCTGACCGGCGCCGCCACCGCGGTGTGCAACGTCGGCCCGGGCCTGGGCCCGATCATCGGCCCGGCCGGCAACTTCGCCAGCCTGCCGGACAGCGCCAAGTGGCTGCTGTCGGTCGGCATGCTGCTCGGCCGCCTGGAGATCGTCACCATCCTGGTGGTGCTGACCCCGGCGTTCTGGCGCCACTGAGGCCGGAGCGCAGGACGCACGCCTCCTTTGCGCCCGGCGGGCGGCTCGGCTAATATCCGGCGTCCGCCATGCCCTTGCCCGCATGGCCTGTCCAGCCCGCAGCACCCAGCAGAGGTGCGGGCCCCTGTCAGGGAAGTCCCCGACCCGATGAAGTTCACCATTCTCGGGCGTTCGGTCAACAAGTTGCCGGACCCCCACCTGCGCGAATACCAGTCACGCACCCTGGCTTACCTGGCCGCCGCCGCCAGCATCGCCGCCGGCACCTACAGCCAGTTCTTCGGCTACGACATCCTCTGGCTGGTGCCCTACACCCTGCTCTACCCCCACCTGGCCCACCACCTCAGCCGGCGCTTCAGGCACAGCCATCCCGAGCAGACCGACCAGACCCTGCTGCTGATCGACGCCGCCCATGCCGGCATCGGCATGAGCCTGCTCGGCTACGCACTGGTGCCGAGCCTGATGTTCGCCCTGACCCTGACCTTCACCGCGCTGATCGTCGGCGGCCTGCGCTCGCTGGTCATCGCCGTGCTCGCCGCGCTGATCGGCGCGGTGCTCTCGGGCGTGGCCATCGGCCCGGAACTCAAGCTGGACACCCCGCCGCTGGTGGCCGGGGTCAGCATCCTGTTCACCCTCCTCTATGTCTGCATCGCCGCCTTCCTCGTCCACGAGCAGGGCCAGCGCCTGGCCCAGGCGCGCGAGGAGATCAAGAAGGAACAGGAGAAGGCCGCGGGGCTGGCGCGCAACCTGGCCAAGTACCTGTCGCCGCAGGTGTGGGAATCGATCTTCAGCGGCAAGAAGAGCGTGCGCCTGGAGACCCAGCGCAAGAAGCTCACCGTGTTCTTCTCCGACATCAAGGGCTTCACCGAGCTGTCCGAGGAACTCGAGGCCGAGGCGCTGACCGACCTGCTCAACACCTACCTCAACGAGATGTCGAAGATCGCCCTCAAGTACGGCGGCACCATCGACAAGTTCATCGGCGACGCGGTGATGGTGTTCTTCGGCGACCCCACCACCCAGGGCGCCAAGAAGGACGCCGTGGCCGCGGTGTCCATGGCCATCGCCATGCGCAAGCACATGAAGGTGCTGCGCCAGCAGTGGCGCAGCCAGGGCATCACCAAGCCGCTGGAGATCCGCATGGGCATCAACACCGGCTACTGCACCGTGGGCAACTTCGGCGCCGACACGCGCATGGACTACACCATCATCGGCCGCGAGGTGAACCTCGCCAGCCGCCTGGAAAGCGCCTCCGAGTCCGGCGAGATCCTCATCTCCCACGAGACCTACTCGATGATCAAGGACGTGATCATGTGCCGCGACAAGGGCCAGATCAGCGTCAAGGGCTTCTCCCGCCCGGTGCAGATCTACCAGGTGGTCGACTTCCGCCGCGACCTCGGCGCCAGCTCCAGCTACCTGGAGCACGAGCTGCCCGGCTTCTCCATGTACCTGGACACCAACAGCATCCAGAACTACGACAAGGAGCGGGTCATCCTCGCCCTGCAGCAGGCCGCCGAGAAGCTGCGCGACAAGGTCATCTTCTGATCGACGCGCGCCTGCGCCATACTGCGCGCATGCCTGCCCCACTCCCCCTGCCCGCCTGCTGCAGCGCCCCGGTCACTGACTGGGTGCTGCCGCAGGCGCTGCCCGGCCTGCACCTGCACAGCTGCCGCTTCGACCCGGCGCAGCTCGCCGCGGACGACTTCGCCCGCTGCGCCCTCGCCGCGCCGGCCGGCATCGCCAGCGCCGCGCGCAAGCGCCAGAGCGAGTTCCTCGCCGGCCGCCTGTGCGCCGCCAGCG
>NZ_SSTC01000067.1 GCF_004801855.1 Pseudomonas sp. A-1 | reverse complement strand
GGCCTGGGCGGCGGCCTGCTGCTGCTGGCCGGCGGCGACGAGGTGTTCCGCGTGCTGATCCCCTGGCTGCTGCTGGCCGCCACCGCGCTGTTCGCCGCCAGCCCCTGGCTGAGCCGCCTGCTCGCCGCCCGCCGCAGCACCGCCAGCGCGGTGCCGCCGCACGGCCCGCTGTCGCTCGGCGCCCACTCGCTGGTGTCGATCTACGGCGGCTACTTCGGCGCCGGCATGGGCATCCTGCAGCTGGCCGCCTTCGCCATCGAGGGCCACGCCCTGGCCCGCGCCAACGCGCTGAAGAACCTGATCTCGGCGGTGATCTACAGCGTCGCCAGCCTGACCTTCGTCGTCGCCGGCCGGGTCAGCTGGGCGGAACTGGCCGTGCTGCTCGCCGGCGCCACCCTCGGCGGCTACGCCGGCGGCGCGCTCGGCCAGCGCCTGCCGGCGCGCTGGCTGCGCGCCTTGGTGATCGTCGTCGGCAGCGGCATGACCCTCTACTACTTCTGGGCCACCTACGCGCGCTGAGCGCAGCTTGCCCGCCCCTGCAGCGGGCTGACGCCGCCCCCACCGGCCCTGGCGGTTTGCCCGTCGGGCGCGGCTCTGCTAGTGTCGCGCCCGTTTTTCCGCCGTCCGAGAGCGCCGCCATGGCCCGCAAGAAAACCGCCCCCGATTTCGAGCAGTCGCTGAGCGAGCTGCAGACCCTGGTCGAGCGCCTGGAGAGCGGCGAGCTGTCCCTCGAGGACTCGCTGGCCGCCTTCGAGCAGGGCATCCGCCTGACCCGCGAGTGCCAGGGCGCGCTGGGCCAGGCCGAGCAGAAGGTGCAGATCCTCCTCGGCCAGGACGGCCAGACCGCTCCCTTCGACGCGGAGGGCGAGGCGCAATGAGTCTCCAGCAGTACCAGGCCGCCTGCCAGGCACGCGTCGACGCCGCCCTCGACGCCCTGTTCGTCGCTCCCCGTCCCGAACTCGAGCGCCTCTACCGGGCCATGCGCTACAGCGTGATCAACGGCGGCAAGCGCGTGCGCCCGCTGCTCGCCTACGCCGCCTGCGAGACCCTCGGCGGCGCGGCCGAGCGGGCCGACGGCGCGGCCTGCGCGGTGGAGCTGATCCATGCCTACTCGCTGGTCCACGACGACCTGCCGGCGATGGACGACGACGAGCTGCGCCGCGGCCAGCCGACCACCCACATCGCCTTCGACGAGGCCTGCGCCATCCTCGCCGGCGACGGCCTGCAGGCGCTGGCCTTCGAGGTGCTGGCCGACGCCGGGCGCAACCCCGCCGATGCCGCCACCCGCCTGGACATGGTCGTCAGCCTGGCCCGCGCCGCCGGACCGGCCGGCATGGTCGGCGGCCAGGCCATCGACCTCGGCTCGGTCGGCGTGCAGCTCGACCAGACCGCCCTGGAGACCATGCACCGGCACAAGACCGGTGCGCTGATCGAGGCCAGCGTGCGCCTCGGCGCCCTGGCCAGCGGCGGCAGCGACGCCCGCAGCCTAGCCGCGCTGCAGGACTACGCCCGCGCCATCGGCCTGGCCTTCCAGGTGCAGGACGACATCCTCGACGTGGAGAGCGACACCGCCACCCTGGGCAAGACCCAGGGCAAGGACCAGGCCCACGACAAGCCGACCTACCCGGCGCTGCTCGGCCTCGACGCCGCCAAGGCCTACGCCCTGGAACTGCGCGATCTGGCGCTGGCGGCCCTGCAGCCGTTCGACGAGCGCGCCGACGCCCTGCGCCAGCTGGCCTGCTACATAGTCGCACGCACGCACTGAGTTCCCCGGTCCGGACCCGGCCGCCACAGCGGAAAATCGCGACGCGAATTTTCCACGGGGTGGCCATCCACCCTGCGCCGGCTCCACTCGACCTTCGCTTGCTTGGGCACCCCGGCCGCTTCGGGTAAACTCGCCCATCTTTTTCCGACTGCCGAACCCGTCCGATGCCCAAGACGCTGCACGAGTTTCCCCGCCAGCGGCCCGACACGCCCCTGCTCGACCGCATCGACAGCCCCGCCGCGCTGCGCGACCTCAGCGAGGCCGAGCTGGACACCCTGGCCGACGAGCTGCGCCAGTACCTGCTCTACACGGTGGGGCGTACCGGCGGGCACTTCGGCGCCGGTCTGGGCGTGGTCGAGCTGACCATCGCCCTGCACCACGTCTACCACACCCCCGAGGACCGTCTGGTGTGGGACGTCGGCCACCAGGCCTACCCGCACAAGATCCTCACCGGCCGTCGCGAGCGGATGGCGACCCTGCGCCAGAAGGGCGGCCTGGCCGCCTTCCCGCGGCGCAGCGAGAGCGCGTACGACACCTTCGGCGTCGGCCACTCCAGCACCTCGATCAGCGCCGCGCTGGGCATGGCCCTGGCCAACCGCCTGCAGGGCAACGAGCGGCGTACCGTGGCGGTGATCGGCGACGGCGCACTGACCGCCGGCATGGCCTTCGAGGCGCTCAACCACGCCTCGGAAACCGCCGCCGACATGCTGGTGGTGCTCAACGACAACGACATGTCGATCTCGCGCAACGTCGGCGGCCTGAACAACTACCTGACCAAGATCCTCTCCAGCCGCACCTACGCCAGCATGCGCGAGGGCAGCAAGAAGATCCTCTCGCGCATCCCCGGCGCCTGGGAGATCGCCCGCCGCACCGAGGAGCACGCCAAGGGCATGCTGGTGCCCGGCACCCTGTTCGAGGAACTCGGCTGGAACTACATCGGCCCCATCGACGGCCACGACCTGCCGACCCTGATCGCCACCCTGCGCAAGATGCGCGAACTCAAGGGCCCGCAGTTCCTCCACGTGGTGACCAAGAAGGGCAAGGGCTTCGCCCCGGCCGAGGAAGACCCGATCGGCTATCACGCCATCGGCAAGCTGGAGGTCGGCAGCAGCGCCGCGCCCAAGGCCAGCGGACCGAAATACTGCGAGGTGTTCGGCCAGTGGCTGTGCGACATGGCGGCCGTCGACGAGCGCCTGATCGGCATCACCCCGGCGATGAAGGAAGGCTCCGACCTGGTGGCCTTCGCCGAGCGCTTCCCGGAACGCTACTTCGACGTCGCCATCGCCGAGCAGCACGCGGTGACCCTGGCCGCCGGCCTGGCCTGCGAGGGCGCCAAGCCGGTGGTGGCGATCTACTCGACCTTCCTGCAGCGCGCCTACGACCAGCTGATCCACGACGTCGCGGTACAGGACCTCGACGTGCTGTTCGCCATCGACCGCGCCGGCCTGGTCGGCGAGGACGGCCCGACCCACGCCGGCAGCTTCGACCTCTCCTACCTGCGCTGCATCCCCGACATGGTCGTCATGACCCCCAGCGACGAGAACGAGCTGCGCCTGCTGCTGACCACCGGCTACCGGCATGTCGGCCCGGCGGCGGTACGCTACCCGCGCGGCAGCGGCCCCAACGCTCCGATCTCTCCGGCGCTGGAGGCAGTCGAGATCGGCAAGGGCGTGGTCCGTCGTCACGGCGCCGGCCAGGTCGCCCTGCTGGTGTTCGGCGTGCAGCTGGCCGCCGCGCTGGAGGTGGCCGAGCGGCTCGATGCCACGGTGGTCGACATGCGCTTCGTCAAGCCGCTCGACGCCGCACTGATACGCGAGCTGGCCGCCAGCCACGCGCTGCTGGTGAGCGTCGAGGAGAACGCGGTGATGGGCGGCGCCGGCAGCGCGGTGGCCGAATTCCTCGCCGCCGAGGGCATCGTCATGCCGCTGCTGCAGCTCGGCCTGCCCGACCGCTACGTCGAGCACGCCAAGCCGACCGAGATGCTCGCCGAATGCGGCCTGGATGCCGCCGGCATCGAGTCCGCGGTGCGCGCGCGCCTGGCGCTGCTTGAGAAAAACTCATCCCGAGTCGTCTGAAAGCTGCTTGAGTTTCACCACGCCGCGCACTAAGGTGCGCGGCGTTTTGCTTTTCGTCAGGGTGCGCGGGCTTGAGGCCTGCGTTAAACGGGAAGCCGGTGCGCTCCACTGGAGCAAGGCCGGCGCTGCCCCCGCAACGGTAATCGACCGCAGGTCATGGCCTGCCGTCCGCTCAACGGCCACTGGGAACACCCGGGAAGGCGAGTGGATGCGCGTCGACAGCCCGGAGACCGGCCCCGACGGATTCGACAGGTGTTGCGGAGGGCCGCACCGTCAGTCGCGCGCCCGTCCTGTGGGCACGTTTCTGTCTTCTGCCCTCCTCGAAAGTCTGCCCATCACTTTTGAGGATTTCCTGATGAAGCTTTCCCGTCTGGCGCTGGCCGTGGCCCTCGCCCCGAGCCTGACCCTGGCCGCCGAGCCGGCCAGCGACGACATCGCGCCCCTGGTCATCACCCGCGCCACTCCGCTGGAGCAGCCGGCGCCGGCCAGCGTGCGGGTGATCAAGCGCGCCGAGATCGAGCGCAGCGGCGCCCACAACCTGATCGACGTGCTGCGCGGCCAGGCCGGCGTGCAGCTGCGCGACATCATCGGCGACGGCAGCCGCGCCACGCCCAGCCTGCGCGGCTTCGGCGAGAACGCGGTGAACAACACGCTGATCCTGGTCGACGGCCGCCGCCTCAACCAGCCGGCGATGGCCGGCGCCGACCTCAACAGCGTGCCGCTGGCCAACATCGAGCGCATCGAGATCCTGCGCGGCGCCGGCACCGTGCTGTACGGCGACCAGGCGGTCGGCGGGGTGATCAACATCGTCACCCGCACGCCGCGGCGCAACGAGGCCTACGTGGAAACCAGCCTGGGCAGCCACGATCTGGAAGCCTGGCGCGGCCATGTCTTCCAGCAGCTCGGCGGCGGCTTCTCGGTGTACGCCAGCGGCGAGGCCCGCCACACCGACAACTACCGCGACCACAACGCCGCCGACTACGGCAACGCCTTCGGCCGCCTGCGCTACGACCACGCCCGCGGCTGGGCGCTGTACGAGTACCAGACGGTGGACGACGAGCTGCTCTATCCGGGCGCGCTGAGCCTCGCCCAACGCCGCAGCGACCGCAAGCAGAGCCAGTCCACGGACTGGAACGACAGCAATACCCAGGTGCACCGCTTCGCCGTCGAGCAGCGCCTCGACGAGATCTGGACCGCCAACTTCGACTACAGCCACAGCGACCAGGATGGCGTGGGCTCGTTCTTCGGAGGCGGCTTCAGCCAAGGCACTCGCATCGAAAGCTTCAGCCCGCGCCTGACCGCCCGCTGGGACACGGCGCGCGGCCACAGCGAATGGCTGCTGGGCCACGACCACATCACCAGCGACTACCAGGCCTCCTGGGGCAGCGACTTCCGCCAGACCCTGCGCGACTGGTACACCCAGTTCAGCCAGCCGCTCGGCCACGACCTGACGCTGAGCCTCGGCTACCGCGCCAGCGAGGCCGAGGACCGCGACCACAGCGCCGGCAGCAACCACACCGACCGCGAGGGCAGCAGCAGCGTCGGCCTGTCCTGGCAGGCCGACGCGCAGACCCGCGTGTTCCTCAAGCGCGAGGACGTGCTGCGCTGGGCCAACGTCGACGAGAACGGCTTCGTCGGCCCCGGCGTCGAGTTCCTCAAGCCGCAGACCGGCGCATCCTGGGAAGGCGGCGTGGAATGGGACGACGGCGCGCAGCGCTACCAGCTGAGCGTCTACCGCCTCGATCTGGACGACGAGCTGATGTACGACGCCACGGCCACGGGCCCCTTCGGTCCCGGCACCGGCGCCAACGTCAACCTGGACAAGACCCGCCGCGATGGCCTGCTGCTCGAGGCCCGCCGCCAGCTGACCGAGCGCCTCGCCCTCGGCGGCCAGTACAGCTTCACCGACTCCGAGTACCGCACCGGCCCCTTCGCGGGCAACGAGGTGCCCGGCGTATCGCGCCACAGCGCCAGCGCCCACCTCGACTACCTGCTCCTGCCGGGACTCAACGGCCGCCTGGAGGCCCTGTACACCGGCGGCTACTACCTGTACAGCGACGACGCCCACAGCCAGCCGCGCGAGGGCGGCTACACCCTGCTCAACGCCGCACTGAGCTACGACTACCGCCAGCTCACCGCCAGGCTGCGGATCAACAACCTGACCGGCAAGCAGTACGACACCTATGCCAACCCCTTCGGCCGCTACCCGGCGCCGGAAGAGGACGTGCAGCTGAGCGTCGGCTACCGCTTCTGATCCGGACGCCGGAAACGACGAGGCCCCGCCTAAGCGGGGCCTCGTCGTTTCAGCCGCGCAGACTCAGCGCGCCCTGTCCAGCAGCTCGCACAGCTTCGCCGTGGCGGCGAGCATCTGGAAGCTGGGCCGCTCGATGCCCTCGTCCGGCACCTCCCACACCTGGCCACGGCGCACCGCGGTCAGTTGCGGCCAGGCCTGCCAGGCGCCGGCCTGGCCCGGCTCGCCGACCAGGATCACCGCCGGGTCGCGGGCCAGCACCGACTCGACGCCGACCTGCGGCGCCGGCAGGGCAAGGTCCTCGAACACGTTGCGCGCGCCGCACAGGCGCAGGGCGTCGCTGATGATCTGCCGGCCGCCGAGGGTGTACATGGGCCGGTCCCACACTTGGTAGAACACTGCCAGCGGCGCGCTGCCCGCGTAGCGCGCCCGCAGCGCGGCGATGCCTGCGCGCATGCGCGCGGCGAGGCGCTCGCCCTCCGCGCCATGGCCGACCGCGGCGCCGATCGCCGCCAGTTGGCCGGCCAACTCGTCGAGGTCGTGCGGCTGCGCCTCGATCAGCGGGATGCCGAGGGTCCTGAGCTGCGCATGCATGGCCGGGCCGACGCTGTCCGGCCAGAGCAGGACCAGGTCCGGCTGCAGGCTGAGCAGCACCTCCAGGTTGAGCTGGCCGTGGCGGCCGAGGGATGGCAGGTGGGCCAGCGCCGGCAGGCGCGGGCCGCCGTCGAGCACGCCGACCAGACGCTCGGCGGCGCCCAGCTCGACCATGATCTCGCTGAGCGAGGGCGCCAGCGCCACCACCCGCCGCGCGTCCGGCTCCGTGGCCTGCGCCAGGGCGGCGCCGAGCAGCAGGACGGCGAGCAGCAGGCGGCGCATCAGCCGAGCTGGCGTGGCAGGCGATAGAGCAGCGCGATCACCAGGCTGGCGAACGCCAGCAGCAGCACCGGCACCGCGTGCAGGTCGGCCAGCCGGCCGACAGCGGCGATCCAGGCCGGCAGCAGGGCGCCGAGCAGGCCGTGGCGCTGGGTCCGGGCGAACACGGCCCAGGCCGCATCCTCATCGGGAGTGTCGAGGGCGCGGGCGGTGGCGATCAGGCCATGCTTGAAGCGGCGGAACAGCGGCAGGCCGACGAACATCGACAGCAGCGCGGCGACGAACAGCGGCATGGCCAGGCTGTCCGGCAGCAGCGCACGCTCCGGGCCGAAGGCGCCGAGCAGGATCAGCGGCAGCCAGGCCAGGGCCAGCATGCCCCACCAGCGGCGGGCGAACGCCGGCCGCTGCAGCGCCACCGCACTCATTCGCCTTCGTTCTCGGCCTGGTGCAGGTTGCCGAGCAGGTGGCCGAGCTTGCCGGCCTTGGTCGCCAGATAGTGCCTGTTGTGCGGGTTGAGGCCGCTGTGCAGCGGCACGCGCTCGGCCAGGCGGATGCCGTAGGTTTCCAGCGCCTTGAGCTTGCGCGGGTTGTTGGTCATCAGCTTGAGCTCGTGGATGCCGAGGTGGTCGAGCATCGGCCGGCACATGGCGTAGTCGCGCTGGTCGGCGCCGAAGCCCAGGCGCTCGTTGGCCTCGACGGTGTCGGCGCCGGCGTCCTGCAGCTCGTAGGCGCGGATCTTGTTGAGCAGGCCGATGCCGCGACCTTCCTGGCGCAGGTAGAGCAGCACGCCGCGGCCTTCGGCGGCGATGGCGCGCAGCGCCGCCTCGAGCTGGGCGCCGCAGTCGCAGCGCAGGCTGAAAAGCGCATCGCCGGTCAGGCATTCGGAATGCAGGCGGCCGAGCACCGGGCGACCGTCGGCGACGTCGCCCAGGGTCAGGGCCACGTGCTCCTTGCCGGTGGCCTCATCGAGAAAGCCATGCATGGTGAACACGCCAAACGGGGTTGGCAGCTTCGAGGCGGCGACAAAGACGACGGACACCGGGACACTCCTGCGGGACGTAGGGCACCGATTGTAGCAGCAAGCATGGCCGAGGCGGCCAGTCGGGATTGGCCGCCGCCATCGCCCGCCCGGCCCGCGCTCAGAGCTGCTCCAGGCAGCCCGCCAGGCCGTCGCCGAGGTTCTCCAGCAGCCGTTCGTAGCCGCCGGCCCCGGCCTCGAGGTCGAAGCCCAGCGCATCCAGCTCGGCGAGATGCACCGGCAGGCCGTCGCTGAGGGTCTGCGCCAGGCGCGGACGCAGCGGCGGCTCGCTGAACACGCAGCTCGGCCCGGCGGCCTTGAGCTGCTCGCGCATGGCGGCGACGTGGCGGGCGCCCGGCTGCACCTCGGCGCTCACCGCGAACACCCCGGCGTGCTGCAGGCCGTAGGCTTCCTCGAAGTAGTCGAAGGCCTCGTGGAAGACGAAAAACGGCTTGCCCTTGAGCGGCGCCATCCGCGCCCTGAGCTTGTCGTCGGTGGCGGCCAGGCGCTGCTCGAAGGCGGCCAGGTTGGACCGGTAGCGCGCGGCGTTGGCCGGGTCGACCCGGGCCAGGTCGGCGGCCATGCGCGCGGCGATCACCCGCGCGTTGGCCGGCAGCAGCCACAGGTGGGCGTCCAGCGTGCCGGGGCGATGGGCGTGGTCGTGGCCCTGGTCATCACGGGCGGCATGCCCGTCGTGTCCGTGCTCATCGTGTTCCCCGTGCGCGGCGTGCTCCTCGTCCGCGTGCCGGTGCTCCTCGCCGAAACGGCGCAGGTGCAGGCCGGACAGCGACTGCACGGCCAGGCTGGGCGCCTCGCGCCCTTCCAGCACGTGCGACAGGAACACTTCGAGGTCGGGGCCGATCCAGTAGACCAGCGTGGCCTCGTGCACCCGGCGGATGTCCGAGGGGCGCAGCGCGTAGTGGTGTGGCGAGGCGCCCGGCGGCAGCAGCACCTCGGGCGTGCCGGCGCCGTCCTGCACGGCGGCGGCGATCAGCTGCAGCGGCTTGATGCTGGTCAGCACGCGCACTTCGGCCAGCGCCGGGCTGGCCAGCAGGGCCGCCAGCAGGGCGGCGGGCAGCAAAGAAGACAGACGGGGCACGGGAAGCTCTCTCCGGGGAAACTGAATGGTTATATAATAACGTCCCTTTGCCCGGGAGTGTCGCCATGTCTTCCACGCCGCTGGCCTGCCATCCCCACGACCACAGCCACTGCGTGAGCGCGGCGCTGGCCGCCGCCGACGCCCTGTGCGCGCGCAGCGGCGCGCGCCTCACCGCCCTGCGCCGCCGTGTGCTCGAGCTGGTCTGGGCCAGCCACCAGCCGCTCGGCGCCTACGACATCCTCGGCGTGCTGAGCGCCGAGGACGGCCGCCGCGCCGCGCCGCCCACCGTGTACCGCGCGCTGGACTTCCTCCTCGAGCACGGCCTGATCCACCGCCTCGCCTCGCTCAACGCCTACATCGGCTGCAACCATCCGGGGCACAGCCACCAGGGCCACTTCCTGATCTGCCGCCAGTGCAACGCCGCCATCGAGGTGGAGCAGCCGGCCATCGGCGCGGCCATCCAGGCCGCGGCCGCCGAGGTGGGCTTCGCCGTGGAGGGGCAGATGGTCGAGGTGGTCGGCCTGTGCGCGCGCTGCCGGGAGGCGGCATGAGCGAGGCGCTGCTCCGCCTCGACGGGGTCGGCGTCGAGTTCGCCGGCAACGCCGTGCTGCAGGACGTGCAGCTGGAGCTGAAGTCCGGCGAGATCGTCACCCTGATCGGCCCCAACGGCGCCGGCAAGACCACCCTGGTGCGCGTGGTGCTCGGCCTGCTCGCCCCGCACACGGGCAGCCTGTGGCGGCGCGAGCGGCTGCGCATCGGCTACATGCCGCAGAAGCTGCACGTCGAGCCGACCCTGCCGCTGTCGGTGCTGCGCTTCCTGCGCCTGGTGCCGGGAGTCGACCGCGCCCGCGCCCTGGAGGCGCTCGGCGAGGTGGGCGCGGCCAAGGTGATCGACAGCCCGCTGCAGAAGATCTCCGGCGGCGAACTGCAGCGCGTGCTGCTGGCCCGCGCCCTGCTGCGCAAGCCCGAGCTGCTGGTGCTCGACGAACCGGTGCAGGGCGTCGACATCGCCGGGCAGAGCGAGCTGTACCGCCTGATCGGCCGCCTGCGCCAGCGCTACGGCTGCGGCGTGCTGATGGTCTCCCACGACCTGCACCTGGTGATGAGCGCCACCGACCGGGTGGTCTGCCTGAACCACCATGTGTGCTGCTCCGGGCATCCCGAGCAGGTCAGCAGCGACCCGGTGTTCCGCGAACTGTTCGGCAACGACGCGCGCAACCTGGCGATCTACCACCACCAGCACGACCACCAGCACGACCTGCACGGCAGCGTGGTGCTGCCCAGGCAACCCCACGTCCACGGCCCCCACTGCAAGCACTGACATGCCCGAATTCCTGCTCAACGCCCTGCTCGCCGGGCTCGCCCTGGCGCTGGTCGCCGGCCCGCTCGGCTCCTTCGTGGTCTGGCGGCGCATGGCCTACTTCGGCGACACCCTGGCCCACGCCGCGCTGCTCGGCGTGGCGCTGGGCTTCCTGCTCGACATCAGCCCGACCCTGGCGGTGACCGTCGGCTGCATCGTCCTCGCCGTGCTGCTGGTGGCCCTGCAGCAGCGCCAGCCGCTGGCCGCCGACACCCTGCTCGGCATCCTCGCCCACAGCACCCTGTCGCTCGGCCTGGTCACCGTCAGCCTGCTCGACGAGGTGCGCGTCGACCTGATGGCCTACCTGTTCGGCGACCTGCTGGCGGTGGGCACGGCGGACCTGCTGTGGATGGTCGCCGGCAGCGCGCTGGTGCTCGGCGTGCTGGCCTGGCTGTGGCGTCCGCTGTTGGCGCTCACCGTGCACGAGGAGCTGGCCCGGGTCGAAGGCCTGCCGGTCGGCGCCCTGCGCCTGGCACTGATGCTGCTGATCGCCGTGGTGATCGCCGTGGCGATGAAGATCGTCGGCGTGCTGCTGATCACCTCGCTGCTGATCATCCCCGCCGCCGCGGCGCAGCGCCATGCGCGCAGCCCCGAGCAGATGGCCGCCGGCGCCAGCCTGGTCGGCCTGCTCGCGGTGTGCGCCGGCCTGGCGCTATCCTGGTACCAGGACACCCCGGCCGGACCGTCCATCGTGGTCAGCGCCGCCGGCCTGTTCCTGCTGAGCTTCCTGCTGCCGCGCCGGGCGGTGTAGAATTGCCTACTTTCTGAACAGTCCGAGGCCTGAGCCATGACCCGTGCCCTTCGCTGCCTGCCGCTGCTCGCCCTGCTGCTGCTCGGCGCCTGCCAGAGCCTGCCGTGGAGCGAGGACGCGCGCGCCCAGGCCCGCGAGCGCCAGCAGTTCGAGCGCCTGCTCGGCGCCGGCGAACTGGAGGCCGCCGGAGTCACCCTCGGCCACCTGCGCGCCCGCGATGCGGCACAGGTCGAGCACTACCAGCGCCTGCTCGCCGACGCCTGGCTGCAGCGCAGCCAGCAGGCCCTCGAGCGCGGCGACCTGAACGCCGCCACCACCGCCCTGGCGCGGGCCCGCGCGCTGATGCCCAAGGCGCCGGCGCTGACCAACGGCCTGGGTGGCGCGCTGCAGCCGACGCCGCCGGCGGATGTCGGCGGCGAGATCGCCGAATAGAGACTCCCGTTCGATCAGCTATATCGATAGTCTTTCAAAGCATTTTCCGCACTAAAAGCGGGCCGCTAGACTCTGCCGCCAGGGCCCGTTCCCTCACCCACAAGGTTTTCCCGTGATCCACTTCGACAACGTCCACAAGGCGTACCGGGTCAATGGCCGCGACATTCCCGCCCTGCAGCCCACCTCCCTGCAGGTCGGCGCCGGCGAGATCTTCGGCCTGATCGGCCACTCCGGCGCCGGCAAGAGCACCCTGCTGCGCCTGATCAACCGCCTCGAGGAGCCCTCCGGCGGGCGCATCCTGATCGACGGCACCGACGCCACCGCCCTCGACGCCGCCGACCTGCGCCGCCTGCGCCAGCGCATCGGCATGATCTTCCAGCACTTCAACCTGCTGGCCTCGAAGACCGTGGCCGACAACGTCGCCCTGCCGCTGAAGCTGGCCGGCGAGCTGCCGCGCGCTGCCATCGACGCCCGCGTCAGCGAACTGCTGGCCCGCGTCGGCCTCGGCGAGCACGCGCACAAGTACCCGGCGCAGCTCTCCGGCGGCCAGAAGCAGCGCGTCGGCATCGCCCGCGCGCTGGCCCTGGAGCCGAAGATCCTGCTGTGCGACGAGGCCACCAGCGCCCTCGACCCGCAGACCACCGGCCAGGTGCTGCAGCTCCTGGCCGAGATCAACCGCGAGCTGAAGCTGACCATCGTGCTGATCACCCACGAGATGGACGTGATCCGCCGCGTCTGCGACCGGGTGGCGGTGATGGACGGTGGCACCATCGTCGAGCAGGGCGCGGTGGCCGACGTGTTCCTGCATCCGCAGCACCCGACCACCAAGCGCTTCGTGCTGGAGGACGAGCACGTCGACGAAAACGCCCAGCAGGACGACTTCGCCCACGTGCCCGGCCGCATCCTGCGCCTGACCTTCCGCGGCGAGGCCACCTACGCCCCGCTGCTCGGCCAGGTGGCGCGCGACACCGGGGTCGACTACAGCATCCTCGCCGGACGCATCGACCGCATCCGCGAGACCCCCTACGGCCAGCTGACCCTGGCCCTCACCGGCGGCGACCTGGACGCCGCCCTGGCGCGCCTCGACGCCGCCGACGTGCACGTGGAGGTGCTGCGCTGATGCTGGAGAAACTGCTGCCCAACGTGTTCTGGCCGGAGATCTGGCAGGCCAGCCTCGATACCCTGGCGATGCTCGGCGGATCCTTGCTGTTCACCGTGCTGTTCGGTCTGCCGCTCGGCGTGCTGCTGTTCCTCAGCGGCCCGCGCCAGCTGTTCGACAATGCGCCGCTGTACCGCCTGCTGTCGCTGGTGGTCAACGTGCTGCGCTCGGTGCCCTTCGTCATCCTGCTGATCCTGATGATCCCGCTGACCGAGCTGATCGTCGGTACCTCGCTGGGCGCCGTCGGCGCCATCCCGCCGCTGGTGGTCGGCGCCACGCCGCTGTTCGCCCGCCTGGCCGAGACCGCGCTGCGCGAGGTCGACCGCGGCATCATCGAGGCGACTCAGGCGATGGGCGCCAGCACCCGGCAGATCATCCTCGCGGCGCTGCTGCCCGAGGCGCGCCCCGGCCTGCTCGCCGCGGTCACCGTCACCGCCATCACCCTGGTGTCGTACACCGCCATGTCCGGCCTGATCGGCGGCGGCGGCCTCGGCGACCTCGCCGTGCGCTACGGTTACCAGCGCTACCAGCCGGACGTCATGGCGGTCACCGTGATCCTCCTGCTGGTGCTGGTGCAGGTGCTGCAGAGCGCCGGCGACCGCCTGGTGATGCGTTTCTCGCGCAAGTAATCCGACCGGGCCGGCCATCCGCCGGCCCGGCGTTCCATCCCACAAGGAGCTCAACAATGAAAAAACTGCTGGCTGCCGCGACCCTGTTCGCCGCCTTCTCCGCCACCGCCCAGGCGCAGACCCTCAACGTCGCCGCCACCCCGGTGCCGCACGCGGAGATCCTCGAAGTGGTCAAGCCGATGCTGGCCAAGCAGGGGGTGGAACTGAAGGTGCGCGTGTTCACCGACTACGTGCAGCCCAACCTGCAGGTGCAGCAGGGCAACCTCGACGCCAACTTCTTCCAGCACCAGCCCTACCTCGACGAGTTCAACGCCAGCCGCAAGACCTCGCTGGTCAGCGTGACCGGCGTGCACATCGAGCCGTTCGGCGCCTACTCCAGCAAGTTCAAGAAGCTCGACGAGCTGCCCGAGGGCGCCAGCGTGGCCATCCCCAACGACGCCACCAACGGCGGCCGTGCCCTGCTGCTGCTGGCCAAGGCCGGGGTGATCACCCTCAAGGACGGCGCCGGCATCACCGCCACGCCCAAGGACATCGCCGCCAATCCGAAGCAGATCCAGGTGCGCGAACTGGAAGCGGCCACCCTGCCGCGCGTGCTCAAGCAGGTCGACCTGGCGCTGATCAACACCAACTACGCCCTGGAAGCCGGCCTGACCCCGACCAAGGACGCCCTGGCCATCGAGGGCAACGACTCGCCCTACGTCAACATCCTGGTCAGCCGTGCCGACAACAAGGACAGCGAAGCCATGCAGAAGCTGGCCAAGGCCCTGCACAGCGACGAGGTGAAGGCCTTCATCGCCGACAAGTACAAGGGCGCGGTGGTGCCGGCGTTCTAAGCGCCGCCAAGCAGCCCCTGCAATGAACGAAGCCCCCGCACCTGCGGGGGCTTCGCGTTTGTGGCCTGAACCGACCGAAGTCCTCAGCCCTGAGGCGCGGCCTGCGGATACAGGCCATGCACCCGCGCGAACAGCCGCGTCAGGCCGAGCAGGGCATCGATGTTCGGCGTCTCGACGCCCACGCGCCGGCCGATCTCCTGCACCGCGCCGACGATGCCGTCCAGCTCGATGGCGCGCCCCGCCTCGGCATCCTGCAGCATCGAGGTCTTGAAGGCGCCCAGCTTGCGGGTCACCGCATGGCGCTCGTCGGGGCTCTGGGTCACCTCGCAGCCGATCAGCCGGCCGATGGCGGCCGCCTCGCCCATCGCCGCCGAGCAGAACTGGCGCACCAGCTCGTCGTCCAGCAGGCGATCGATGGTGGCGCCGGTGATCGCCGAGACCGGATTCATGGTCAGGTTGCCCCACAGCTTGTACCAGATGTCGTAGCGGATATCGGCACTGACGGTGACGGCGAAGCCGGCTCTTTCCAGCAGACCGGCCAGTTGCTGCACCCGCGCGGAGGCGCCGCCGGCCGGCTCGCCGACGATCAGCCCGTTGCCCATCACGTGGCGCACCAGCCCCGGCTCCGGAGCGGTGCAACTGGCGTGCACCACGCAGCCGACGACCCGCTCCAGCGGGATGGTCCGCGCGATGGCGCCGCTCGGATCGACGCTGGCCAGCGGCGCCTCGAAGCCCGGCAGGCCCTGGCAGAACCACCAGGACACTCCGTTCATCGCCGGCAGCACCAGCGTGTCGGGTCCGATAAGCGGCGCGAGGCGCGGCGCCAGTTCGGCCAGTGCCTGGCCCTTGACCGCGATGATCAGCAGATCCTGCACGCCGAGCGCCTCGGCCTGCTCCTCGGCCGCCGCCAGCGGCGCCTGCAGCAGGCCCTCGCCGGTTTGCAGGCGCCAGCCGTGGCGGCGCAGCGCCTGCAGGGTGGCGCCGCGGGCCAGGGCGCTGACGCTGGCGCCCGCCGCGGCGAGCTTGCTGCCGAGGAAACCGCCGATGGCGCCGGCGCCGACAATACAGACCTTCATGCTCGATTCTCCTGTGAGGCCAAGGGAGCCTTATATGACCGTCGGCGGGCGCTCGACAAGGGCCGCCGGGCAAAGGCACCCGGGAGCACCGACTCCCGGGGCGCCGCGGGCACTCAGTGACGGTAGCCGGGATCGACGCGCTCGATCAGCCGGGTGAACGCGCAGAAGGCATCCTCGCCGGCGCCGTACTTCGGATCGAAGTTCAGCGAGTCGGCCACGCACTTGCGCAGCACCTCCTCGGGGATCATCCGCGCCTTGCCCATCGAGCGGGTCGCCAGCTGCACCTCGCAGGCGCGCTGCACCAGCCACATCAGCGAGAAGGCCTGCGCCAGGGTTGCACCGATGACCACCGGGCCGTGGTTGCGCAGCAGCAGCACCGGCTTGCCCTGGGCACTGTCGAGGATCCGCTCGCCCTCGCCGGCATGCACGGTGATGCCCTCGAACTCGTGGTAGGCGATCTTGCCGAACAGCTGCGCGGCGTAGAAGTTGCTGAACTCCAGGCCTTCCTCCAGGCAGCAGACGCCCATGGTCGGCGTGGTGTGCACGTGCATCACGCAGTGCCCATCGGCCACCCGATCGTGGATCACCCCGTGGAAGGTGAAGCCGGCCGGGTTGATCGGCCAGTCCGAGTGGCCGATGACGTTGCCCTGCACGTCGACCTTGACCAGGTTGGAGGCGCACACCTCGGAGTAGTGCAGGCCGAAGGGATTGGTCAGGAAGTGCTTGTCCGGGCCCGGCACGCGCAGGGAGATGTGGTTGTAGATCGACTCGGACCAGCCGAGATGGTCGAAGATCCGGTAGGCGGCGGCCAGTTTGACCCGCGCCTGCCACTCCGCTTCGCTGAAGCGCTGCGGACGCTCGTAGTAGTTGTTGCTCATGCTTCTCTCCTCCTGAAGGGGTCTTGTCGAGGGTTCAGCGCGCCGCCTGGGCCTGCGCCGTCAGGGCGCGCGCGGCGTCGAGCAGCGCCTGGCCGTCGATGCCCTTGGCCGCCGCCTCGGCGACCCACTGCTGCTCGACCGGGAGCAGGCGCTCGAGCACCTGGCGGTAGTCGTCCTCGGCCAGGCGATGGACCTCGTGGCCCTCCTTGATGACCTTCTGCCGCGTCGCCTCGCCGGCCTCGTCCCACACCCGGCCGAAGCGCTCGACCAGGGCCAGCCCGCTGTGCTGGTCGACGATCGCGCGCAGGTCGGCCGGCAGGCGGTCGTAGGTGCGCTGGTTCATCAGCATGGCCAGCACGGTGGCGCCGAGCACCGGCTGGTCGGTGGGGGTGTCGAGGTGGTGACGGGTGATCTCGTCCATCTTGGTCGGCGCCAGCACTTCCCAGACCGCCGAGGCGCCATCCACCACGCCCTTGGACAGGGACTCGGTGACCAGCGCCGGCGGCATCGCCACCGGCACCACGCCGAGCGCCTCGAGGGTGCGCGAGATGGTGCGGTTGGGCGCACGCAGGCGCAGGCCCTGCAGGTCGGCCGAGCTGCGCAGCGGACGGCTGGTGGTGTGCAGGTTCATGCCGCCGTCGCCGTGCAGGGCCAGCACCTTGTAGGCCGCGTACTCGTCGGTCAGCTGCTGCTGATAGAAATTCCAGATCACCCGCCCGGCGGCCAGACCGCCCTGCGGCAGCACGCCCGGCAGCTCCAGCGCCTCGGTCTTCGGGAAGCGCCCGGCGGCATAGCCCGGCGCCGTCCACACCACGTCGGCCACCCCCTGGCGGACCTGGTCGGCCAGCTTGGCCGGGGTGCCGCCCAGCTGCATGGACGGATAGATCTGGCAGACCAGGCGGCCGGCCGAGGCCCGCTCGAGTTCGTCGCACCAGGGCTGGATGACCTTCTGCTGGGCGCTGGAGGTGCTGGGCAGGAAATGCGCGACCTTGAGGGTGACGGGGGCGGCCAGGGCAGAGCCGGCCGCGCAGGACAGCGCCAGGGACACGGCCAGGCGCGAGAGCACGGGCTTCATGGGGAACCTCGCAGATTGTTGTTCTTGTAGGCGCCGCGCGGGGCGCGGCGGTCAGGCAGGCTTATCCTGGCCGACGAGTACGAACAGGACTATCCGCATCCGGCCGGGGCTGTCCGGATCGGGCGGGAATCGCTCAGCAGCGACGCAGAGTCGCCGAGGGCGCCTCGCCGAAGCGGCGCAGGTAGTCGCCGGCGAAGCGGCCGAGGTGGCCGAAACCCCAGTGCAGGGCGATGCTCGACACGCTCTCGTCGGCGCGGGCCTGCTGCAGGTGGCGGCGTACCGCCTGCAGGCGCTGCTCGTGCAGCCAGCGCATCGGCGTGGTCTGGCGGAACTGGCGGAAGCCCGCGGTGAGGCTGCGGATGCTGGTGCCGCTGGCCGCGGCGATGGCCGCGAGGGTCAGCGGCTCGCCGAGATGGGCGCGCATGAACTCCTCGGCGCGGCGCACGTGGCGGGGCGCCGGCAACGGCGGGGCTGCCTGCGCCAGGTTCGCGTGGTTGTGCGGCTGCTCGGTGAGCAAGAGGAGCATCGCCATCTCCTCCAGCGGGCCGAGCAGCGCCGGCGTCGAGGACGTGCCCAACTGACTGGTCACCAGGCGCAGCAGTGCCAGCCAGCGCTCGTGCAGGGCGCTGTCCTGGGCGATGGCGGGGTGGAAGTGCATCGGCCCGTGCAGGGGACGCTCGTAGAGGCGCTCGAACAGGCGTTCGATGGCCGGGCGGCCGATGCGCAGGTTGAGCCGCCAGCTGTCCGGGCTGAAGCGCTTGGTGACCGGCGCCTCCGGCGAGTCGACGACGATCAGCCCGGCGGCGCCCTGCACCTCGTCGGCCCGGGTGCGGACCTGCGAGTGGCCGCACAGCTGGGTGGTCACCAGCACGAAGTCGGTGGTCCACGCCTGCTCCAGCTCGACCTCGGTGCCGAACGACAGGCAGCTCAGCTCCAGGCTGCCCAGCGGCTGGCGCGCCAGGCGCATCTCGAAGGCCGCCGGGTCGCCGTGCAGGTGCATGCGGTGCGGGCTGTAGCTCTCGTGCAGGCCGCTCGAGGCCTGCTCCGGGTCGCGGGTACTCAGCCGCCACTGCGCCGCCTGGCGCAGCTGTTCGGCGCGCTGGCTCAGGCTGTCCAGCTCGGCGAGCACTGGGGAGGCGGTAGCGGACATCATGGACGGCGAACTCCAGCGAACGTGCCTGCCATCTCTAGCACGCAGCCCGAGGCTCGCCAAGCCGCCGACCGTCGCGCCCTCACCCGAAGAACCAGTAGCACACGCCGATCGACGCCAGCACCCCGGCCAGGTCGGCGAGCAGCGCGCAGCCCACCGCGTGGCGGGCGCGCTGGATGCCGACCGCGCCGAAGTACACGGCGAGCACGTAGAAGGTGGTCTCGGTGCTGCCCTGCATGGTGGCGGCGACCAGCGCCGGGAAGCTATCGACGCCGTGGCTCTGCATGGTCTCGATCAGCATCGCCCGTGCCGCGCTGCCGGAGAACGGCTTGACCAGCGCGGTGGGCAGGGCATCGACGAAGCGGGTGTCCCAGCCGAGCGCCTCGATCAGCCAGCGGATGCCGTCGAGGCCGAACTCCAGCGCTCCGGAGGCGCGCAGCACGCCCACCGCGCAGAGCATGGCGACCAGGTAGGGCAGCAGGTTCTTCGCCACCTCGAAGCCCTCCTTGGCGCCTTCGACGAACGCCTCGTACACCGGCACCCGCTTGAGCGCGCCGAACAGCAGGAAGGCGAGGATCAGGCCGAACAGGGTCAGGTTGCCGAGCAGCGAGGACAGCGAGGACAGCGCGGTGGCCGACAGCCCGGCGAGGAAGGTCATGAAGGCGCCCAGCGCCAAGGCGGCACCACCCAGCCAGGCCAGCACCACCGGATCGTGCAGGCGCAGGCGCTGCATGAAGGCCACCGACAGCAGGCCGACCAGGGTCGAGGCGCTGGTGGCCAGCAGGATCGGCAGGAACACCAGGGTCGGGTCTTCGGCGCCCTGCTGCACCCGGTACATGAAGATCGACACCGGCAGCAGGGTCAGCGACGAGGCGTTGAGCACCAGGAACAGGATCTGCGCGTTGCTCGCCGTGGTCTGGCTGGGATTCAGCTCCTGCAGCGCGCGCATGGCCTTGAGGCCGATCGGCGTCGCCGCGTTGTCCAGGCCGAGGGCGTTGGCGGTGAAGTTGAGGGTGATCAGGCCCAGCGCCGGGTGGCCGCTCGGCACCTCCGGCATCAGCCGGCGGAACAGCGGCGCCAGCAGCACGGCGAGGCGCTCGACCAGCCCGGCGCGCTCGGCGATGCGCAGGAAGCCCAGCCACAGGGTCAGGGTGCCGAACAGCACGATCATCACCTCGACGGAGAGCCTGGCCATGGCGAACAGGCTCTCGACCATGGCGGCGAACACCCCGGCGTCGTCGCCGACCAGCCAGCGACCGCAGGCGGCGACGGCCGCGACGACGAAGAAACCCAGCCACAAACCGTTGAGCATGAAGAACCCCCTGCAATGGACCGGGCGATGATAGCGGCGCGGCGCCCGCGGGGTCACCCGCCCGAACCGCTCGACGGGCTTGCCGCGCTTTCCTTGGTGGGCCGCGCGACGCTGTGGCACCATCGCCCCACTGGATGCGGAGAGTCCCTCATGGCCAAGCTGGCGCGCACGCCGTTCATTCGTCTGGTGACGCTGACCTACTGCCTGCTGGGACTCGGCTGGATATTCCTGTCCGACAACCTGCTGGCGCTGTTCACCGACCGCGACGCCCTCCTGCTCGCCTCGAGCTGGAAGGGCGGCCTGTTCGTGCTGACCACCACCGTGCTGCTGTACCTCGCCCTGCGCGCGGTGCCACCGCCGACGGCCGATGGCGTCGCCGCGCAGCTCGACCGCCTGGCCATCGCCGCGACGCCACGACGGCGGGGCTGCGTCGCCTGCCTGTTCGCCGTGGCCCTCACCCTGGCCACCCTGGGCCTGCGGCAGAGCCTCGACGGCCTGCTCGACGGCCGCCCGCTGCTGATCCTGTTCATCCTGCCGGTCGCCCTCAGCGCCCTGCTCGGCGGCCTGCGCTCCGGCCTGCTGGCCACCCTGACTGCCGCGCTCGGCCTGGCCTTCCTGTTCCTCGCCCCGGCCGGCGAACTGGCCGTCGACTCCCAGGCCGAGCGCCTGCAGCTGTTCTTCTTCGTGCTGATCGGCACCGCGCTCAGCGTGATCATCGAGCAGCTCAGGCGCACCCGCGAGGGCCTGGACTTCAACCGTCGCCTGCTCGACGCCATCGTCTCGGGCACTCCGGACGCCATCTTCGTCAAGGACCGCGCCGGCCGCTACCTGCTGACCAACCGGGCCGCCGCCACCTTCTTCGGCCGCTCGCCCGCCGAACTGATCGGCAAGACCGACGACCAGCTGTTCTCGACAGCGACCGCCAGGCTGATCGCCCGGCACGACGCCGAGGTGCTCGCCAGCGGCCAGGTGAGCACCTGCGACGAGGCGCTGGAAAGCGAGCAGGGCCGCCGCCTGGTGTTCTCGGTCAGCAGGGGGCCGCTGCTCGACGAGACCGGCGCCGTCTCCGGGCTGTTCGGCATCGCCCGCGACATCACCGAGCGCCAGCGCATCGAGCTGGCCCAGCGCGAAGCGGCGGCGCTGTTCGAGTCCAGCTACGAGGGCATCATGGTGCTCGACGGCGAGCGACACATCGTCCGCGTCAATCCGGCGTTCACCCGGATCACCGGCTACAGCCCGGCCGAGGCGCTCGGCCAGCAGCCGGTGTGGCTGGCCGCCGACACCACCAGCAGCGACGATACCCCGTGGCGCAGCCTGCAGACGCAGGGCTTCTGGAGCGGCGAGGTGTGGAGCCGGCGCAAGAACGGCGAGCGCTACGCCCAGCTGCTGTCGCTGTCGGTGGTGCGCGACGACGACGGCAGCGTGCGCCACTACGTCGGGCTGTTCTCCGACATCAGCCCGCTGAAGAACCACCAGGCCGAACTGGACCGCGCGGCGCACTACGACCCGCTGACCGGTCTGCCCAACCGGCGCCTGCTCGGCGACCGCCTGGAGCAGGCCATCGCCCGTGCGGCGCGCTCCGGCAAGACCCTGGCGGTCTGCCAGTTCGACCTCGACGACTTCCGCCAGATCAACGAGCGCCACGGCCACGCCGCCGGCGACCAGCTGCTGCGCGCGGTGGCCGACAATCTCAAGGCGGCGCTGCGCGCCGACGATACCCTGGCCCATCTCGGCGGCGACAGCTTCGCCCTGCTGCTCACCGACATCGACGCTGCGCAGGGCTGCCCGGCGCTCCTCGACCGCGTGCAGGCGGCCATCGCCACCCCGCTGACCGTCGCCGGCAGCCAGCTGCACGCCACCGCCAGCATCGGCGTCAGCCTGTACCCCGAGGACAACGCCGACGGCGACACCCTGCTGCGCCATGCCGACCAGGCGATGTTCCTCGCCAAGGAAGCCGGCAAGAACCGCTACCACCTGTTCGACCCGGAGAGCGACCGCAAGGCCCAGTGCCAGCGCCGCCAGCTGGAGCGCCTGCGCCTGGCCCTGGCGCGCGGCGAGTTCGTCCTCCACTACCAGCCCAAGGTCGACCTCGGCGATGGCCGGGTGATCGGCGTCGAGGCGCTGATCCGCTGGCAGGACCCCGAGCGCGGCCTGCTCGCCCCCGGCGCCTTCCTGCCCTACATCGAGGCCGTCGAGGCCATGGAGCGCGCGCTCGGCGACTGGGTGCTGGCCAGCGCCCTGGCGCAGCTCGAGCAGTGGCTGCACGCCGGTCTGCAGTTCAGCGTCAGCGTCAACATCAGCGCCCACCAGCTGATGCACGCCGATTTCGTCGACGACCTGCAGCGCCTGCTCGAGCGTCATCCGCAGGTGCCGCGCGAGCGCCTGGAGCTGGAGATCCTCGAGACCGCAGCGCTCACCGACCTGCCGCGCGCCATCGCCGTCATGCAGCGCTGCGCCGCGCTGGGCGTGCGCTTCGCCCTCGACGACTTCGGCACCGGCTACTCCTCGCTGACCTACCTGCGCAAGCTGCCGGTGGACACCCTGAAGATCGACCAGAGCTTCGTGCGCGACATGCTGGTCGACCCCGACGACCGCGCCATCGTCGACGGCGTGATCCGCCTGGCCGCCGCCTTCAACCGCCACGTGATCGCCGAGGGCGTGGAAACCATCGAGCACGGCCTGGCCCTGCAGCGCCTCGGCTGCCGCCTCGCCCAGGGTTACGGCATCGCCCGGCCGATGCCGGCCGAGCAGCTGCCCGCCTGGCTGCGCGACTGGCAGGCCCAGGCCGCCTCGCGGCGCCTGGTCGCGCAATCCTGAGCGCCTGCTAGGCTGAACGGGCATTCCCCTGCCTGGAGAACGGCCGATGAAGAAGATCCTGGTGCTGTACTACTCGATGTACGGGCACATCGAGCAGATGGCCGAGGCGGTAGCGGCTGGCGCCGCCAGCGTGCCGGGGGTCGCGGTGACCCTCAAGCGCGTGCCGGAGACCATGCCCGAGGACCTCGCGCGCAAGGCCGGCGCCAAGCTCGACCAGCAGGCGGCGGTGGCCACGCCGCAGGAGCTGGCCGACTACGACGCCATCCTGTTCGGCACGCCGACCCGCTTCGGCAACATGGCCGCGCAGATGCGCAACTTCCTCGACCAGACCGGCGGCCTGTGGGTCAAGGGCGCGCTGATCGGCAAGCTGGCCAGCGTGTTCACCTCCACCGGCACCGGCGGCGGCGGGGAAACCACCATCACCTCGTTCTGGCACACCCTGGCCCACCACGGCATGCTGATCGTCGGCCTGCCCTACAGCGCCCCGGAGCTGAGCGACGTCAGCGAGCTGCGCGGCGGCTCGCCCTACGGTGCGGCGACCATCGCCGGCGGCGACGGCTCGCGCCAGCCCAGCGCCAAGGAGCTGGCCCTGGCGCGCTTCCAGGGCGAGCACGTGGCCAGGCTGGCGGTGCGCCTGCAGTAGACCGCGGGACCTAGCGCCGCAGCGCGGCGTGGCGCTTCACCGCCTCCAGCCAGGCCGGGTCGAGACGCGGCTGCTCGGGGTCCAGCCCCTGCGCCATCATGGCCGCCTGGTGCGCGTCGATCTCGCGGACCATCTGGCTGAGGCCGCTGGAGTTGCCGTCCAGCTGGTGCATCTGGGTCACGCCCAGGTGGTAGAAGCGCAGCAGCTTCATGGCGGTCGGGTCGCCGGCCGCCACGCCGGCCTGCACGTGGTGCATGACGTTGGTGACGCTCATCAGGCTGCGCTTGAGCTGCCAGCCGTACACCGCCGCGGCCATCCACGGCTGGGTCCAGAACACCCGGCGCACCAGCAGCACGGTGAGCAGCAGGCCGGCGATCACTCCGCCGAGGTTCCAGCGGAAGTTGTCGCCGCCGGGCTCGCCGAACAGCAGCACCGCCAGGCCGGACAGCAGCATGGCCAGCGGCGCGAACACCAGCAGGATGGTCAGGGTGCTGCGGCGGGTCTGCCGGCGGTAGGCTTCCGGGCCGATCGGCTTGATCTCGAACATGGGGTCCCTCGTTGGGCGGATGGCAGGCGGCGCATTATCGCCCGGCCGGCTCACGGCCGCAGCCACAGCACGCCGCGCGCCTGGGCGGCGATCTCCTGCGCGTCCAGCGCCATCGGCCGGTAGGCGCCGGCCAGGTAGTCCTGCGCCTGGTCGGCGTAGTGGTCGTCGAAGGGCACCCCGCTCTGTCCCAGCGGAGCGCTGGCCAGCCCCTGCTGCGGCGCGGCGAAATCGACCAGGCGGCGGATCGACGGCCCGTACTCCACCGGCCAGGGCGCCGGGCCGAACTTGTGCGCCAGGTTGTTGGGCACCTCGTGGCTGCCCGGCGCGGCGAACTCGCCAACGTTGAGCAGGCGGTCGAGCGGCGCGACGCGGCCCAGCGGATGGGCGAAGGTCAGGGTGTGCGCCCGCCCCCACTGCCACTGCGCCGGATCGGCGCCCAGCACGCCGCGCAGGTGCGCCAGGCCGGCGCGCCAGGCGCGCGCGGCGATCTGC
>NZ_SSTC01000066.1 GCF_004801855.1 Pseudomonas sp. A-1 | reverse complement strand
CCGAGCTGATGGCCAAGCATCATGAGGCACCTGCTTCACTCCAATAACCTTGTTGCACTCAGTTCCTGCAACCGCCGTACCAATAATAAGGAATATCAGTCTTCGGTGTTCGACTGGTGTAAGAAACACTCATACCAAAAGCTAGGGCGCGTACTGCTACCGCTCTACCAATACGTCCCAGACCGACGATGCCGATACGTCCGCCAAAGACGCGCGGTGTCACTGGGAACCGCCCCACTGTCCAGTCCCCACGTCGGACAAACTTGTCGGCGGCCACTACCTGACGTGTGGCAGACAGCAGCAACGCCATGGCGAAGTCGGCAATGTCGTCGGTCGATAGCCCCGGGGTATGGGTTACGCATACTGCATGCTCGCGCGCCGCCTCAATATCGATCCCGTCGTAACCGACACCAAGCACCGAAATGATCTCGAGTGCGGGCAAGCGTGCGATCAGGTCGCGGGTCACGCTCGATTCGCCGCTTGCCACGATACCTCTCAGCCTGGGGGCTAGAGCCAGCAACTGGTTATTGTCGAGCTGGGCGTACTCGTAACAGTCGAAATGCTCGCGCAATCGTTCACAAAATTCATCTGGAAATCTGGAGAGAAGCAATATGCTCGGATTACCCATTTTTGTTGCGTCCTGTCTAGGAAATATCCGAAATGCTTAGAGTCAGGCTCCATTCCTGGAGCGTCGAAATCGGGTAATTTCACCCCTCCGGAATCAATTTCCTGCATCGAATGGCATTCATATGCAATCCCCTTTGTCAGGTTTATCGAATATCCTCGAGCCCGCCAAAACAACCGGAACGCTCGCACGGTCCCGGTCGTTTTCATCAATTAGGCCGCAGCCGCTTACTCCCCGCTCAACACCCGCCCCAGCATCCGGTCCCCCTCGATGGTGGTGCGATTGATCACCCGGCGCACGCCCGGTTTGGTGCCGGTGGCGCAGTGCATGGCGCGCCAGTTGTCCCAGAGGACCATGTCGCCCTGGCGCCACTGGTGGAAGTAGTGGAATTCCGGCTTGCGGATATGCGCCACCAGGCGTTCGAGCAGTTCGATGGCTTCGTCGTTGCACAGGCCGAATCGCTGCGGGGTGACGATGCGGTCGAGGAACTGCTCGACCACGCCAAGTATCTTGCGGCCGCTGACCGGGTGGGTGACCACCGCCGGGTAGACCGCATCGGCGAAGTCGGGGAAGCCGATGTCCGAAGGCTTCTTCGGCAGGCCGGGGCCGGGTACGTAGCCGTCCAGGTCGACGTAGCGCATGTGGCGGCGCTGCATGCTGAACGAGTAGGCCACCTCCAGCTTCTCCAGCAGCGCCTTGGTCTCGTCGTCGAGGGCGTCGAAGGCCTTGGCCAGGTCGCCGAAGCCGGTCATGCCGTCTTCGCGGGCGACCTCCACGGCGGTCAGCACGGCGCCGTGGTTGGGGCGGCCGGTGTAGTGCAGGTCGATGTGCCAGTCGAGGCGGCCGACGATCTCCTCGCCGTGGTACCAAGCGGTGGTGAACCTGTCCTTGGCGCCGTTGTTCTCCAGCACGAAGAGCTCCGGGTACTGGGCCGAGGTGGTGACCTTGAGCGGGTGCATCTCCAGCTTGCCGAACAGGCGGCTGAAGCGGATCTGGCTTTCCGGGGTGATCTGCTGGTCGCGGAACAGCAGGATGGCGTGTTCGTACCACAGCTCCTTCAGCTCGGCCTGCAGCGCCTCGCTGTAGGGGCCGTTGATGTCGAAGCCGGAGACTTCGACGCCGACGTTGTTCAGGGGGGTGACGATGAGGCTCATGGTTGCACTCCTTATTGTCGTTATTCGAGGACGGACGGATCGTTGCGCAGTTCGCGGCGGGCCATGGCTTCCCAGAGGAAGGGGAAGCCGTTGGCGTCGGCCATCGCCAGGCGCTCGACCACCTCGTCGGCCAGCGGACGACCGCCGCCGGCCAGCTTGACCTCGTAGGCGCGGCGGCAGCGCCATTCCAGGGTGACGACGCGCAGGTGGGCCTGGCGCAGGTCGCGGCCGACCACCAGCGAGCCGTGGTTGGCCAGCAGCGCCCACTTGGCGTCGCCCAGCGCCTCGGCGGCGGACAGGCTGGTCTGCTGCTTCTCGAAGGTGCCGGCATAGTCGTCGTACAGCGGCAGCTCGACGCCGCAGTAGGCGCCGGACTGGTCGTAGACCGGCGGCACCTGCTGCAGGTCGGCCCAGATGCCGCTCCATCTGGCGTGGTTGTGGATCACCACGTTGGCGTCGGGACGCAGTTCGTGCAGTTGCAGGTGCAGGCCGAGGGCGGGGGTGACGTTCCAGTCGCTGTCGAGGATCTTGCCGTGGCGGTCGAGGGTGATGATGTCGCTGGCGCGCAGTTCGTCCCAGGCCAGCTCCCAGGGATTGGTCAGCACCGTGCCATCCGGCTGGCGCACGGTGATGTGCCCGGCGATGTGGTCGTCCCAGCCCTCGCGCCTGAGCATCCGGCACATCAGCGCGACCTGCGCCTTGGCACTCAGCTCGGGCAGCAGCGGACGCGCGCCGGGGTTGGGGGCGAACTTCTCGAACATGGGGGCATTGAGGCCTTCGGTTCTCAGCATGGCGGTGCTCCGGTGTTGTTTTGGCGGGTCTTGTTATGGGTTCGATGCTAGAGCTGCGGGCCGGTGCGGGCATTGCCGATGCGGACAGATCGATGGCCGATCCGGCCATGTTGGCGGGAGGGGAGGTGCGACGCGGGGGAGGGGCAGGGCAGAGGCTCGGCGTTCAGCCGAACAGCTGCTCGCGGAAGGCGCTGGGCGACAGCCCGGTCCATTTCTTGAAGGCGCGGAAGAAGCCCGAGTTGTCGGCGTAGCCGAGCTGCTGGGCGATGCGGGTGATGCTCTGGGTGGGGTCGCTGAGCGCGCGGCGGGCGTGGATCTCGCGCACCTGGTCGACCAACTGCTGGTACTGCCAGCCCTGGGCGAGCAGCTTGCGGCTGAGGGTGCGCGGGCTGCAGTGCAGGGCATCGGCGGCGGCGGCCAGGTCCGGTGGCTCGGCGATATGCTCGGCGATCATCTGCGAGAGCCGTGCGGCCACGTCGCCCCGGCTGAGTTCGATGCTGCGGCGCTCGCACAGGCGGGCGTAGAGGGCGGCGCTCTGCGGGCTGGCGTGGGGCAGCGGCTGGTCGAGGATGGCGGCGTCGAAGAACAGTTGGGTGGCCGGCGCGTCGAACTGGATCGGGCAGGCGAACACCTCCCGGTACAGTTCGACGTGGGGTGGCGCGGGGAAATCGCAGCGCAGGCGGGTGATCGGCAAGGAACGGCCCAGCACCCAGCGGCAGCTGGCGACGATGCTGCCCAGCACGTCCTCCACGGCGAGCAGGCGCAGCGGGCCGAGATCGTCGCGGACATGGACCTGGTAGCAACCCTGGCCTTCGATCTCGCCGAACGAGGTGACGATCGAGCGTCCGGAGAAGCGCCCCGGGTAGTTCTGGTAGCGCAGGCCGGCGTGGCTCGCCTCGCGCAGGGTGCCGCTGCTGATCATCAGGTAGCCGAGCTGGTCGAGGGTGGCCAGCGAGCGCTGGATGCCCAGTTGCAGGCCGAGGCCGGCGTTGCCGCTCACGTGCAGCGCATCCTGCAGCAGCGCGCGGTGCTGCTCGGCGCTGACCACGGCATCCGGCGCCAGCAACGCCTGCGGGTCGAGCCGGTGGCGGCGCGCCAGGGCCGCGCTGTCGAGGCCCTGGCCGGCGAGGAAGTCGAGCAGCCAGACGAGGTAGCGGGAGTCGGTGTTGATCGGGGGCCTCCTGGTGGCCTCGGGGCCATCCGGCCTGTAGGGGGGAATTCATTCGCCTTGGCGAGGCGTTTTGGCGAATGAATTCGCCCCTACAGTGGATTTGCGATCACCCGGGGCAGCGGGGCAGGGCCCCGGTCGCCCCTACGCTCAGCGCGGCTCGCGCGGCATGCCCAGGGCCCGTTCGGCGATGATGTTGCGCTGGATCTCGTTGCTGCCGCCGTAGATGGTGTCCGAGCGGGTGAACAGGAACAGCGACTGCAGGCGCGACAGCGCGTAGGGCTCGCCGTCGAGGATCTCCGCCTGCGGGCCGAGCACGTCCATCGCCAGCTTGCCGAGTTCGACGTGCCAGGTGGACCAGGCCAGCTTGTAGCTCATCGCCTCGGGGCGCAGGCTGCCGTCCTGCGGGCCGGAGAGCATGCGCAGCGAGTTGTAGCGCAGGGTGCGCAGGCCGGCCCAGGCGCGGGCGAGGCGCTGGCGCAGCACGGGGTCGGCGGCGGCGCCGTTGGCTTTGGCGATGCGCACGATCTCGTCCAGCTCGTTCTGGAACAGCATCTGCTGGCCGAGGGTGGACACGCCGCGCTCGAAGCCGAGCAGGGCCATGGCGATCTTCCAGCCGTCGCCGGGTGCGCCGACGATGTTGTGGGCGGCGGTTTCGGCGTCGTCGAAGAACACCTCGTTGAACTCACTGGTACCGGTGATCTGCTGGATCGGCTGCACGCGGATGTTGGCCTGGTGCATCGGCACCAGCAGGAAGGACAGGCCCTTGTGGCCGACGCTGCCCGGTTCGGTGCGGGCGATCACGAAGCACCAGTCCGACTCGTGGGCCAGCGAGGTCCACACCTTCTGGCCGTTGATCAGCCAGCGATCACCCTCCAGGCGGGCGCGGGTCTTCACCCCGGCCAGGTCGGAGCCGGCGCCCGGCTCGGAGTAGCCCTGGCACCAGAACTCGCGGCCTTCGAGGATGCCGGGCAGGAAGCGGCGCTTCTGCTCCTCGGTGCCGAAGGCGGCGATGGTCGGCCCGGCCAGGCCCTCGCCGATGTGGCCCATGCGGCCCGGGCCGCCGGCGCGGGCGTATTCCTCGTGGAAGATCACCTGCTGGCTGATCGACAGGCCGCGCCCGCCGCACTCGCGCGGCCAGCCCAGGCCGATCCAGCCGCCCCTGGCCATCTCGCGCTCCCAGGCCTTGCGCTCCTCGGGGAACATGTGTTCGTCGCCGGGGCCGCCGCGAAAGCGCAGCTGCTCGAATTCGCCTTGCAGGTGCTGTTCGAGCCAGTGGGCGACTTCCTGGCGGAAGGCTTCGTCCTCGATGCCGAATCCGATTTTCATGGGCGGGTCTCCAGAATCAGGGTGGCCAGGCGCTCGCGGTGCCAGCTCGGGGTGCCGAGCAGTTGCTCGCTGGCGCGGGCGCGCTTGAAGTAGAGGTGCGGGTCGTACTCCCAGGTGAAGCCGACGCCGCCGTGCAGCTGGATCGACTCCGCTGCGCAGTGCATGAAGGTCTCGCTGGCCTGGCTCTGGGCGATGGCGCAGGCCTCGGCCAACTGGCCGGCCAAGTGCGCGTCGCCGTCTTCTACCAGCGCCTCGCGCGCCACGCAGGCGGCGTAGTAGCTGGCCGAGCGGGCGCACTCGATGGCCAGCATCAGGTCGGCGCAGCGGTGCTTGATGGCCTGGAAGCTGGCGATGGTGCGGCCGAACTGCTTGCGCTCGCCGATGTAGGCGAGGGTCAGGTCGAGGGTGCGCTGGGCGGCGCCGGTCTGCTCGCAGGCCAGGGCGATGGCGGCGACCTGCAGCACCTTGTCGAGCAGGACTTCGCCGGCCCCATGGCCGTGCAGACACTGCTCGGCGGCGACCGCCACGCCGTCCAGCTCGATGCGCGCGCGGCGGCGGGTCTGGTCGAGGGTCGGCAGCGCCTGGCGGCGGATGCCGGCCTGCTCGGCGGGTACGGCGAACAGGCGCAACGCGCCGGCGTCGTCGCGGGCCGTGACTATCAGCAGCCCGGCGCTGGCGCCGTCGAGCACGGCTTCATATATACCGTCGAGGCGCCAGCCGTCGCCGTCGCCGTCGCGGCTGGCGCGCGGCTGCTCGGCGGCGTGCCAGCCGTCGCGGTTCTCGCGGTAGGCGAGGGTGGCGGTCAGGCTGCCGGCGGCCAGTTCGGGCAGCCAGCATGCGCGCAGCGCTTCGTTGTCGCCCAGCAGCAGCGCCGGGGTGGCCAGGCAGGCGCTGGCGAAGAACGGCGAGCAGAGCAGGTGGCGGCCCATCTGTTCGAGCAGGATGGCCTGCTCGACGAAGCCCAGGCCGACGCCGCCGTACTGCTCGGGAATCATCAGCCCCGGCCAGCACAGCTCCTCGGCGATCTGTCGCCACAGCTCTCCATCGAAGCCCTGCGGGCTGGCCATGGCGGCGCGCACCGCCGCCGAATCGGAAGCCGCGGCGAGAAAGCCCGCCGCGCTCTCCTGGATCATCAATTGTTCGTCACTCAGCGCGAAGTCCATTACCGGCTCCTCTGGCCCATTAGCAGGAGTGAAGTGTGCGAACCCGGAGAGCTGGGGGAATCCCCGATATGGACTAGGCGGGTGGTGCCGGGCCGAAATGCGACGGGGCCGAGCGGCGTGTGCCGTCCGGCCCCGTCGAGGGGCGCTGCTGCGAAGAGATCGGGTGTGGATCAGGCGTAGGTATTGATCCGGGTGCCGAGGGTGCCTTCGGTGGCCAGTTGCGGCATGGATTGCAGCAGCTGGGTCGTGGTGGAGCTCTCGGCATCCAGTGCCTTCTTCAGTACGGAGGTCTGGATGTTCTGGGAGAGTTGCTGTTGTTGCATGGCCAGGGCGGCGCTGGCCATGCCTTCGACGGAAATGCTCATGACGACTCCTTCTGCGAATGAAGCGGCTTCAGCGAAGCCACTTCAGCCTTATCGGCAGACGTCGCGAAAGTTTGACCGTTGCCTTTGCTTCGGCGACTCGCGCCTTGGCGCACGGGCGTTTCCGCGGCCCGCCGCCGCTTAGTCTCAACGGACGATGAGCCGCTGGTGCGGCCTGCGCAGAATCGCCCCAAGTCATGAAACGATCTTTCAGGAGCAGGGGCATGATCGACATCCGTGGACTGAGTTACTTCGTTGCCCAGGTCGGCAATCTCGGCGACTGGCAGTGCTACGCCGAGGACGTGCTGGGCATGCCGACCAGCCCCGCGCCGGGCGGCGCTCTGTACGTGAAGATGGACGAGCGTCCGTTCCGCATGCTGGTGGTCGAGGGCGATTCGCCGCGCTACCTGGCCTCGGGCTGGGAGCTGGCCGGGGAGAAGGCCTTCCGCAATGCACTCGCGCACCTCGAGGCCAAGGGCGTCGAGTGGCAGGCCGGCAGCGCCGAGGAGATCGAGCAGCGCGGCGTGCAGGCGCTGGCCATCGTCGTCGATCCGGCGGGCAACCGTCACGAGCTGAGCTGGGGCCATCGCTCCGACTGCCTGCCGTTCGTCTCGCCGCAGGGCGTGCCGCGCTTCGTCACCGGCGACATGGGCCTGGGCCACACCGTGCTGCCGGCGCCGAACTTCGACGCCACCCTGGCCTTCGCCACCGAGGTGCTCGGCTTCGAGGTCTCCGACATCTTCAACTTTCGCCCGGACCCGAGCGCCCCGGCGACCCGCATCCACTTCCTGCACTGCGCCAACGCCCGCCACCACAGCCTGGCGCTGGCCGAGTACCCGGTGCCGAGCGGCTGCGTGCACGTGATGGTCGAGGTCGACTCGATGACCGAGGTGGGCCGCGCCCACGACCGCATGCAGGCCCACGGCGTGCCGCTGTCGGCGACCCTCGGCCAGCACCTCAATGACCGCATGACCAGTTTCTACATGAAGACCCCCTCGGGCTTCGACCTGGAATACGGCTACGGCGGCCTGCAGCTCGACTGGGCCGAACACAGCGCCTTCGAGTTCACTCGCGTGAGCATCTGGGGCCACGACTTCTCCGCCGGCCGGCAATAAGGAGTACAGCAATGAACAAACAACTGACGGCGGCCGATGCGGTCGCCCAACTGCGCGACGGCATGACCGTCGGCTTCGGCGGCTGGGGCCCGCGGCGCAAGCCGATGGCCATCGTCCGCGAGATCCTCCGCTCGGACGTCAAGGACCTCACCGTGGTCGCCTACGGCGGTCCGGAGGTCGGCATGCTCTGCGCCGCCGGCAAGGTCAAGAAACTGATCTTCGGCTTCGCCACCCTCGACGCCATCCCGCTGGAGCCGTGGTTCCGCAAGTGCCGCGAGGCCGGCCAGCTCACCGAACTGATGGAGCTGGACGAGGGCATGTTCGAGTGGGGCCTGCGCGCCGCCGGCATGCGCCTGCCGTTCCTGCCGACCCGCTGCGGCCTGGCCACCGACGTGCTGACCCACAACCCCGAGCTGAAGACCATCGCCTCGCCCTACGCCGACGGCGAGGTGCTGCTGGCCATGCCGGCGCTGAATCTCGACGTGGCCTTCCTGCACGTCAACGACGCCGACCGCCTGGGCAACACCCTGGTGACCGGCCCGGACCCGTACTTCGACCACCTGTTCGCCCGCGCCGCCAAGCAATGCTTCGTGTCCTGCGAGCGCCTGCACGAGCGCTTCGCGCTGACCGCTCAGGAAGCGCGCAACAACACCTTCGAGCGCTACCTGGTGACCGGCGTGGTGCACGCCCCGTTCGGCGCCCACCCGACCTCCTGCCCGTCCGACTACGGCTGGGACATGAGCCATTTCAAGCGCTACGTCGCCAGTGCGGCGGAAGATGGCGGCTGGCAGGCCTACGTCGACGAGTTCGTGACGCCGGGCGAGACGGCCTACCAGGAAAAGAACGGCGGCGCCGAGCGCCTGGGCAAGCTGCCCCTGCCGGTGTTCTGAGGAGAACGAGCGATGACCGATACCCGTGATTTCACCCTGGCCGAACTGCTGATCGTCGCCGCCTCGGAAGCCTGGCGCGGCAACGGCGAAGTGCTGGCCTCGGGCCTGGGCGTGATCCCGCGCCTGGGCGCCAGCCTGGCCAAGCTCACCCACAGCCCGGAACTGCTGATGACCGACAGCGAGGCGTTCCTCGTCGAGGAGCCGATCCCGCTCGGCCCGCGCGGCGACTACGTGCCCAAGTACTCCGGCTGCATGAGCTTCGAGCGGGTGTTCGAGTGCGTGTGGGGCGGCCGCCGCCACGCGATGATCGGCCCGACCCAGGTCGACCGCTGGGGCCAGACCAACCTGTCGGTGGTCGGCGACTACCGCCAGCCGAAGATCGCCATGCTCGGCGTGCGCGGCCTGCCGGGCAACAGCATCAACCACATCAACTCGTTCTTCGTGCCCAGCCACAACAAGCGGGTGTTCGTTGCCGGCGAGGTGGACATGGTATCCGGCGTCGGCTTCAAGCCCGAGCGCTGGCTGGAGGGTTCGCGCCGAGACCTGATGGACATCCGCCGCGTGGTCAGCGACCTGTGCGTGATGGACTTCGAAGGGCCGGAGCGCGCGGTGCGCGTGCGCTCGCTGCATCCGGGGGTGAGCTTCGAGGAGGTGCAGGACAACACCGGCTTCCCGCTGCTCAAGGCCGACGGCATGGGCGAGACCGCGCATCCGACCGCCGAGCAGTTGGCGATCATCCGCCGCCTCGACCCGCACGACCTGCGTGCCTCCGCCCTCAAGGGCAATCCGCCCGGCATCCGTGCCGCCACCCAGGCCTGAGGAATCGACCATGAGCGTCCCGAGCAGCGACAGCGAATTCGTCACCCGCGCCGACGCCTCGGTCTACGAGACCGAGCAGCCGGTGATCTACACGGTGGCCGACGGCGTCGCCACCCTGACCATGAACCGTCCGGCGTTCAACAACGCGCAGAACTCGCAGATGACCTACGCCCTCGACGCGGCCCTGCGCCGCGCCGTGGACGACGACGCGGTCAAGGTCATCGTGCTGTGCGGCGCCGGTAAGCACTTCTCCGCCGGCCACGACATCGGCACGCCGGGACGCGACATCAACAAGACGTTCGAGCGCGCTCAGCTGTGGTGGGACCACACCAACAAGCCGGGTGGCGAGTACCTGTACGCCCGCGAGCAGGAGGTCTACCTCGGCATGTGCCGGCGCTGGCGCGAGCTGCCCAAGCCGACCATCGCCATGGTCCAGGGCGCCTGCATCGCCGGCGGTCTGATGCTGGCCTGGGTCTGCGACCTGATCGTGGCCAGCGACGACGCCTTCTTCCAGGACCCGGTGGTGCGCATGGGCATTCCGGGGGTGGAGTACTTCGCCCACCCCTACGAGATGAACCCGCGCATCGCCAAGGAATTCCTCATGTGCGGCGACCGCATGCCGGCCAGCCGCGCCTACGAGGTGGGCATGGTCAACCGCGTGGTGCCGCGCGACGAGCTGCAGGCCACCACCTACGCGCTGGCGGCGAAGGTCGCCGCCCAGCCGCGCATGGGTCTGGCGCTGACCAAGCAGGCGATCAACCACGTCGAGGATCTGGCCGGCAAGCGCACCGCGATGGACGCGGTGTTCGCCTGGCACCACTTCGCCCACGTGCACAACGAGCTGCTGTCCGGCGACAAGCTGGGCGGCTATGACGCCAAGGCCATGGCCAAGGCCAACAAGCAGGCCGCGGCCAGCGAAGGGGAAAGCGCATGAGTGCCCTGCTGCAGACCCCGCTGACCGAGGCGCTCGGCTGCCGCTACCCGATCGTGCAGACCGCGATGGGCTGGGTGGCCGACGCCAACCTGGTGATCGCCACCACCCGCGCCGGCGGCTTCGGCTTCCTCGCCGGGGCGACCATCCCGGCCGCCGAGCTGGAAGGCGAGATCCAGAAGGTGATCAAGGTCACCGGCGGCAGCAACTTCGGCCTCAACTTCCACATGTTCCAGGAAAACGCCGCGCAGTGCGTGGATCTCGCGATCCAGTACCGCCTGCGCGCGGTGAGCTACGGCCGCGGTCCGGACAAGCAGACCATCGCCCGCTTCAAGGCCGCCGGCGTGCTGTGCATCCCCACCGTCGGCGCGCTCAAGCACGCGCAGAAGGCCGTGGAGCTGGGCGCCGACCTGATCACCATCCAGGGCGGCGAGGGCGGCGGCCACACCGGCGGCGTGCCGACCACCATCCTGCTGCCGCAGGTGCTCGATGCGGTGAAGGTGCCGGTGATCGCCGCCGGCGGCTACTCCACCGGCCGCGGCCTGGCCTCGGCGTTGGCCGCCGGCGCCGCCGGCATCGCCATGGGCACGCGCTTCCTGATGACCAGCGATTCGCCCACCCCCAAGGCGACCCTGGAGCGCTACCTCAAGGTCAACGACCCGCAGCGCATCCGCGTCACCCTGGCGGTGGACGGCATGCGCCACCGGATGATCGACAACCCGTTCATCAACCGCCTGGAAGGCGCCGGGCCGTTCGGCCGCCTGCGCATCGCCCTGGGCAGCGCCTGGCAGTGGAAGCAGCAGACCGGCATGAGCTTCGGCCACATGCTCGGCGTGCTGCGCCAGGCGCTCAAGGAAGACCCGGGCGCGGTGTCGCAGACGGTGATGGCCGCCAACCAGCCGGTGCTGCTGCAGCGCTCGATGGTCGACGGTTACCCCGACGAGGGCATCCTGCCCAGCGGCCAGGTGGCCGCCGCCATCGGCGAGCTGAAGAGCTGCCAGCAACTGATCGACGAGATGGTCGCCGAGGCCGAGCGCTGCCTGGCCGCGCTCTGCGCCCGCCAGGCCGCGGCGAAGACCGCGCCGGCCATCTCCTGAACCCCGCCATGCCTACCAGGAGCCAACAACAATGAGCCAGGCATTCACTACCCGTATCGAGGCGGGCATTGCCGAACTGACGATCGCCAAGCCGCCGGTCAACGCGCTGGACAGCCAGGAATGGCTGGGCCTGGCGCGCTCGATCGACGAGCTGGGCGCCAACCCGGAAGTGCGCGTGATCGTCATCCGCGCCGAGGGCCGCGGCTTCTGCGCCGGGGTCGACATCAAGGAACTCGACGCCCATCCCGAGCGCATCGTCGCCGTCAACAAGGGCAACTACGAGACCTTCCGCGCCGTGCACCGCAGCCCGGTGCCGGTGATCGTCGCGGTGCACGGCTTCGTGCTCGGCGGCGGCATCGGCATCACCGGCGCGGCCGACATCGTGGTCGCCGCCGAGTGCGCCACCTTCGCCCTGCCGGAGGTCGATCGCGGCGCCATGGGCGGCGGCGCCCACCTGCAGCGCCTGTTCCCGGTGCAGAAGGTCCGCTACCTGTTCTTCACCGGCGAGAAGATCGGCGCCCGCGAGGCCGAGAAGTACGGCTTCATCGAGCGCGTGGTGCCGAAGGAAGAGCTGCGCGAGGCCGCCCTGGAGATCGCCGCCAAGATCGCCGCCAAGAGCCCGGCGATGATCCGCATCGCCAAGGAAGCCCTCAACGGCATCGAGGACGGCAACCTCGAAGACAAGTACCGCTGGGAGCAGGGCTTCACCCTGCAGGCCTACACCAGCCCGGACTCCGCGGAGACCCGCCGGGCCTTCGTCGAGAAGCGCGACGCCAAGTTCTGAGGACGCACCATGGACCTTGCCTATACCCCCAAACAGAAGGCCTTCCGCGCCGAGGTGCGGGCCTGGCTGGCGGACAACCTGCCGCGCGAGCCGCTGGCCAGCTACGACACCCGTGAAGGCTTCGAACAACACCGCGAATGGGAAAGCCGCCTGTTCGACGCCCGCCTGTCCATGGTGATGTGGCCGGCCGAACTGGGCGGGCGCGGCTGCGACCTCACCGAATGGCTGATCTTCGAGGAGGAGTACTACGGTGCCGGCGCGCCGATGCGCGTCAACCAGAACGGCCAGCTGCTGCTCGGCCCGACCCTGATGGAGTTCGGCACCGAGGAGCAGAAGAAGCGCTTCCTGCCGCGCATGGCCGCCAGCGCCGACATGTGGGCGCAGGGCTGGTCGGAGCCGAACGCCGGCTCGGACATGGCGGCGATCACCAGCAAGGCGATCCGCGACGGCGACCACTACGTGCTCAACGGCCAGAAGACCTGGTCGACCCGGGCGATCTTCGCCGACTGGCTGTTCGGTCTGTTCCGCAGCGACCCGGCCTCCAGCCGCCACCACGGCCTGTCCTTCCTGCTGGTGCCGCTGGACAGCCCCGGCGTGACCATCCGCCCGATCAAGGCGCTCAACGGCAAGGACGCCTTCGCCGAGGTGTTCTTCGACGACGTGCGCGTGCCGCTGGACAACCGCATCGGCGCCGAAGGCCAGGGCTGGCACGTGGCCATGGCCACCGCCGGCTTCGAGCGCGGCCTGCTGCTGCGCTCGCCGGCGCGCTTCCAGGCCACCGCGCGCAAGCTGGTCGAGCTGTACCGCGCCAACCAGGACAGCGCCGACCGCGACCCGAGCATCCGCGAGGCGGTGGTCCAGGCGTGGATGGACGCCCAGGCCTACGCGCTGTCCGCCTACCACACGGTCGGCCGCCTGGCGCGCGGCGCGCGCATCGGCGCCGAGTCGAGCACCAACAAGATCTTCTGGTCCGAGCTGGACCTGCGCATGCACGAGACCGCCATGCGCATCCTCGGCGCGCGCGGCGAGCTGCTGGACGGCAGCGAGGGCTGGCTGGAGGGCTTCCTGTTCGCCCAGGCCGGGCCGATCTACGCCGGCACCAACGAGATCCAGCGCAACATCATCGCCGAGCGCATGCTCGGCCTGCCGAAGTAAGGAGCGGGCCATGGACTTCACCTTCAACGACGACCAGCTCGCCTTCCGCGAGGCGATCAGCCGCTTCCTGATGACCGAGGCGGCCCCCGAGATGCTGCGCGACGTCTGGGAAACCGACGCCGGCCGCTCGCCCGAGCTGCGCAACAAGATCGCCGAGCAGGGCCTCACCGCCCTGTCGGTACCCGAAGCCTGCGGCGGCCTGGGCATGGACGACGTGGCCTGGGCGCTGATGACCCAGGAGCTGGGCTACTACGCGATTCCCGACTCGCTGGCCGACACCGCCTACGTGGCTGCCGGCCTGCTGACCGCGCTGCCCGAAGGCACCGCCGGGCGCGACGATGCCCTGGCGCAGATCGCCGACGGCAGCATCCGCGTCGCCGTCGGCCACCCGATCAACCCGCTGGTGGCCGACGCCCACCTGGCCAACTACCTGTTGCTCGCCCACGGCGACGAAGTGCACCTGGTGCCGCGCCCGCTGGTCGACGTGATCGCCAGCCCGAGCATCGACGCCTCGCGCCGCCTCAGCCAGGTGGTCTGGGAGCCGATTTCGGCGACCCGCGTCGCCACCGGCGAGCAGGGCCGCGCGCTGTGGGCGCAGACCCTGGATCGCGGCGCCCTGGCGGTGGCCGGTCAGGCCCTGGGCCTGGCCCAGCGCATGCTCGACCTGTCGGTCGACTACGTCGCCCAGCGCAAGCAGTTCGGCAAGCCGATCGGCAGCTTCCAGGCGGTCAAGCATCACCTGGCCGACGTGGCCACCAAAGTCGAGTTCGCCAAGCCGGTGCTCTATCGCGCCGCCCACGCCCTGGCCAATGGCGCGTCCGATGCCGCGGTGCACGTCTCCCACGCCCGCCTGGCCTGCGCCGAGGCGGCCTGGCTGTCGGCCCGCCACGGCATCCAGGTACACGGCGCCATGGGTTACACCTGGGAAGTCGACCTGCAGATGTTCATGAAGCGCGCCTGGGCGCTGGACGCCTCCTGGGGCGACCGCGCCTTCCACAAGTCCCGCGTGGCCGCCTGCGTGCTGGCCGACGGCGCCGCGCTGGCGCCGGCCCAGACCTTCGAGGAGTGATCCATGGCTGAAGCCTATATCGTCGACGCCCTGCGCAGCCCGACCGGCAAGCGCAAGGGCGGTCTGTCCCACGTGCATGCCATCGACCTCGGCGCCCACGTGCTGAAGGCGCTGGTTGCGCGCAACCCGATCCCGGCCCACGAGTACGACGACGTGATCTTCGGCTGCGTCGACACCATCGGCTCGCAGGCCGGCGACATCGCCCGCACCAGCTGGCTGGCCGCCGACCTGCCGCTCAACGTGCCGGGCACCACCGTCGACCGCCAGTGCGGCTCGTCGCAGCAGGCGCTGCACTTCGCCGCCCAGGCGGTGATGAGCGGCACCCAGGACGTGGTGGCGGTCGGCGGCGTGCAGACCATGACGCAGATCCCGATCTCCTCGGCCATGCTCGCCGGCCAGCCGCTCGGCTTCGCCGATCCGTTCTCCGGCAGCAAGGGCTGGCAGGCGCGCTTCGGCGACCAGCCGGTCAACCAGTTCTACGCCGCCCAGCGCATCGCCGACCACTGGGGCATCAGCCGCGCGCAGATGGAGGCCTTCGCCCTGGAGAGCCACCAGCGCGCCCTGAGCGCCATCGCCGCCGGCCGCTTCACCCGCGAGATCGTCCCGCTGGAAGGCGTCTGGTACGACGAGACGCCGCGCGAGACAACTCTGGAGAAGATGGCCAGCCTGGAGCCGGTGGGCGCTGAGTTCCCGTCGATCACCGCCGCAGTTTCGAGCCAGACCTGCGACGCCTCGGCGGCGCTGCTGGTGGTCTCCGAGGCGGCGCTCAAGCGCTACGGCCTGACCCCGCGCGCGCGCATCCACCACCTCAGCGTGCGCGGCGACGACCCGATCTGGCACCTTACCGCGCCCATCGAGGCGACCCGCCATGCCCTGAAGAAGGCCGGCATGACTATGAACGACATCGACCGGGTGGAGATCAACGAGGCCTTCGCCTCGGTGGTGATGGCCTGGGCCAAGGAGCTGGACTACGACCCGGCGCGCACCAACGCCAACGGCGGCGCCATCGCCCTCGGCCACCCGCTCGGCGCCACCGGCGCGCGGCTGATGACCACGCTGCTGCACGAGCTGGAGCGCAGCGGCGGCCGCTACGGCCTGCAGACCATGTGCGAAGGCGGCGGCCAAGCCAACGTGACCATCATCGAAAGGCTGTAACTCCGCGTGATCGTGCCCACGCTCCAGCGTGGGCATGCAGCCCGGGCCGCTCTGCGGCCATGGGCGCGGAGCGCCCGCCCAGGGGCTCCCACGCAGGAGCGTGGGAGCCATCCAGATCAGGAATGGGGCGTCGACTGCTGACCCGAACATTAGAGAACAAGGACAACAAACCATGGCTATCTGTGCAGGAAGAACCGTGATCATCACCGGCGCCGGCGGCGGGCTGGGCCGCGCCTATGCGCTGGCCTTCGCCGCCGAGGGCGCCAACGTGGTGGTCAACGACATCCGTCAAGCCGCCGCCGACGACGTCGCCGGCGAGATCCGCGCCGCCGGCGGCCAGGCCATCGCCAACGCCGACGACATCACCCGCCTGGAAAGCGCCCAGCGCATCGTCGATGCCGCCCTGGCGGCCTTCGGCGAGGTGCACGTGCTGGTCAACAACGCCGGCATCCTGCGCGACCGCATGTTCCTCAGCCTCAGCGAAGAGGACTGGGATCTGGTCATGCAGGTGCACCTCAAGGGCCACTTCTGCCTGGCCAACATCCTCGCCCGGCGCTGGCGCGACCAGGCCAAGGCCGGCCAGCCGGTCGATGCACGCATCATCAACACCAGCTCCGGCGCCGGCCTGCAGGGCTCGGTGGGGCAGTCCAACTACTCGGCGGCCAAGGGCGGCGTCGCCGCGCTGACCCTGGTGCAGGCCGCGGAACTGGGCCGCTACGGCATCACCGCCAACGCCCTGGCCCCGGCCGCGCGCACTGCGATGACCGAGAGCGCCATGGCCGAGGTGGTGAAGAAGCCCGAGGACGGCAGCTTCGACCTGTGGGCGGCGGAGAACGTCGCGCCGCTGGTGGTCTGGCTGGGCAGCGCCCAGTCGCGCCACGTCACCGGCCAGGTGTTCGAGAGCCAGGGCGGGCGCATCTCCCTAGGTGACGGCTGGCGCACCGGGGTGACCCGCGACAAGGGCGCGCGCTGGCTGCCCGAGGAGATCGGCCCGGTGGTCGACGAAATCCTCGCCGAAGCGCCCAAGGCGCAGAAGGTCTGGGGGACCTGAGGGAGCGGTGAATGTCGCGACGCCTCGGCCTGGTGGCCGGGGCGTTGTCCATTTCGGCCTGGAGAACATGCATGGATTGGTTGAGACGACAGACAGTGGGCACCAAGCTGGTCTGTGGATTTTTTCTGGTATCGCTGATCGGCGCCTTCGTCGGTCTGCAGGGGATTCTCAAGGCTGCGCAGCTCAAGGAACTGGCGTCCCTGATGTACGAGCGCGAGGCTGCCGGCCTGCGCTATGCCGGCGAAGCGAACAGCCAGTTCCTGGCCGCGGCCTCGGCCATTCGCAGCGCGATCCTGACGGCGTCGATCGAGGAGCGGCAGGAGTATCTGAGCGAGCTGAATGAACATCTGGAGCTGGTACGCAGCGAGATGGCCAGGGCCGGAGAAACCTTCGTCAGCGAGGATGACAAGACCCGACTCGGCTATCTGCTGGAGGTGCAGGCGGAATTCGAGCAGAACATCAAGGATGTGGTCCGCCGCCTCGATGGCGAAGATGTGCCCTATCCGCGCTCCTCGACCGAATACCTGCTCACTTCCATACGCCCGGTTGCCGACCAGGCCACCGAGATGATGACCCAGCTGGTCGAGAGCAAGATGGGCAACGCCGCCGAACTCAGCCATCAGACCGACGAGATCTACGCCGACATCCGTCTGCTGATGATCGGCCTGACCGCCGCCGGACTGCTGGCCGGTGTGCTGATCGGCGTGCTCCTGACCCGCGGCCTGACCCGCCAGCTGGGCGGCGAGCCGGCCGCAGTGGCCGACCTGGCGACCAGCATCGCCAATGGCGATCTCACCGCGCGCATCGACATGTCGCGGGCGCTGCCGGGCAGCGTGACCTACGCGATGCAGCGGATGCAGGGCTCGCTGACCCAGGTGGTAGGTTCGGTGCGCGCCAGCAGCGAGAGCATCGCCAGCGGCTCGGCGCAGATCGCCAGAGGCAACGTCGACCTGTCGGCGCGTACCGAGCAGCAGGCGGCCTCCCTGGCGCAGACGGCGGCCAGCATGGAGGAGCTGACCGCCACGGTGCAGCAGAATGCCGACAACGCCCGCCAGGCCCATGTGCTGGCCAACAACGCCTCGCGCACCGCGGAGCAAGGGCGCGTGGTGGTGCACCGGGTGGTCGAGACCATGCAGGGCATCACCGACAGCTCGCAGCGCATCGCCAGCATCATCAACGTGATCGACTCGATCGCCTTCCAGACCAACATCCTCGCCCTCAACGCCTCGGTGGAAGCGGCGCGCGCCGGCGAGGAAGGCCGCGGCTTCGCGGTGGTGGCCGGCGAGGTGCGCAACCTGGCCAGTCGCTCGGCCTCCGCGGCGAACGACATCAAGGCCTTGATCGAGGAGTCCACGCGCCGGGTCGAGGATGGCTCGCAACTGGTCGAGCAGGCCGGCCGGACCATGGCCGAGGTGGTCGGCGCCGTGCGCCGGGTCACCGACATCATCGACGAGATCTCCGCCGCCTCCCAGGAGCAGAGCCAAGGCATCGCCCAGGTCAACGCCGCCGTCGCGCAGATGGAACAGGTGACCCAGCAGAACGCCGCACTGGTGCAGGAGGCGTCCACCGCGTCGCTCTCGCTGGCCGACCAGGCGCAGACGCTGCAGGAGGCGGTGGCGGTGTTCCGCCTGGGTGACGCGCCGCCGCAGCCGGATGCGCTGCCGCCGCGCGAGCTTTCCCAGCGCGAGGTCATGGTGCCGGCAGCGTCGGCCAGGGCGGGCGGCGTCAGGGAAGAGGCCTGGGAGACGTTCTGAGCGGCAGCCGGCGAGCGCCGGGAAGGTCGGCTGCGGTTGACTTCAGAAAGGCGCCGTAACCTGCACTACTGCCGAGTACAGCGATGAGTCGGCGAAGTCCTCGGCGGTCAGCACCCGGCCGACCAGGATCAGCGCGGTGCGCCGGAAGTCCTTCGTGGCGACCCTGGCGACTATGTCGGCCAGGGTGCCCTGCACCCAGTCCTGGTCCGGCCAACTGGCCCGGTGCATCACCGCGACGGGGCAGTCGGCGCCGTAATGGGGCAGCAGTTCCTCGACGATCTGCGGCAGCTGGCGCACGCCCAGGTGGATGGCCATGGTCGCGCCGTGGCGGGCCAGATCGCCGAGCTGCTCGCCTTCCGGCATCTGCGTCTTGCTGGCGTAGCGGGTGAGGATCAGCGTCTGCGACACCTCGGGCAGGGTCAGCTCGCAGCCGAGCAGGGCGGCGCAGGCGGCGGTGGCGGTGACGCCGGGGACGATCTGGTAGGGAATGCCCAGGCGGCGCAGGTGGCGGATCTGTTCGCCGATGGCGCCGTACAGCGACGGGTCGCCGGAATGCACCCGCGCCACGTCCTCGCCGCGCCCGTGGGCTTCGGCCAGCAGGTCAACGATTTGCGCCAGCTCCAGCTCGGCGGTATTCACCACGGTATGGGCGCCGTGGCCCTCCAGTACCGCTGCGGGCACCAGCGAGCCGGCATAGAGGATCACCGGGCAGCTGCGGATCAGCCGCTGGCCGCGCACGGTGATGAGGTCCGGATCGCCGGGACCGGCGCCGATGAAGAAGACGGTCATGCAAGCTCCTGTCTGGCACGCGCCAGGGCGAAGGTGGCGTTGGCGCTGCGCCGCTTGGCGATCAGCAGCTCGGCGGACGCTCCGCCCAGCGCCTCGGCGAGCGCCAGGGCGCTGGCCTCGGCCACCCCGGCGCAGCCGGTGGCGCGCCGGGCGGCTGCGGAGCGGCTGGTGAGCCGTGGTTCATACTCGCGTAACCGCTCCACGGTGAGGCCATGCAGCGGCAGGTCCAGCTGTACGGCCAATGCCTGCAGGCCCGGTTCGCCGAGCTTGCCGTCGAGGCTCGCCAGGGCGTGCAGATCGGCGACGTTCAGCCCCTGTTCGCGCAGGCTGTCCTCCAGCAAGCGACTCAGCTCGCCGGCCGTGCAGCCGCGCCGGCAGCCGAAACCGGCGGCCAGCAGCCGGGCTGGGCGCTGCGCCTGGGGTGATGAGTCGGGTACTGAAATCATGAGATTTTGCGGACGAAGACGGTGGAATCGCGGCAGATGGCGCGGTTATGGGACGCGCCCCGGCGGGCGATCTTTTTTTACGACAGCATGCCGCCGCGCACGGCGTCAACCGGCCATCCCTCTTGTAGGGGCGAATTCATTCGCCTGTGCGAGGCGATCGGGCGAATGAATTCGCCCCTTACAGGCCCCGACGCCGCCGCCATTGACCGCCGCGCGCACCCTGCGTAGCCTTGCGGCCCCGAGGTTCTCCGGTCTGGGCCGGAGCTAAGAGGGAACGCGGTGCGACACCGCGGCTGCCCCCGCAACTGTAAACGGTACGAGTCCCCTCACGACGCCACTGCTCACGCGGGAAGGCGAGGGGATGGCGCCAAGGCGCCCACCGTGAGCCAGGAGACCTGCCTCGAAGGAAGCGCCCCGCCTCGCGGAGCGTTTCCGGAACTTCACGACAACCGGGCGGGGTGATCCGGTGGCGAATCCGACCGACCGGCGCGCGTGCGTCCGGCGGCGTCTCGTCATGCCCCCCGCCAGCCAGCCAGGGCCGCGCATGAAATCCTTGAGCAAACTTCCCGTCACTATCGTCACCGGCTTCCTCGGCTCGGGCAAGACCACCCTGCTGCGCCATCTGCTGGACCATGCCCAGGGCCGGCGCATCGCGGTGATCGTCAACGAGTTCGGCGAGCTGGGCATCGACGGCGAGATCCTCAAGCAGTGCGCCATCGGCTGTAGCGAGGAGGAGGCCGCGGGCCGGGTGTTCGAGCTGGCCAACGGCTGCCTGTGCTGTACCGTGCAGGAAGAGTTCTTCCCGGTAATGCGCGAACTGGTGGCGCGCCGCGGCGACCTGGACCAGATCCTCATCGAAACCAGCGGCCTCGCCCTGCCCAAGCCGCTGGTGCAGGCCTTCAACTGGCCGGAAATCCGCAACGCCTGCACCGTGGACGCGGTGGTCACCGTGGTCGACAGCCCGGCGGTGGCCGCCGGCACCTTCGCCGCCTTCCCCGCGCAGGTGGACGAGCAGCGCCGCGCCGACCCCAACCTCGACCACGAATCGCCGCTGCACGAGCTGTTCGAGGACCAGCTAGCCTGCGCCGACCTGGTGGTGCTCAACAAGACCGACCTGCTCGATGCCGAGGTCCTGGCCGCGGTGCGCGCCGAGGTCGCCGAGGAGCTGCCGCCGGCGGTGAAGATCGTCGAGGCTCAGCAGGGCCGCCTGCCGCTGGACGTGCTGCTGGGCATCGGCGCCGAGGCCGAACTGCACATCGACGCCCGTCCCGGCCATCACGACCACAGCGACGGCGAGGACCACGACCACGACGAGTTCGACGCCTTCGGCGTCGAGCTGCCGGAAGTCGACGAGCGCCTGCTGCTCGCCACGCTCGCCGAGCTGGTGCAGCGTCACGCCGTGCTGCGGGTGAAAGGCTTCGTCGCCGTGCCGGGCAAGGCCATGCGCCTGCTGGTGCAGGGCGTCGGCCAGCGCTTCGACCGCCACTTCGACCGGGCCTGGCGCGAAGGCGAAGCGCGCGCCACCCGTCTGGTGATCATCGGCCAGGCGCTGGACGCCGCGGTGATCGACGCCGAGCTGCGCGCCGCGCTGCCCCGCTGAACGCATGCACCTCCTGCGCACCCAGCCCGGCGGCTTCGTCCCCGACGACAGCATCGCCGACCTCGGCCAGACCCCGGCCGAGCTGGTGATCCTCTGCAGCGGCGACTCCAACCTGACGCTGCTGGCCACGGCCGCCGGCGAACTGGGCGGCGACTATCCGAGCCTGCGCCTGGCCAACCCCGCCCAGCTGCGCAACCACGCCTCGGTCGACCTTTACGTCGAGGACGTGCTGCGCCATGCGCGGCTGATCCTGCTCTCGCTGCACGGCGGGGTGGGCTACTGGCGCTACGGCATCGAGCGGCTGGTCGAGCTGGGCGAGGCCAGCGCCATCCTGATCCTGGTGCCCGGCGACGACCGTCCCGACCCGGAGCTGACCCGCCTGAGCACGGTATCCGCCGCGGACGCCGAGCGCGCCTGGCAGTACCTGCGCCAGGGCGGGCTGGACAACGCCCGCCAGCTGTACCGCTTCCTCGCCGACCGCTGGCTCGACCATCCCGGCGAATGGCGCGAGCCGCAGGCGCTGCAGCGCGTCGCCGTCTATCACCCGCGCCACGGCAGCGGCACCCCGGCGCTGTGGCGTGACGACTGGCGCCCCGGTGAGCCGGTGGCGGCGCTGCTGCTCTATCGCGCGCAGTTGCAGGCGGCCAACACCGCCTTCGTCGACGAGTTCTGCGCGCGTCTCGTCGCCCAGGGCCTCAATCCGCTGCCGATCGCCGTGGCCAGCCTCAAGGAGCCGGCCTGCCTGGCCCAGGTCGAGGACTGGCTGGACGAGAGCGACGCGGCGCTGATCCTCAATACCACCGGCTTTGCCCTGTCCAGCCCGGAGCGCCCGGCGCTGCGTCCGTTCCGCCGCGACGTGCCGGTGCTGCAGGCGATCTGCGCGCTGGACAACCGCCAGCGCTGGCAGGACAACCCGCAGGGCCTCGGCCCGCGTGACCTGGCCATGCACGTGGCGCTGCCGGAACTGGATGGGCGCATCGTCACCCGGCCGATCAGCTTCAAGGGGCTGGCCTGGCGCAGCGAGCGCAGCCAGAGCGACGTGGTCTGCTACCAGGCCGACGGCGAGCGCATGGACTTCGTCGCCGAGCTGGCGCGACGCTGGGTGAGCCTGGCGCGCAAGGCCAACGCCGACAAGCGCATCGCCCTGGTGCTGGCCAACTACCCGACCCGCGACGGGCGCATCGGCAACGGCGTCGGCCTCGACACCCCGGCGGCGGCGCTGAACATCCTCCGCGCGCTGGAAGCTTCGGGTTACCCGGTCGCCGGTCTGCCGGATTCCGGCACCGCGCTGATCCACGCCCTGCTCGGCGGTGTAAGCAACGATCTCGACAGCCTCGACCTGCGCCCCTGCCAGCAGAGCCTTTCGCTGGCCGACTATCGCCGGCTGTTAGCGCGCCTGCCCGCCGCCAATCAACAGGCGGTGCTGCAGCGCTGGGGCGCGCCGGAAAACGACCCGATGTTCCGCGGCGGGCGGATGATGGTCGCAGGATTACGCCTGGGCCTGACCTTCGTCGGCATCCAGCCGGCGCGCGGCTACCAGCTCGATCCGGCGGCGATCTACCACGATCCGCTGCTGGTGCCGCCGCACGGCTACCTGGCCTTCTACTTCTGGCTGCGCGAAGCCTACGGTGCCGATGCCGTGATCCACGTCGGCAAGCACGGCAACCTCGAATGGCTGCCGGGCAAGGGCGTCGGGCTGTCCGCCGCGTGCTGGCCGGACGCGATCCTCGGCCCGCTGCCCAACGTCTACCCGTTCATCGTCAACGATCCCGGCGAGGGCGCGCAGGCCAAGCGCCGCACCCAGGCGGTGATCGTCGACCATCTGATGCCGCCGCTGACCCGCGCCGAGAGCTACGGCCCGCTGCGCGACCTGGAGCGCCTCGCCGACGAATACTACGAGGCCAGCCAGCTCGACCCGCGCCGCGCCGGAGAGCTGCGCGGCGAGATCCTCGCCACGGTGCGCGCCACCGCGCTGGACCGCGAGCTGAACCTGCAGCTCAGCGACGACCCGGACAGCTGGCTGCCGCAACTCGACGCCTACCTGTGCGACCTCAAGGAGTCGCAGATCCGCGACGGCCTGCACGTGTTCGGCGAATCGCCGACGGGCCGCCTGCGCCGCGACACCCTGCTGGCGCTGCTGCGCGTGCCGCGCGGCGACGGGCAGGGCGGCAACGCCAGCCTGCTGCGCGCGCTGGCCGCCGACCTGAAATTGGGCTGGGACCCACTGGCCGGCGACTCCGGCGAGGCGTGGAGCGGCCCGCGCCCGGACTGCCTGATCGATGTATGCGACGAGCTGTGGCGCACGGCGGGCGACACCCGCGAGCGCCTGGAGCTGCTCGCCCTGCAACTGATCGACGGGCAGATGGATGCGCCCGGCGCGGCCAGCGCCGCGGTGCTCGCCGAGCTGCACGAGCGCGTCGCGCCGCTGCTCGACGGCTGCGGCGCGGCGGAGATCGCTGGCCTGCTCGCCGCGCTGGACGGCCGCTTCGTGCCGCCGGGACCGAGCGGCGCGCCCAGCCGCGGGCGCCTCGACGTGCTGCCCACCGGGCGCAACTTCTATTCCGTCGACGTGCGCAACCTGCCGACGCCGACCGCCTGGCGGCTGGGCTTCCAGTCGGCCAGCCTGCTGCTCGAACGGCACCTGCAGGACCACGGCGAGCACCTGATCCGCCTCGGCCTGTCGGTGTGGGGCACGGCGACCATGCGCACCGGCGGCGACGATATTGCCCAAGCCATGGCGCTGCTCGGCGTGCGCCCGGTGTGGCAGGCCGGCAGCGGGCGGGTCGAGGACTTCGAGATCCTCCCGGTGTCGCTGCTCGACCGCCCGCGGGTCGACGTTACCCTGCGCGTCTCCGGCTTCTTCCGCGATGCCTTCGCCAACCTGCTGCGCCTGTTCGACGCCGCGGTGCTGGCGGTGGCCGCGCTGGACGAGCCGGAACAGCTCAACCCGCTGGCCGCGCGGGTGCGCCGCGAGAGCGCCGAGCTGGCCGCCGCAGGGCTGAGCCCGGAGGAGGCGCGTCGCCGCGCCGGCTGGCGGGTGTTCGGCGCCGCCCCC
>NZ_SSTC01000065.1 GCF_004801855.1 Pseudomonas sp. A-1 | reverse complement strand
GCGGCGGCTTGGCGGTGGCCGGGCGCGGCCCGGGCCGCGCCGCTGCGGCGGACGGCTTGCGCGGCGGACGGGCCATCACAGGCTGTCACGCAGCCGGCGGCTGCAGCAGTTCTGGTAGCGCCTGCCGCTCCGGCACGGGCACGGACTGTCGCCGCTTCCACCCAGCTCCAGCCAGCCTTCCAGGCGCTCGCGGGTCTGCTGCAGGGTATCCCAGCTCGCCTCGTCCAGCCCCGGCCGCCCGAGGGCGGCGCAGACCTTCAGGTAGTCGCCCAGCAGGGCGTCGCGCTCCAGGCTCTGGTAGCGCGGGGCCACCGGCACGCCTTCGTAGCGGCGCGCCGGATCGGGCAGGAACAGCAGGGTGCGGCGGTCGGGCAGCACGTTCCACAGCCTGCCGTCGGCCGCGCGCCAGCAGGCCGTGAAGGAGGCACGCAGCGCCTTGCCCGGCCACTCCTCCAGACACCAGCCATCGACCCGCACGCCGCCAAGCGCGCTCACCGCGCGGCCGACCGAGTACCAGGGCTCGCCGGCGAGGCTTTCCGGCAACGGCAGCGGCGCCGCCACCAGGGGATCGGCGCCGGGCACCAGGGTGCGGGCGAAGCGGCGCAGGGGATTGCTGTAGCGGGCGGGGTCGACAAAGGCCATGACGGGTTCGCAGGACGGCGCCCCACGGCTCGCACAGGAGCCGCCGCCGGAGGGCGGTGCGGGCTGGAGGCGGCATTCTAGCCGCCTCCACCGCGCTCAGTCGAACGCCTGCAGGCGGCTGCGCGCCAGCAGCGCCGCCGCCTCCACCCCGCGCGGCAGGCAGCCGTAGGCCAGCGCCGGCGCGTCCAGGCGCGCGGCGAGGAAGGCGTCGCCGACCGCCTGCGGCGCGCCCTGCAGCAGCAGGCCGGCCTGCAGCGCCACGGCGATCTCGCCGGCCAGCTGGCGGGCACGGTACTCGAGGCCGTCGCGATCCTGCAGGGCGTGCTTGAGGCGCAGCACCAGCGCCCTGAGGCGCGCCTCGCCGTGGCCGTCGGCCAGCTCGGCGAACAGCGCCTCGGCCACCCCGGGCGTCTTCAGCGCGCGCAGCACGTCGAGGCACTGCACGTTGCCCGAACCCTCCCAGATCGAGTTGACCGGCGCCTCGCGGTACAGCCGCGGCAGGATGCTCTCCTCGACGTAGCCGGCGCCGCCCAGGCATTCCTGCGCCTCGTGGACGAAGGCCGGCGCGCGCTTGCACACCCAGTACTTGCCCACCGCAGTGAGCAGGCGGGCGAAGTGGCGCTCCTGCTCGTCCTCCGGACGCTCCAGGGCGTGGCCCAGGCGCAGGCTCAGCGCCAGCGCCGCCTCCGACTCCAGCGCCAGGTCGGCCAGCACGTTCTGCATCAGCGGCTGGGCGGCCAGCACGCGGCCGCCGACCTGGCGCTGCGCGCAATGGTGCAGGGCCTGGCTGAGCGCCTGGCGCATCAGCGCCGCCGAGCCGGTCATGCAGTCGAAGCGGGTCAGCGCCACCATCTCCAGCACGGTGGCGATGCCGCGGCCCTCCGCGCCGACCATCCAGGCCAGCGCGCCGCGATATTCCAGCTCCGCCGAGGCGTTGCTGCGGTTGCCCAGCTTGTCCTTGAGGCGCTGGATGTGGATGCGGTTGTGGCTGCCGTCCGGACGCAGGCGCGGCAGCAGGAAGCAGCTCAGCCCGCCTTCGGCCTGCGCCAGGGTGAGGAAGCCGTCGCTCATCGGCGCCGAGCAGAACCACTTGTGGCCGAGCAGCTCGTAGGCCTGCCCCGGGCCGCGCGCGCCGACGGCGAAGGCGCGCGTGCTGTTGGCGCGCAGATCCGAGCCGCCCTGCTTCTCGGTCAGCGCCATGCCGAGGGTCAGGCCGCGCTTGTCGGCGACCGGCAGCGGCCGCGGATCGTAGTCGAGGCTGAGCAGGCCAGGCAGCCAGGCCTCGCCCAGTTCGCCCTGACGACGCAGCACGGCGATGCCGGCGTGGGTCATGGTCAGCGGGCAGGCGCTGCCGGCCTCGGCCTGGTTGTGCAGGTAGAACAGCCCGGCGCGCAGCACCTGGGCGCCGGGGCGCGGCTCGCGCCAGGGCAGCGCATGCAGGCCGTGGGCGATGCCGGCCTGCATCAGCCGGTGCCAGGCGGGATGGAACTCCACCTGGTCGATGCGGTGGCCATAGCGGTCGTGACTGTGCAGCTCGGGAGCATGGCGGTTGGCGGCGAAGCCGGCCGCCAGCAACTCCCCGCCGCTCAGCTCGCCGTACTCGGTCAGCCGCGCCGCCCCCCAGTCGGCGCCGAAGCGCTGCAGCCACTCCTGCAGCGGGCGGTCGCCGCGGTACAGGTTGGCGCCGTCCAGCGGCGTCGGCTGGTTGGTCACGGTATGGGTTTCCGCGCAGTGCTCGGGAGTCATCGTCCACCTCCTGCCGTTGCATGCCTTGCAGTGAAGCAGAAGCGCGGCGCGCCGCCCGGGCAGGCGGTCGACTTTGGTGGTAAGCTCGGCAGCCATGAACCGATACCCTTCCCGTCCCGTCGTCCTCTGCCTGTCCGGCCACGATCCCAGTGGCGGCGCCGGCCTGCAGGCGGACATCGAGGCCCTGCTCGCCCAGGGCTGCCACGCCGCTCCGGCGGTCACCGCGCTGACCGTGCAGGACACCGTCGACGTCAGCGACTTCCGCGTCCTCGACCGTGCCTGGGTGCTGGCCCAGGCCAACGCGGTGATCGACGATCTGCCGGTCACCGCGGTCAAGCTGGGCATGCTCGGCTCGCTGGAGATGGTCGACACCGTGGTGGAGATCATGCAGCAACTGCCCGGCGTGCCGCTGGTCTGCGACCCGGTGCTGCGCGCCGGCGGCGGCGGTGCACTGGGCAAGGACGAGGTCGGCTACGCGATCCGCGAGCGCCTGCTGCCGCTGTGCCGCATCGCCACGCCCAACCTGCCGGAAGCGCGCATCCTCGCCGAGCTGCCGGAGGGCAGCGCCGACGAGTGCGCCGAAAAGCTGCTGCCGCTGTGCGAGCACCTGCTGATCACCGGCGGCCACGGCGACGAGCGCGAGGTGCACAACCGCCTGTACTCGCGCGACGGCAGCCGCCACGACTTCACCTGCGCGCGCCTGCCGGGCAGCTACCACGGCTCCGGCTGCACCCTGGCCAGCACCCTGGCCGGCCGCCTGGCGCTGGGCGAGGAGCTGGTCAGCGCGGTGCGCTCGGCCCTCGCCTACACCTGGCGCACCCTGCGCGACGCCGAGCAGCCCGGCCGCGGCCAGTACGTGCCGCGCCGCCTGCCGCTGGACTTCTGCTCCTGATCCCCTGCCCGAGGAAAGCCCGCCGATGAAGCCGCTGCGCGGACTCTACGCCATCACCGACAGCCAGCTGCTGGCCGATGGCCGCCTGCTGCCCTACGTCGAGGCCGCCCTGCGCGGCGGCGCCAGGCTGCTGCAGTACCGCGACAAGTCCACGGACGCCGCCCGTCGCCTGCGTGAGGCCGAGGCGCTGGCCGAGCTGTGCCTGCGCCACGGCGCGCAGCTGATCATCAACGACGATCTGGAGCTGGCCACCCGCCTGGGCGTCGGCCTGCACCTGGGGCAGAGCGACGGCTCGCTGTCCGCCGCGCGCGCCCTGCTCGGCCGCGACGCCGTCATCGGCGCCACCTGCCACGCCCGCCTGGAGCTGGCCGAGCAGGCCCGCCAGGACGGCGCCAGCTACCTGGCCTTCGGCCGCTTCTTCAATTCGCAGACCAAGCCCGGTGCGCCGGCCGCCACCCCCGAGCTGCTCGACGAGGCGCGCACCCGCTTCCGCCTGCCGCTGGTGGCCATCGGCGGGGTGACCCTGGACAACGCCCCCGGCCTGATCGCCCGCGGCGCCAGCCTGGTCGCGGTGATCCACGCCCTGTTCGCCGCCCCGAATGCCGCCGAAGTCGAGCGCCGCGCGCACGCCTTCAGCCAACTGTTCGCCGACATCTGACCTTCCTTTCGAGAGACCCTTTCCATGTCCCGCTCCGAAATCCTGTTCAGCAACGCCCAGAAGCACATCCCCGGCGGCGTCAACTCGCCGGTGCGCGCCTTCCGCAGCGTCGGCGGCACTCCGCTGTTCTTCAAGCACGCCGAGGGTGCCTACGTCATCGACGAGGACGACAAGCGCTACGTCGACTACGTCGGCTCCTGGGGCCCGATGATCCTCGGCCACGGCCATCCGGAAGTGCTCGACGCCGTGCGCAGGCAGCTCGAGCACGGCCTGTCCTACGGCGCGCCGACCGCGCTGGAAGTGGAGATGGCAGAGCTGGTCTGCCAGCTGGTGCCGTCCATGGAGCTGGTGCGCATGGTCAGCTCCGGCACCGAGGCGACCATGAGTGCCATCCGCCTGGCCCGTGGCTACACCGGCCGCGATGCCATCATCAAGTTCGAGGGCTGCTACCACGGCCACTCCGACAGTCTGCTGGTCAAGGCCGGCTCCGGCGCGCTGACCCAGGGCGTGCCCAGCTCGGCGGGCGTGCCGGCCGACTTCGCCAAACACACCCTGACCCTGCCCTACAACGACATCCAGGCCGTCGAGAAGACCCTGGCCGAAGTCGGCCAGGACGTGGCGTGCATCATCGTCGAGCCGGTGGCCGGCAACATGAACTGCGTGCCGCCGGCGCCGGGCTTCCTCGAGGGCCTGCGCGCGCTGTGCGATGCGCACGGCGTGGTGCTGATATTCGACGAGGTGATGACCGGCTTCCGCGTCGCCCTCGGCGGCGCCCAAGGCCACTACGGCATCACCCCGGACCTGTCGACCTTCGGCAAGATCGTCGGCGGCGGCATGCCGGTCGGCGCCTTCGGCGGCAAGCGCGCGATCATGGAATGCATCGCCCCGCTCGGCCCGGTCTACCAGGCCGGCACCCTGTCCGGAAACCCGCTGGCGATGGCCGCCGGCCTGACCACCCTCAGGCTGATCAGCCGCCCGGGCTTCCATGCCGAGCTGAGCGACTACACTGCACGCATGCTCGACGGCCTGCAGCAGCGCGCCGCTGCCGCCGGCATCCCCTTCGTCACCACCCAGGTGGGCGGCATGTTCGGCCTGTACTTCAGCGAAGCCGCCGACATCGTCACCTTCGACGACGTGATGACCAGCGATGCCGAGCGCTTCAAGCGCTTCTTCCACCTGATGCTGGACGGCGGCGTGTACCTGGCGCCGAGCGCCTTCGAGGCCGGCTTCACCTCCATCGCCCACGGCGAAGCCGAGCTGGCGATCACCCTCGACGCCGCCGAGCGCGCCTTCGCCGCCCTCAGGGGCTGAGCGTCGCGCCGTCCGCCGCCCCCTGCGGGTCGGCGGACGGCGCCAGCCGGCGGATACTGGCCAATGGCCGGCAGGAAAAGCCGCCGGCCCCCTGTCATGACCCGGCGGGTTATTCCATAATGGAGAACGTCGGCCCAGAGCCGACCGAGCCTCCGCCCGCCGAACCAGGAGAAGTCCGGATCGCCATGAACCGTGCTGGCTGCACCCTGCTGATGGGCTGCCTGTTGTCGATCAATCCGCTGCTCGGCCATGCCGAGAGCAACTCCCTGCTGATTCCGGCGACCAGTCGCTGCGTGCTCGACACCCAACCCCAGGATCTCGATCAGGCGCTGGCCCAGTGCCGCAGCCTCGCCGAGGGCGGCGACGCCCAGGCCCAGTTCGAACTCGGCGAATTTTTCCATGCCGGCCAGCCGCCACGCGACCTGCCGGAGGCGCTGCGCTGGTACGAGCAGGCCTCGCTGCAGGGCCATGCCCAGGCCCAGCTGCGCCTCGGCACCCTGTTCTGGCATGGCGAGGGCGTGCCGGCCAACAACGTGCAGGCCTACGTGGTGCTGAAGATGGCGGCGGTCAACGGCGCCGAAGAGGCGCTGGACAGTGCCGACGAGGTGGCCGAGGGCATGAGCCCCGAGCAGCTCGAGCAGGCCAACCGCGTGCTCGGCGAGATCTTCCGCAACTACCTGCAGGAGCTGCAGGCCAGCGACCTCGGCCCGCCGTTCGCTCCGCTGCGCTGAATCCCGCGCAGGGTGGACGACTCGCGCCAGCGATTGTCCACCACCAGACAACGGTGCGCAGAGGTGGTGGAAAATCGCTGCGCGAGCTTTCCACCCTACCCGACTACAGGCAATCCTCGACCACTCAGCGCTCCGGCATCGGCGGCATGGGGAACGGCATCACGTTGCCGCCGCCCTTGGCCTCGCTGATCTTCGCCGTGCCCAGGCGCTCCACCTCGTCGATGCGGATGATCGCGTGCATCGGCACGAAGCTGCGCACCACGCCCTCGAACTGCGCCTTGAGCTTCTCCTCGCTGGGATCGACCACCACCTGGGTGCGTTCGCCGAAGACGAACTCCTCGACCTCCAGGAAACCCCACAGGTCGCTCTGGTAGATGGCCTTGGCGTACATCTCGTACACCTGACCCTGGTTGAGGAAGATCACCTTGAAGATGGGGGCGGGCTTGCTCATGACTCTCCGGACCGACGGAACTGCGGGGCGCGAATCCTAGCACACCCGCCGGACCGCGAAGCCTAGGAAGCCCCGTCCCTGCCACCTATAATGCGCGGTCCTTGGATTTTCCCGACGAGCACCCATGGCCAAGAAGCTTTTCATCGAAACCCACGGCTGCCAGATGAACGAGTACGACAGCTCGCGCATGGCCGACCTGCTGGGCGAACACCAGGCCCTCGAACTCACCGAGAACCCGGCCGAAGCCGACGTGATCCTGCTCAATACCTGCTCGATCCGCGAGAAGGCCCAGGAGAAAGTGTTCTCCAAGCTCGGCGGCTGGCGCGAACTGAAGCGGCAGAACCCCGAGCTGGTGATCGGCGTCGGCGGCTGCGTGGCCAGCCAGGAAGGCGCGGCGATCCGCGAACGCGCGCCCTACGTCGACGTGGTGTTCGGCCCGCAGACCCTGCACCGCCTGCCGGAGATGATCGACGCCGCGCGCACCACCAGGAAGCCGCAGGTGGACATCTCCTTCCCGGAGATCGAGAAGTTCGACCGCCTGCCCGAGCCGCGCGTCGACGGCCCCAGCGCCTTCGTTTCGGTGATGGAGGGCTGCAGCAAGTACTGCACCTTCTGCGTGGTGCCCTACACCCGCGGCGAGGAGGTCAGCCGACCGCTGGCCGACGTGCTCGCCGAGATCGTCCACCTGGCCGAGCACGGCGTGCGCGAGGTGACCCTGCTCGGCCAGAACGTCAACGGCTACCGCGGCGACACCGGCGACGGCCGCATCGCCGACTTCGCCGAGCTGCTCTACGCGGTGGCGGCGATCGACGGCATCGACCGCATCCGCTACACCACCAGCCACCCGCTGGAGTTCTCCGACGCGCTGATCCAGGCCCACGCCGAGATTGCCAAGCTGGTCAAGTTCGTCCACCTGCCGGTGCAGGCGGGTTCCGACCGCATCCTCGCGGCGATGAAGCGCAACCACACCGCGCTGGAGTACAAGTCGCGTATCCGCAAGCTCAAGGCCGCGGTGCCGGACATGTGCATCAGCTCGGACTTCATCGTCGGCTTCCCCGGCGAGACCGACAGGGACTTCGAGCAGACCATGAAGCTGATCGAGGAAGTCGGCTTCGACTTCTCCTTCTCCTTCGTCTATAGCGCACGCCCCGGCACCCCGGCCGCGGACCTCGCCGACGACACTCCCGAGGAGATCAAGAAGCAGCGCCTGCAGATCCTCCAGGCGCGCATCCACCAGCAGGGCTTCGAGATCAGCCGGCGCATGGTCGGGACCACCCAGCGCATCCTGGTCAGCGACTACTCGAAGAAGGACCCGGGCATGCTGCAGGGCCGCACCGAGAACAACCGCATCGTCAACTTCCGTGCCGACAATCCGCGGCTGATCGGCCAGTTCGTCGACGTGCACATCGACGAGGCGCTGCCGCACTCGCTGCGCGGCAGCCTGGTCGACGAGGCCAGCTACTGATCCCCGCCCGCCGCGCGAGCGCGGCGGGCGCCTCCTGGCCAGTCCACCATCCGCCAATGCCGCGGCGCTTTCCCCCTCGGGGCGCTGCGGTTATTCTTCGTCCATCACCCCCAGCCGAACGGCGGCCAACAGACGACCTTGAACGCTCCCCTGGAACACCACCGCTTCATCCTCGAACCCCTCGATGCCCGACGCTTCGCCAACCTCTGCGGCCAATTCGACGAGCACCTGCGCCTGATCGAACAGCGCCTGGGCATCGAGATCCGCAACCGTGGCAACCAGTTCGAACTGGTCGGCGACGCCCAGCGCAGCCACACCGCCGAGAACCTGCTGCGCCGCCTGTACCGCGAGACCCACGCTACCGAGCTGACCCCGGAACTGGTCCACCTGTTCCTCCAGGAGTCCGGTCTCGAGGATCTGGCCGTGCCCGGCCAGACGCCGAGCGTCACCCTGAAGACCCGCAAGGCGCACATCACCCCGCGCGGCGCCAACCAGCAGCGCTACGTCAAGGCGATCCTCGACAACGACATCAACTTCGGCATTGGCCCGGCCGGCACCGGCAAGACCTACCTCGCCGTGGCCTGCGCGGTGGACGCCCTGGAGCGCGAGCAGGTGCGGCGCATCCTGCTGGTGCGTCCGGCGGTGGAGGCCGGCGAGAAGCTCGGCTTCCTGCCCGGCGACCTGGCGCAGAAGATCGACCCCTACCTGCGCCCGCTGTACGACGCCCTCTACGAAATGATGGGCTTCGAGCAGGTGGCCAAGCTGATCGAGAAGCAGGTGATCGAGATCGCCCCGCTGGCCTACATGCGCGGGCGCACCCTGAACAACAGCTTCATCATCCTCGACGAGAGCCAGAACACCACCCTGGAGCAGATGAAGATGTTCCTCACCCGGATCGGCTTCGGCTCGACCGCGGTGATCACCGGCGACGTCACCCAGGTCGACCTGCCGCGCGGCACCAAGTCGGGCCTGGCCCACGTCATCGAGGTGCTGCGCGACGTGCCGGGGATCAGCTTCACCCACTTCAAGGCCAAGGACGTGGTGCGCCATCCGCTGGTACAGCGCATCGTCGAGGCCTACGACCGCTACGAGCAGCGCCTGCAGGGCAAGGCCGCCGAGCGCACCGAGGACAGCCGCCATGCAGGTTGAACTGGATCTGCAACTGGCCAGCACGGCCGGCGAGCTGCCCGGCGAGGCGCAGCTGCGCCGCTGGTGCGAACTGGCTCTGCGCCAGCGCACGGCGCCCTCGGAGCTGACCATCCGCATCGTCGACGAGGCGGAGGGCCGCGAGCTCAACCGCACCTGGCGCGGCAAGGACTACGCCACCAACGTGCTGTCCTTTCCCGCCGAGGTCCCCGAAGGCATCCTGGATATCCCGCTGCTCGGCGACCTGGTGATCTGCGCCCAGGTGGTAGCACGCGAGGCGGCCGAACAGGGCAAGGCGGCGGACGCCCACTGGGCGCACCTGACCATCCACGGCTGCCTGCACCTGCTGGGCTACGACCACATCGACGACGACGAAGCCGAGGAGATGGAAGCCCTGGAACGCCAGCTGCTGGCCGAACTCGGCTACCCCGATCCCTACGCGAGCGACGAAGAGTAAGGACACATGAGCGACGACCGATCGAGCCAGGGGCAGAAGTCCTGGCTGGAAAGAATCACCCAGGCTTTTGCCCATGAGCCGAAGAACCGCGAGGAGCTGATCGAGGTCCTGCGCGACGCCCATGACAACAAACTGCTCGACACCGAGGCGCTGGCGATCGTCGAGGGCGCCATCCAGGTCGCCGACCTGCAGGTGCGCGACATCATGATCCCGCGCTCGCAGATCATCAGCATCAAGGCCTGCCAGAACCCGCAGGAGTTCCTCCCGGCGGTGATCGAGGCGGCCCACTCGCGCTACCCGGTGATCGGCGAGAACCTCGACGAGGTGCTCGGCATCCTGCTGGCCAAGGACCTGCTGCCGCTGCTGCTGCACGGCAACGAGCAGTCCTTCGACCTGCAGAAGCTGCTGCGCCCGGCCACCTACGTGCCCGAATCCAAGCGTCTCAACGTGCTGCTGCGCGAGTTCCGCAGCACCCACAACCACATGGCCATCGTCATCGACGAATACGGCGGCGTCGCCGGTCTGGTGACCATCGAGGACGTGCTCGAGCAGATCGTCGGCGAGATCGAGGACGAGCACGACGTCGAGGAAGACAGCTTCATCAAGGCGCTGCCCAGCGGCGACTTCATCGTCAAGGCGCTGACCCCAGTGGACGAGTTCAACGAGTTCTTCGAGGCCGGCTTCTCCGAGGAGGAATTCGACACCCTCGGCGGCGTGGTGATGAGCGCCTTCGGCCACCTGCCCAAGCGCGGCGAGACCATCGAGCTGGGCGACTTCCGCTTCCGCGTGCTCAACGCCGACAGCCGGCGCATCCACCTGCTGCGCCTGACCCCGCGGGCGCGCTGAGGCACGGACGCTGATCGTCCCCACGCTCCGCGTGGGGATGCCACCCTGGACGCTCCGCGTCCAGCTACCCGCCCGCGCCCGGCTCCGCTAAGCTGCCCGCGCCTGTCTTTCGCCAAGGAATCTTCATGCGCTGGATCTCCCGTCCCGGCTGGCCCGGCCACCTGCTGGCCCTGGCTGCCGGCGCCCTCACCCCGCTGGCCCTCGCCCCCTGGAACCTGTGGCCGCTCGGCCTGCTGTCGCTGGCGCTGTTCTATCTCGGCCTGCGCGGCCTGGCCCCCGGCGCCGCCGCCGGCCGCGGCTGGCTGTACGGCTTCGGCGCCTTCGCCGCCGGCACCAGCTGGGTGTACGTCAGCATCCACGACTACGGCGCCGCCTCGCCGGCGCTGGCCGCGCTGCTGACCCTGGCGTTCTGCGCCGGCCTCGCGCTGTTCTTCGCCCTGCCGGCCTGGGCCTGGGCGAAGTGGCTGCGCCGCGAACGCGCGCCGCTGGCCGACGCGCTGGCCTTCGCCGCCCTATGGCTGGCCCAGGAGGCGCTGCGCGGCTGGCTGTTCACCGGTTTCCCGTGGCTGTATGCCGGCTACGCCCAGCTCGACGGCCCGCTGGCCGGCCTGGCGCCGCTCGGCGGCGTGTGGCTGCTGTCGTTCGCCATGGCGCTGACCGCCGCCCTGCTGGCCAACCTGCCGGCGCTGCTGCCGCGCGGGCGCTGCCTGCTGGGCGCCGCCGCGCTGCTCGCCGGCCTGTGGGGCAGTGGCCTGTGGTTCAAGGACCACCCCTGGACCACCCCGGCCGGCCCGGCGCTGAAGGTCGCCGCCATGCAGGGCAACGTCGCGCAGAACCTCAAGTGGGACCCCGAGCAGCTCAACGCCCAGCTCGCCCTGTACCGCGACCTGACCTTCGCCGAGGCGCCGGCCGACCTCTACGTCTGGCCGGAGACCGCGGTGCCGGTGCTCAAGGAATACGCCGAGGGCTACCTGGCGGTGATGGGCCGCTTCGCCAGCGAGCGCAATGCCGCACTGGTCACCGGCGTGCCGCTGCGCGAGAAGGACGACGCCGGCCGGGCGCGCTACTACAACGCCCTGCAGGTGGTCGGCCAGGGTGGCGGCACCTACCTCAAGCAGAAGCTGGTGCCGTTCGGCGAGTACGTGCCGCTGCAGGAGCTGTTGCGCGGGCTGATCGCCTTCTTCGACCTGCCGATGTCCGACTTCGCCCGCGGCCCGGCCGACCAGGCGCTGCTGACGGCGCGCGGCTACCGCATCGCCCCCTACATCTGCTACGAGGTGGTCTATCCGGAGTTCGCCGCGAGTCTCGCCGCGCGGAGCGAGCTGCTGCTGACGGTGAGCAACGACGCCTGGTTCGGCACCTCGATCGGCCCGCTGCAGCACCTGCAGATGGCGCAGATGCGCGCTCTGGAGAGCAGCCGCTGGATGATCCGCGCCACCAACAACGGCGTCACCGCGCTGATCGACCCGTTCGGCCGGGTGCAGGCGCAGGCGCCGCAGTTCCAGCGCGCCGTGCTGCGCGGCGAGGTGGTGCCGATGCAGGGCCTGACGCCCTACCTGCAGTGGCGCGCCTGGCCGCTGGCCGGCGTCTGCGCCCTGCTGCTGGGCTGGACCGCGCTCACCGCGCGGCGCCAGCGCCGGCTGTTCACTGCCTTGAACTGAGGCGCCAGCCAGCAACGAAAAGGGCGACCCGCGGGTCGCCCTTTGCATTCCAGCGCTGACTGTAGGGTGGGTTACGGCCTGCGGCCTTACCCACCCTACACAGGACTCAGCCGATCTTGTGGCCGTGGGCCTGCTGGTCGGCGTGATAGGACGAGCGCACCAGCGGACCGGAGGCGACGTTCTTGAAGCCCATCTTCTCACCTTCCTCGGCGAACCAGGCGAAGGTGTCCGGATGGACGAAACGCTGCACCGGCAGGTGGCTGCGCGACGGCTGCAGGTACTGGCCGAGGGTGAGCATGTCGATGTCGTGCTCGCGCATGCGCTGCATGGTCTCGATCACCTCCTCGTCGGTCTCGCCGAGGCCGAGCATCAGGCCCGACTTGGTCGGCACGCCCGGCACGCGCTTCTTGAACTCCTGCAGCAGGTCCAGCGACCACTCGAAGTCCGAGCCCGGGCGCGACGACTTGTACAGGCGCGGAACGGTTTCCAGGTTGTGGTTGAAAACATCCGGCGGCTCGGTGGCGGTTATGTCGAGGGCGATCTCCATGCGCCCGCGGTAGTCCGGCACCAGGGTCTCCAGCTGCACGCTGGGCGACAGCGCGCGGATCTCGCGCAGGCAGTCGGCGAAGTGCTGGGCGCCGCCGTCGCGCAGGTCGTCGCGGTCCACCGAGGTGATCACCACGTACTTCAGGCGCAGGTCGGCGATGGCCAGCGCCAGGTTCTTCGGCTCGTCCGGATCCAGCGCGTTGGGCCGGCCGTGGCCGACGTCGCAGAACGGGCAGCGGCGGGTGCAGATGTCGCCCATGATCATGAAGGTGGCGGTGCCGCCGGAGAAGCACTCGCCGAGGTTCGGGCAGGAGGCTTCCTCGCACACGCTGTGCAGCTTGTGCTGGCGCAGCAGCTGCTTGATGCGCTCGACCTCGGGGGTGACCGGGATGCGCACGCGGATCCAGTCCGGCTTGCGCGGCAGTTCCTCGGTGGGAATGATCTTCACCGGAATGCGCGCGACCTTCTCGGCGCCGCGCAGCTTGACCCCGGCCTCGACCTTGGCCGGGCCCTTGGTGGTGTTGTCCACGGTACTCATGTCAGCTCCAGCCCTCCCGCGAGGGTCTCGTATTCAGCGTAGCCAAGCTGGCCGACCAGCTGGCGCACCAGCGCGGCACGCACTTCGGCGAGTTTGATCGGGCCCTGGGCCAGATCCTTGAGTTGGGTCATGGCCATGCCGGCATAGCCACAGGGATTGATGCGGCCGAACGGTTCCAGGTCCATGTCGACGTTGAGCGCCAGGCCATGGAAGGAGCGGCCGTGGCGGATGCGCAGGCCGAGCGAGGCGATCTTCGCCGCGCCGACGTAGACGCCGGGGGCGTCCGGCTTGGCATGGGCCTCGACGCCGTAGCCTTCGAGCAGGGCGACCAGGCTGGCCTCCATGCGGCTGACCAGTTCGCGCACGCCCAGATTCGCACGGCGCACGTCGAGCAGCAGGTAGGCGATCAGCTGGCCCGGGCCATGGTAGGTCACCTGGCCGCCGCGGTCGGCCTGCACCACCGGGATGTCGCCGGGCATCAGCAGGTGCTCGGCCTTGCCGGCCTGGCCCTGGGTGAACACCGGCTCGTGCTCGAGCAGCCAGATCTCGTCCGGGGTGTCGGGGCCGCGCTCGTTGGTGAAGCGCTGCATCGCCTGCCAGGCCGGCAGGTAGGGCAGCCGGCCCAGCTCGCGCACCCGCAGGGGGCCCATCACAGCACCATGTGCACGCGGCCGGTGGCGCGCAGGTCGACGTGGATCGCCTGCAGCTGCTCGACGCCGGTGGCGCGGATCGCCAGCTGCACCGAGACGAAACGGCCGTTGCTGCTGTCGCGCAGGGTCAGGGTGGTGACGTCGAGGTCCGGCGCATGACGGCGGACGATGTCGATCACCAGGTCGGCGAAGCCCTCGCCGGCGTCGCCGATCACCTTGATCGGGTAGCCGTGGCAGGGAAATTCGATCTTCGGCGCCTGGACTTCGGTAGCGGAGGTCTTGGTATCGGTCATGGTCTCGACGGGCTTGTGGCCCGCAATGCCGGCGCCCCGGGATCGGGGCGCCGCGCTCAGGTCAATGGATCAGTTGAACAATCCGTAGAAAAACAGTCGGATACTATCCCACAGGCGGCGGAAGATACCACCCTCCTCGACCGCCTCGAGGGCCACCAGCGGCGCGCTGTGCAGCACCTGCTCGCCGAGGCGCACCTCGACCTTGCCGACTTCCTGGCCGGCGGCCACCGGCGCCTCGATCATCGGCTGCAGGGTCATGCTGGCCTGCAGTTTGTCCATCTGGCCGCGCGGCAGGGTCAGGGTCAGGTCCTCGGCCAGGCCGGCCTTGAGCTGGCGCTCGGCGCCCTTCCACACCGGGGCCTGGGTCAGCTCGGCGCCCTTGGCGTAGAACTGGCGGGTCTCGAAGAAGCGGAAGCCGTAGGTCAGCAGCTTCTGGGTCTCGGCGGCGCGGGCCTGCTCGCTGTTGGTGCCGAACACCACGGCGATCAGGCGCTGGCCGTCACGCACGGCGGAAGCTACCAGGCAGTAGCCGGCTTCCTCGGTGTGACCGGTCTTCAGGCCGTCGACGGTCTTGTCGCGCCACAGCAGCAGGTTGCGGTTGGGCTGCTTGATGTTGTTCCAGAGGAACTCCTTCTGCGCGTAGATGGCGTAGTGCGCCGGGTCTTCCTTGATGATCGCGCGCGCCAGCCTGGCCATGTCGTGGGCCGAGGAGTAGTGCTCCGGGTGCGGCAGGCCGGTGGCGTTCATGAAGTGGCTGTTGACCATGCCGAGCTTGCCGGCGGTGGTGTTCATCAGGTCGGCGAAGGCGTCCTCGCTGCCGGCGATGTGCTCGGCCACCGCCACGCTTGCGTCGTTGCCGGACTGGATGATGATGCCGTGCAGCAGGTCGCCCATGCTCACCTGGGTGCCGACCTGGACGAACATGCGCGAGCCGCCGGTGCGCCAGGCGTGCTCGCTGATGGTCACCAGATCCTTCTCGCCGACCTGGCCGCGGTTGATCTCCAGGGTGGCGATGTAGGCGGTCATCAGCTTGGTCAGGCTGGCCGGCGGCAGGCGCTCGTCGGCGTTCTGCTGGACCAGCACGTTGCCGCTGTCGGCATCCATCAGCAGCCAGGCCTTGGCCGCCAGTTGCGGCGGCGCCGGAACGACCTGCTCGGCGGCCCAGGCGGCAGGTGCCGCGGCGAGCAGGACCAGCAGGAACAAGCGGTGCACTAAGGTGGTGATGTTCATCCGTCTCTCGAATAGCTAGGTAGGTGAATCAGGCCCTTGCGGGCATTGCTACGGTGCCGGGCGGCGTCAGTCCGGCCGCACCAGCGTCGGCTGGCCGAGGCTGGCCAGTCGCAGGGAGTCCTGCAGCTGCAGGGCCTCATCCTGAGTGTCGATCGGCCCCAGGCGCACCCGGTGCAGGACCTGCTGGTTGCGCACGACCGAGCTGATAAACACCGGCGCAGTCCCCACCACCGAGCTCAGCTTGGCCTTGAGGAGTTCCGCAGCGTCCGGGTTGGCGAAGGCGCCCACCTGGAGATACAGCCCAGCGGCTGGGGCAGAAGCGTTTTTTTTTACCGCCACCTCGACCGGCAGGACGGCGGCGGCATGCTGCTCCGGCGGCGGCGTCCAGGTCTCGATGGGCGCGGCCACCGGCTGCGGCACGCTGCGCACCTCGCTGGGCGCCGGCAGGCTCATCAGCTTGTTGCTGCGCGGGGCGCCGGCATTGCTGGCCAGCACCATCGGCACCGGCCGGCCCTGCTGGGCCCACCACTGCTGGGGGTCGATGCCCTCGACCTTGACCCGCGCGGTGCCGGTCTCGGCATAGCCGAGCTTCTTCGCCGCGGCGAAGGACAGGTCGATGATGCGGTCGGAATAGAACGGCCCGCGGTCGTTGACCCGCAGGATCACGCTCCGGCCGTTGTCCAGGTTGGTGACCCGCACGTAGCTGGGCAGCGGCAGGGTCTTGTGCGCGGCGGTCATGCCGTACAGGTCGTAGGTCTCGCCGTTGGCGGTGGCCTGGCCGTGGAACTTGGTGCCGTACCAGGAGGCGGTGCCGGTGGCGCGGTAGTTGCGCGCATCCTGGATCGGATAGTAGGGCTTGCCGAACACCGTGTAGGGACTGGCCTTGACCGGGCCGTTGTGCGGCATCGGCACGGCATCGGGGATGCGCGACACGTCGACGTCCCACCAGGGCGCGCCGTCGCGGTGCGGGCGGGCGTAGCTGCCCGGGCCGGAAACGGCCTGGTCGCTGTCGACCGGCGCGCGCGAGGTGGTGCAGCTGCTCAGCAGGGCCAGGCTGCACAGTACGGCCAGCGGCAGCCGCGGCAGGGATGGGCGCATGTCAGAACTCCTGGCGCTGCGCATGCAGCGCGCTGGAGAGCTGGTGCACGGCCATGGCGTACATCACGCTGCGGTTGTAGCGGGTGATCACGTAGAAGTTGGGCAGGCCCATCCAGAACTCGTCGCCCTGTTCGCCCTCGAGGCGGAAGGCGGTCACCGCGTAGTTGTCCTCCACCGCATCAAGCGGGGTCCAGCCGAGCTGGCGCAGGTCGCCCACCGACTTGACCGGCTCCAGGCCCTGGGTCAGGCCGTCGGCGAAGCGGGTGCCGGCGACGCGCGCGCGGGTCACCACCGGGTCGCCGGCCACCCAGCCGTGGCGGTGGAAGTAGCTGGCCACGCTGCCGATGGCGTCCACCGGATTGCCCCAGATGTCGATGTGGCCGTCGTGGTCGAAGTCCACCGCATAGGCACGGAAGCTGCTCGGCATGAACTGAGGCAGGCCCATGGCGCCGGCGTAGGAGCCCTTGAGGCTGAGCGGATCGACCTGCTGCTCGCGGGTCAGCAGGAGGAACTCGCGCAGCTCCTTGCGGAAGAAGTCGGCGCGCGGCGGATAGTCGAAGCCGAGGGTGGCCAGGGCGTCGAGCACCCGCCAGTTGCCGGTGTTGCGGCCGAAGAAGGTTTCCACGCCGATGATCGCCACGATCACCTGGGCCGGCACGCCGTACTCGCGCTCGGCGCGCGCCAGCGACTCGGCGTGCTGGTTCCAGAACGCCACGCCCTGGTCGATGCGCGCCTGGGTGATGAAGATCGGCCGGTACTCCTTCCACGGCTTGACCCGCTCGGCCGGCCGCGAGATGGCGTCGAGGATCGGCTGCTTGCGCTCGGCGGCGCCGAGCAGCGCCTGCAGCTGCGGTGCGGTGAAACCGTGCTCGCGCACCATCTCGCCGATGAAGGCATCGACCGCGGGTGAACTCTGGTAGTCCCCAGCCATGGCCGGCGCGGCGATGCCGAGCAGACCGGCCAGGCCGATCCGGCACACGCCCTGCCGAACCCATGCGCGCACTCTGTGCATTGTGCTTTTCACTCCGAGTCTCAAACCTGGGCGATCCATTTGCGGTGCGTATGGATCGCCATCAAAATGCCGAATCCTGACATCAGCGTCACCAGCGAAGTTCCGCCGTAGCTGATGAAAGGCAGCGGCACCCCCACCACCGGCAGCAAGCCGCTGACCATGCCGATGTTGACGAAAACGTAGACGAAGAAGGTCAGGGTGATGCTCCCCGCCAGCAGCTTGCCGAACAGGGTCTGCGCCTGCACCGTGATCACCAGCCCCCGGGCGATCAGCAGCAGGTAGACCACCAGCAGCAGGCACACGCCGACCATGCCGAACTCTTCGCTGAGCACGGCAATGATAAAGTCCGTATGGCTTTCCGGCAAAAAATCCAGGTGCGACTGGGTGCCCAGCAGCCAGCCCTTGCCGAACACCCCCCCCGAGCCGATGGCCGCCTTGGACTGGATGATGTTCCAGCCGGTGCCCAGCGGGTCGCTCTCCGGATCGAGGAAAGTGTGCACGCGCTGCTTCTGGTAGTCGTGCAGCACGAAGTACCACATGGCCACCGCGACCGGCACCGCCGCGGCGATCGCCCCGCCGATCCACCACCAGCGCAGACCGCCGATGTACAGCACGAAGGCGCCGGAGGCGAGGATCAGCATGGCGGTGCCGAGGTCGGGCTGCTTGAGGATCAGCACGAAGGGCACGCCGATCAGCGCCAGGGCGATCAGCAGGTGCTTGAAGCTGGGGGGCAGGCTGCGGCTGGACAGGTACCAGGCGATGGTCGCCGGCATGATCAGCTTCATGAACTCCGAGGGCTGGAAGCGGATCACCCCGGGAATGTTGATCCAGCGCGTGGCGCCCATCGCCGTGTAGCCGACGAACTCCACCGCCAGCAGCAGCAGCACGCCGCAACCATAGGCCAGCGGCGCCCAGCGCGCCATGAAGCGCGGCTCCAGCTGGGCGATGGTGCACATCGCCACCAGGCCGATGCCGAACGAGGTGGTCTGCTTGAGCAGCAGCTCCCAGTGCTTGCCGCCGGCCGACCACAGCACGAACAGGCCGACCACGCCGAGGGTCACCAGCAGCAGCAGCAGCGGGCCGTCGATGTGCAGGCGCTGCAGCAGGCTGGCGCGGCGGCGCAGCACGTCCTCCCCGGACAGGGTGCGGTCGAAGCTCGGGCTAGTGTTCACGGGCCACCTCTGCCGCCGGCGGCGGCGCGAATTCGGGCTTGAGCCGACGATGCTCGTCGAGCAGCCAGGCGTCCAGCACCTGCTTGGCCACCGGGCCGGCCACGCCGGAGCCGGACTCGCCGTTCTCCACCATCACCGCCACGGCGATCTTCGGGTCGTTGGCGGGCGCGAAGGCGACGAACAGCGCGTGGTCGCGATGGCGCTCGCGCACCTTGTTGCGGTCGTACTTCTCGCCCTGGCGGATCGCCACCACCTGCGCCGTGCCGCTCTTGCCGGCGATCAGGTAGGGCGAGCCGAGGCCGAGCTTGTGCGCGGTGCCGCGCGCGCCGTGCACCACCTCGACCATGCCGCGGGTGACCTGGTCCCAGTAGCGCGGGTTGCTGGCGACGATGTTCGGCGGCGTGTCGCGCTCCTCCAGCAGGCCGGAGGCCATCAGCTGCTCGGCGCTCATGCCGTCGGCGTCCCTGAGCAGGCGCGGGCGCACCCAGCGGCCGCGATTGGCGATCAGCGCGGTGGCCTGGGCCAGCTGCAGCGGGGTGGTCAGCATGTAGCCCTGGCCGATGCCGGTGATCACCGTCTCGCCGGGGAACCAGCCCTGGCGGCGGTTGGCGCGCTTCCATTCGCGCGAGGGCATCAGCCCGGCGGCTTCCTCGGACAGGTCGAGGGACACCCGCTGACCGAGACCGAAGGCGCTCATGTACTGGTGCAGGCGGTCGATGCCGAGCTTGATCGCCAGGTCGTAGAAATAGGTGTCGTTGGAGCGCGCCAGGGCCAGGTTGAGGTCGACCCAGCCGTCGCCGCTGCGGTTCCAGTTGCGGTACTTGTGGCTGTTGCCCGGCAGCTGGTAGTAGCCCGGGTCGTAGACGCGGCTCGCCGAATTGACCACCCCGGCGTCCAGGCCGGCCAGCGCCACCTGCGGCTTGACCGTCGAGCCCGGCGGATACAGGCCGCGCAGCACGCGGTTGTACAGCGGCCGGTCGATGGAGTCGCGCAGCGCCGCATAGTCCTTGAAACCGATGCCGGTGACGAACAGGTTGGGATTGAAGCTCGGCTGGCTGACCATCGCCAGCACGCCGCCGGTGGCCGGCTCGATGGCGATCACCGCGCCACGGCGGCCGCCCAGCGCCGCCTCGGCGGCCTCCTGCAGCTTGAGATCGAGGTGCAGGCGGATGTCCTTGCCGGGGATCGGGTCGGTGTGCTTGAGCACGCGCAGCACGCGGCCGCGGGCGTTGGTCTCGACCTCCTCGTAGCCGACCTGGCCGTGCAGCACGTTCTCGTAGAACTTCTCCGCGCCGGTCTTGCCGATGTGGTGGGTGCCGCTGTAGTCCACCGGGTCGAGCCTCTTCAGCTCCTGTTCGTTGATCCGCCCGACGTAGCCCACCGAGTGGGCGAAGTGCTCGCCCTGCGGGTAGTGGCGCACCAGCTGGGCGACCACGTCGACGCCGGGCAGGCGGAACTGGTTGACCGCGATGCGGGCGATCTGCTCCTCGGTCAGCTCGAAGAGGATCGGCACCGGCTCGAACGGCCGCCGCCCCTGGCGCACGCGCTTCTCGAACAGCGCGCGCTCTTCCTCGCCCAGCTCGAGCACCTCGACGATGGTGTCGAGCACCTGACGCCAGTCGTCGGCGCGCTCGCGGCTCACCGTCAGGCTGAAGCTCGGCCGGTTGTCGGCGATGATCACCCCGTTGCGGTCGTAGATCAGCCCGCGGGTCGGCGGCAGCGGCTGCACGTGGATGCGGTTGTTCTCCGCCAGCGTCGAGTGGTGCTCGTACTGGATCACCTGCAGGTAGTACATGCGCGCCACCAGCACGCCGGTGAGCAGCAGGACGAAGATCGCGCCGACGATCGCCCGGCTGCGCACCAGGCGGGCATCGCGTTCGTGGTCCTTGAGCTGGATCGGCTGCGGCATGGAGGCGCGGTTACTTGTGGTACGGATGGCCGGACAGCACGGTCCAGGCGCGGTAGATCTGCTCGCCGAGCAGCACCCGCACCAGCGGGTGCGGCAGGGTCAGCGGCGACAGCGACCAGCGCTGCTCGCTGCGCGCGCACACCTCCGGCGCCAGCCCTTCCGGGCCGCCGACCATCAGGTTGACGGTGCGCGCGTCGAGGCGCCAGCGGTCCAGCTCGGCGGCCAGCTGCTCGGTGCTCCACGGCTTGCCATGGACCTCGAGAGTGACCACGCGCTCCCCGGGCTGCACCCGCGCCAGCATCGCCTCGCCCTCCTGGCGGATCAGGCGGGCGACGTCGGCGTTCTTGCCGCGGGTGTTCAGCGGGATCTCCACCAGTTCGAGGGCCAGCTCGGGCGGCAGGCGCTTGACGTACTCCTGCCAGCCCTCCTCGACCCAGCGCGGCATCCGCGAGCCGACGGCGATCAGTCGGATGCGCATGCCGGGCGTTACTCCTGCGACTGCTGGGCGCGGCTCTGCTCGGCGCCCTGCCACAGGCGCTCGAGGTCGTAGAACTGGCGGGTGGCGGCCTGCATCACGTGCACCACCACGTTGCCGAGGTCGATCAGGCCCCACTCGCCGGACTCCAGGCCTTCGCTGCCGATCGGCCGCACGCCCTGCTCCTTGGTCTTTTCCAGCACGGTTTCGGCCAGCGACTTGACGTGGCGGCTGGAGCTGCCGGTGGCGATCACCATGAAGTCGGTGATGCTGGTCTTCTCGCGCACGTCGATGGTGAGGATGTCCTGACCTTTCAGTTCTTCCAGGGCGGCGATCACCACCTGGACCAGTTGTTCGGCTTGCATTGTCGGATGTTCACTCTTGGGTAGATGGGGTGGCACGGTACAGACCGTGCGTGTGGATGTAGGCCAGCACCGCGTCGGGTACCAGGAAGCGGATCGAGCGGCCGGCGGCCAGGCGCTCGCGGATGCCGGTGGCGGAGATCGCCAGCGGCATCTGCCAGACGAAGGCGATCTGCCCCGCCGGCCCCCTGAGCGCCTGCGGATCGCTGGCGCTGCGCGCGGCCAGCAGGTCGCGCAGGGCTTCCGGCGCCTCGCTGTCGGCGTCCGGGCGCTGCAGCACGACGATGTGGCAGTGGTCGAGCAACTCCTGCCAGCGGTGCCAGGTCGGCAGGCCGCAGAAGGCGTCCCAGCCGACCAGCAGCAGCAGCTGGACCTCGCCGCCCAGCTCGGCGCGCAGCGACTCCAGGGTGTCGATGGTCCACGACGGCTTGTCGCGCCACAGCTCGCGGTCGTCGACCGCCAGCGGCGGCACGTCGGCCACCGCCAGGCGCACCATGTCCAGACGCTGCTGCGCGCTCACCTGCGGCGTGCCGCGGTGCGGCGGGCTGGCGCTGGGGATCAGGCGCAGCTCGTCGACGGCGAACTGCTCGGCCACCTCGAGCGCGGCACGCAGGTGGCCGATGTGGATGGGGTCGAAGGTGCCGCCGAGCAGACCGATGCGCCGGATCATCAGCCGCGCACGTGACCGTCGCCGAACACCACGTACTTCTCGCTGGTCAGCCCCTCCAGGCCGACCGGGCCGCGGGCGTGCAGCTTGTCGGTGGAGATGCCGATCTCGGCGCCCAGGCCGTACTCGAAGCCGTCGGCGAAGCGGGTCGAAGCGTTGACCATCACCGAGCTGGAATCCACCTCGGTGAGGAAACGCCGCGCGTCGGTGAAGCTCTCGGTGATGATCGCGTCGGTGTGGTGCGAGCCGTAGTGATTGATGTGCTCGATGGCCTGCTCCAGCGAGTCGACCACGCGGATCGACAGGATCGCCGCGTTGTACTCGGTGTGCCAGTCCTCCTCGGTCGCCTCCAGCACGTCGGCGCCGAGCAGCGCGCGGGTCGCCGCGCAGCCGCGCAGCTCGACGCCCTTGGCACGGTAGATCTCGGCCAGCGGCGGCAGCACGCGCGTGGCGATGGCCTCGTGCACCAGCAGGGTCTCCATGGTGTTGCACGGCGCATAGCGCTGGGTCTTGGCGTTGTCGGCGACGCGGATCGCCTTGCCCTCGTCGGCGGCGACGTCGATGTAGACGTGGCAGATGCCGTCCAGGTGCTTGATCACCGGCACGCGGGCGTCGCGGCTGATGCGCTCGATCAGGCCCTTGCCGCCGCGCGGCACGATGACGTCGACGAACTCGGGCATGGCGATCAGTTGGCCCACCGCCGCGCGGTCGGTGGTCTCCACCACCTGCACGCAGGCCGCCGGCAGGCCGGCCTCGGCCAGGCCCTGCTGGATGCAGGCAGCGATGGCGCGATTGGAGTGGATCGCCTCGGAGCCGCCGCGCAGGATGGTGGCGTTGCCGGACTTCAGGCACAGGCTGGCGGCGTCGATGGTCACGTTGGGGCGCGACTCGTAGATGATGCCGATCACCCCCAGCGGCACGCGCATCTTGCCGACCTGGATGCCCGAGGGCAGGTAGCGCATGTCGCGGATGGTGCCGATCGGGTCGGGCAGGCCGGCGACCTGGCGCAGGCCCTCGATCATGTCGTCGATGCGCGCCGGGGTCAGCGCCAGGCGGTCGAGCATGGCCTCGTCCAGGCCGTTGGCGCGGCCGTTGTCCAGGTCCTGCGCGTTGGCGCGGATCAGTTCCTCGCGTGCGGCGTCGAGGGCGCGCGCGGCGGCCAGCAGGGCGTTGTTCTTCTGCGCGGTGGTGGCGCGAGCGGTGACGCGCGAGGCCTCGCGCGCGGCGCGACCCAGGCGGGTCATGTAATCGAGTACGGACTCGGTCATGGTCTCGGCGATCCGACGGCTGGAAAAAGTCGTCGATTATAGCCCTGCCAGCCGGGCCGCGCCCAGCAGCAACGGGCGGACGGCAGGAGCCGCTCGTTGCCGGGTGTTGCTATCATGGCCGCCCTTCCGTCACCCGCCCGCGCCAGATGACCGCCTCGCCTGCCCCCGCCACCCTGCCCTGGCCCGGCGCCCGCCCGCTGGCCGACGCCTTCTTCGACCGCGACGCCTGCCTGGTGGCGCGCGAACTGCTCGGCAAGGTGATCCGCCACCGGGTCGACGGCCTGTGGCTGAGCGCGCGGATCATCGAGACCGAGGCCTACTACCTGACCGACCGGGGCAGCCACGCCTCGCTCGGCTACACCCACAAGCGCCGCGCACTGTTCATGGACGGCGGGCACATCTACATGTACTACGCGCGCGGCGGCGACTCGCTGAACTTCAGCGCCCACGGCGCCGGCAACGCGGTGCTGATCAAGTCCGGCGTCCCCTGGCAGGATGCGCTGAGCGGCGCGGATTCGCTGGCGCGGATGCAGGCCAACAACCCCGACCGCCAGGGCCGGCCGCGCCCGCCGGAAAAGCTGTGCGCCGGGCAGACCCTGCTGTGCCGCGCCCTCGGCCTCAAGGTGCCGGACTGGGACGGTGCGCGCTTCGACTGGCAGCGCCTGTTCGTCGAGGACGTCGGCGAGCGGCCGGCGCGGATCGTGCAGACCACCCGCCTGGGCATCCCCCGCGGGCGTGACGAGCACCTCGAATACCGCTTCGTCGATGCCGCCTGGGCCCGCCACTGCACGCGCAACCCGCTGCGCCGCGGCCAGCGCGAAGGCAGCGACTTCCATCTGATCGACGTCAAGGAGCAAGACGCATGAGCCAGTGGCTCGACAGCCTCACCGCCTGGCTGGGCGCCCATCCCGAGTGGCTGGGCCTGGCCATCTTCCTGATCGCCTGCATCGAATGCCTGACCATCGCCGGCATCGTGGTGCCGGGTACAGTGCTGCTGTTCGCCGTCGCCGCCCTGGCCGGCGGCGGCGCGCTGACGCTGTGGCAGACCCTGCTGCTCGGCTATGCCGGCGGCCTGCTCGGCGACGCGCTGTCCTACGCCCTCGGCCGGCGCTTCCACGAGGACATCCGCCGCCTGCCGCTGCTGCGCCGCCATCCGGAATGGCTGGCCCAGGCCGAGTTCTACTTCCAGCGCTACGGGGTGATCAGCCTGCTGCTCGGCCGCTTCATCGGCCCGCTGCGGCCGATGCTGCCGACCGTCGCCGGCATGCTCGACATGCCGCTGCCGCGCTTCGCCGCGGTCAGCCTGGTGGCCGCCGCCGGCTGGGCGACGGCCTACCTGCTGCCCGGCTGGATGACCGGCGCGGCCCTGCGCCTGCCGCTGCCGGAAGGCTTCTGGTGGCAGGCCGGCGTGCTGGCCGGCGGTCTGGCCGCGCTGCTGGTGCTGGCCGCCCAGGCCAGCCTGCGCGAACGGCGCGCG
>NZ_SSTC01000064.1 GCF_004801855.1 Pseudomonas sp. A-1 | reverse complement strand
CGTTTTTCAAAAATTTTCTTTTCGAATCAACCGCTTGCGCTTCAGCGAAGAACTCGACCACCGAAGCGAGGGAGATGGATCATACAGCAACCAGAGCCACTGTCAACATCTCCGAACAACGCGCCTTCAACCCGGAGACTGACGACGCCGCAGGAAAGCAACCCTGCACTTCCACCACCACCACCCCGATCCAAGCACTTGATTTACAAGGCTTTTCGATCAGCTTGCCGCTGGAAGTGGGGCGCATTATAGAGACATCGGCGGCGACGTCAACGGCTTTTTTTCAGTTTTCCTACTCAGCCCTCGACTGCCCCTGGCTTCTTGCGCCTGGGGGCCACGAAACCATCACCGAGAGCCGGGGCGGGGCTTTTCTTCTCGCCCTTGCGGGTCGGCGACTTGCTGCTGCCCTTGGCCGCAGTCCCGGACTTCTTGGCCAGCTTTTTCTTCTTGGTGCCCGCCGCCTTGCCGGATGCCTTGAGCTTCTTCGGCCCAAGGTAACTGCCCAGCAGCTCCTTGATCTGGCGACGCTCGAAGGACTGCTTGAGGTAGCGCTCGATACTGGACATCAGGTTCCAGTCGTTGTGGCAGATCAGCGAGATCGCCTGGCCCGCCTGCCCGGCGCGACCAGCGCGACCGATGCGGTGGACATACTCGTCGCCGCTACGCGGCATGTCGAAGTTGATCACCAGGTCGATCCCTTCGATGTCCAGGCCACGTGCGGCCACGTCGGTGGCGATCAGCACATTGATGTTGCCCTGACGCAGGCGCTCGACCGCCTCCCGGCGCTCCTCCTGGGTCTTCTCGCCGTGCAACACGTAGGATCTCACCGCCGAGGCACGCAGCACGCCGGACAGGCGATCGGCTTGGGCTCGGGTATTGGTGAAGACGATGGCCTGGGCGAAAGGCTCGTGAGCCAGCAGCCACTGCAGCAGGCGCTCCTTGTGCGGCACATCGTCGGCCGTGATGATCTGCTGGCGGAGGTTTTCGTTCAGCTCGTCCCGACGATTGAGCAACAGCACCTCCGGATCACGCAGTACCACGCTGACCACCTGCCCCAGCGCCCGTTCACCGGCAGTGGCCGAGAACAGCAGGGTCTGCCGCTCTTGCGGGCAGGCACTGGCGATCTTCAGCACGTCCTCGCTGAGCCCCATGTCGAGCATGCGGTCGGCCTCGTCGAGTACCAGTACCTCGACATCGCCCAGCGTCAGGCTGCCGGTCTCCAGGTGATTGAGCACCCGCCCCGGGGTACCGATCACGATCTCGGGATTCTTGCGCAGCGCGGCCGCCTGTTCCTTGAAGCCTTCGCCGCCGGTAACCAGGCCGGCCTTGATGAAGGTGAACTGGGCGAAGCGCTCGACCTCCTTGAGCGTCTGCAGGGCCAGTTCGCGGGTCGGCAGCAGGATCAGGGCGCGCGCGCCGGCCTGCGGCTTGCTGTTCTGGAGCAGATGGTGCAGCAGCGGCAGGACAAAGGCTGCCGTCTTGCCGCTGCCGGTCTTGGCGGTCACCCGCAGGTCGCGCCCCGCCAGGGCCGGCGGGATGGCTGCCGCCTGAACCGCAGTCGGCTCGGTGAAGGACAGGGACGACAACGCCTTGAGCAGTCGCTCATGCAAACCGTAATCAGCAAACACAGCCTACCTCGAATGATGAAAATCGCTGGCGCATAGACTACCCCAATGCGCGCCATCACTCAGGCGTTGTTTGCAGGACAGCGCGGATGAACGCGCCGCGCATCGCCCTGGCCAGCCGGCTACCGCTGCGCCGCCCTTGAGAAAACGGATCAACGCCAGGGATATTCGATAAATGATCACCGAAAACCACTACAAGGCATCGAGTTGATTGATATACCCTCGAATCAACAGCCCGATTCATCATGAGCAAGGTCGATGAAAGCCCCCCGCGTAACTCTCGAGCAATGGCGTACCCTGCAGGCGGTCGTCGACCACGGCGGCTTCGCTCAGGCGGCCGAAGCACTGCACCGCTCGCAGTCGTCGATCAGCTACACGGTCGCCCGCATGCAGGAGCAGCTCGGCGTACCGCTGCTGCGCATCGACGGACGCAAGGCAGTGCTCACCGAAGCAGGCACCCTGCTCCTGCGCCGCTCGCGGCAACTGGTCAAGCAGGCCAGCCAGCTCGAGGAGCTGGCTCATCACATGGAGCAGGGCTGGGAAGCCGAGGTACGCCTGGTCCTGGACGCCGCCTATCCGACCCGCCAGGTGGTCGAAGCCCTCTCCGCCTTCATGCCGCAAAGCCGCGGTTGCCGCGTGCTGCTGCGCGAGGAGGTGCTGTCCGGCGTCGAGGAGGCGCTCACCGAGGGCGAGGCCGATCTGGCCATCAGCGGCCTGATCCTGCCCGGCCAACTGGGTACCGACCTGGCCAACGTCGAGTTCGTCGCCGTCGCCCACCCCGATCACGCACTGCATCGCCTGCAGCGCGAGCTGACTTTCCAGGATCTGGAAGCCCAGCTGCAAATCGTCACCCGCGACTCCGGCCGTCGCCAGCAGCGTGACGTCGGCTGGCTCGGCGCGGAACAGCGCTGGACCGTCGGCAGCCTGGCCACCGCTGCCACCTTCGTCAGCAGCGGTCTCGGCTTCGCCTGGCTGCCCAGCCACCTGATCCAGCGCGAACTGGCAGAAGGCAAGCTCAGACCGCTGCCACTGGGAAACGGGGCCCGACGCGAGATGCGCTTCTTCCTCTACCCGAACAAGGACAGGCAGATGGGCCCCGCTACCCGCATCCTCAGCGAACTGCTGCGCCAGAGTGCCCTCGCAAGCAACAATGGCTGACCCGCTGCCGATCTCCGAGCAACCGATTTCGCCCCCCACACAACAGGAAGCCTCTCCATGCTGAAGAAACTCGCCATGACCGCCTGCGCCCTTTTCCTCTCCGCCAGCGCGCTGGCCGCCGAGGCACCGCGCGTACTGCTCACCACCAGCCTCGGCGACATCGAGGTCGAACTGAACGAGGAAAAGGCGCCGATCAGCGTGAAGAACTTCCTCGGCTACGTCGACAGCGGCTTCTACAACGGCGTGCAGTTCCACCGCGTCATCCCCGGCTTCATGATCCAGACCGGCGGCTTCACCGCCGACATGCAGCAGAAGGACACCCGCGCGCCGGTCAAGAACGAGGCCGACAACGGCCTGCACAACGTGCGCGGCACCCTGGCCATGGCCCGCACCAACATGGTCGACAGCGCCACCAGCCAGTTCTTCATCAACCTGACCGACAACGCCTTCCTCGATCACGGCGGCCGTGACTTCGGCTATGCGGTGTTCGGCAAGGTGGTGCGCGGCATGGAGGTGGTCGACCGGATCGCCCGCGTGCGCACCGGCAACCGCGGCATGCACCAGAACGTGCCGGTCGAGCCGGTACTGATCGAGTCGGCCAAGCGCCTGTAAGTCCCGGCTCCGCCCCCGGGGCGAGGCCACGGTCTCGCCCCCGGCGCATCGCCCCGCACAGGACCTACTCCTGACGATAGGGCAGCGCCTCGCATGCCTGCTCGGCATAACGCCGCACCGCCGCACACTCCTCATGCAGAAAGCCCGCCACTGCCGCCCGCAAGCCGGGATGGCACAGGTAGTGCCAGGAGCGGGTCAGCACCGGCTCGAAGCCGCGGACCAGCTTGTGCTCGCCCTGCGCCCCCGCATCGAAGCGCGACAGCCTCTCACCGATGGCCATGTCCAGCCCCTGGTAGAGGCAGGCCTCGAAGTGCAGGCGATCGAACTCCGCCAGACAGCCCCAGTAGCGACCGTACAGGCAATCGCCATCCACCAGGAAGAAGGCCATGGCCACCGGGCGACTGCCCTGGCGCGCCAGCACCACGCGGATCGCTTCCGGCATTCGCGCGGCCAGCAGGCTGAAGAAGGCGCGGGTCAGATAGGGATGTTGCCCGCGTACGGCGTAGGTGTTGGCGTAGCAGGCATACACGAAATCCCATTCCGCCTCGGTCAGTTGACCACCTTCGCGCCAGTCGAAGTCGAGGCCCTGCGCCTTCACTTGCTCGCGCTCCCTGCGCAGTTGCTTGCGCTTGCGCGAACTCAGGGCATCGAGGAAGTCCTGGAAATCGCGATAACCACGGTTGAACCAGTGGAACTGGCAGCCAAGACGCTCCAGCCAGCCCTCACGCCCCGCCAGCACGCCATCGGCAAAGGCGTCAGTGAAGTTCACATGCAGCCCGGACAGCCTCAGCCCGGGAAGCTGCGCGCTCACGGCATCGAGCAGCTCACCGGCCGCCGGCGCATCGCGCGCCAGCAGGCGCGTGCCGCTCACCGGGGAAAAGGGCACCGCCGCCAGCAGCTTGGGGTAGTAGGCGATGCCGGCACGCTGGCAGGCATCGGCCCAGGCCCAGTCAAACACGTATTCGCCACGCGAATGACTCTTCACGTAGGCCGGCATGGCCGCCCGCAGCCGGCCATCGGCAACGCGCAGCAGACGATGGGCCGGCTGCCAGCCGGTACGCGCGCCGACGCTGCCGCTGTCCTCCAGGGAGGCGAGGAAGGCGTGGCGCAGGAAGGGCTGGCCGTCGGCCAACAGGGCATCCCACTGCGCGGCGGGCAGTTCACCAATACGCTCAAGGGTCTGGATGGTCATCGGCACAGTCTGGCCCGGCCTGCGGACGAAAAAAAGCCCCGCCGGAGGGCGGGGCTGGAATGGGGCTGTTGCGGATGAAACGGACTGCTTAGAACACGTACTGGGCGCGGACCACGAAACCGTCGCCGTCGTCGTCGCCGACAGTGTTGGCGGCGTTGTCGGTCTTGGCCTTGACGTATACACCGCTCAGCTTGACCGCTTCGTTGGCGTACCAGTTCACACCCAGGTTGTGCACCTTGCCTTCGACATCGTCGATGGCGGCAAAGACGCCGTTGTCGTCTTCCACGCTGATGTTGTCGTAGCGGTAGAACACTTCCCAGGCACCGACCTGCTTGTTCTCCGGCTTGATCTTGTCGAACTTGCCGAGCTTGTACTCGCGGGCCTCGCCAGTGAGGGTGTAAGCGAGCTGAGCGTAGTAGCCGGTAGCCTCGATGTCCTGGACGCCGGCGGCGTCTCCTTCCAGGTCACGCTGGATGTATTCGCCCTGCACCGAGAACGGGCCCATGGCGAAGGCGGCTTCCAGACCCCAGGCGCTGTCGTCGCCGTAGGTGCCGGCCGCACTGTTGGCGCCACCGAGCAGCAGGCGGTTGCCGTTGGGGCCGGCGTCGTTGCCACCGCCGGTGCTCACGCCGCGCATGCCCAGGCGGCTGCGGATACGGGTGTCGACCGCGGTGTCGGAAAGGTCGCGCTGGGCGAAGTTGGCACCCAGGTGCAGGACGTTGCCGGACTCGTGCAGCGGAGCGAACACGCCGCGCAGGTTGACCTGCTTGACGCTTTCGCCGTCGACGTCGTTCTGGTCCTTGGCGCTCAGACCGACGGAGCCGAACAGCGACTCGGTGGGAGTGGCGGAAACCTCGATGCCCAGACCGTTCTGGTGGCCGTTGGCCCAGTCGACCAGATCATAGGCGGCGTTGCGCTCCTGGGCGGTCACCCACTTGGAGCTGGTGGCCTTCTCCAGACCGAAGGCCGGGTCGAAACGACCGACCTTGATGGTTACCGGCTTGAAGCCGGTGTAGGCGATGGAAGCCTCGTCGAAGTAGCCGTCTTCCTGGCTGCCGGCGTTGTGGGAGAAGTCGTAGTTGATGGTGTAGGCCCAGTCCTTGTAGGCCACGCCGGAAATTTCCAGGAAGGCACGGCGGAAATAGGCAGCATCGGCGGTGTTGCCATTAACGGTGTAGAAGCCATCGAAGCTGCTGTAGTCTGCCTGCAGACGACCGCCGACCTTGAAGGCGAATTCCTTGTCCGCGGTAGCGACTTCCAGACCACCCTTGGTCTTGAGGACGATATCGGCGCCGTCGGTGGTCACGGTACCGGCAACGGCTTGAGCGGAAACGGCCAGGGCCAGGGCGCTGGCGGCGATGCCGGCGAAGTGCTTGCGGATCATCAAGTATTCCCCTTATACGATTTGACGTTGGTAAACACGCGGGCCTGGCCCGTCTCGTTCTGGGGGGGAATATTCGTGGCAGACTGTGTCAACCAAGTTGCTCTAATGTAAAAGTTTTATTACACCGGAACTTTTCCCGTTCGAATTCGCACAGGTACGGCGGCGCGCTTGACGGCCCCCACGCGGAGCGTCAAGGACGCGCCTTGGCGCAATCTGGAGGCGCAACATGTCCACCCCATCTCCCCGGCTCGGCCATTACGCTCTCGGCGCCATCGCGGCCTGCTTTCTGGTCAACCTGCTGGTCCGCAGCGTGCTCAAGGTCGGAGGCCCGTTAGCCACCCTGCTGGCCGCCAGCGTGGTGGCCTTCGGCCTCGCCGGGGTGTTCCGCTGGCGCACCGGGCGTCGCCCCTATCCGGTCGAGCGGCGCGCGCTGGTCGGGCTCTATGCGCTCGGTCTCGGCCTGCTGTATGCCGGCCTGCTGGCGCTGATGTATCTCAAGGAGGAGCCCGGCCTGCCCGGCCAGTTGCTGTTCGCCGCCCACTACCTGGCCTACCCGCTGCTGGCCTGGATCGCCCTGGCGCCGGAGCGCGACGGGGAATGAACCGAACGCTCGCCGCACTGACCAAGACGAGGTCATTCGTCGCACGCGTGAAACATGAACGCCCTACCCTTGCCTGACGCCCACCGCAACGACCTGCCCGCCGTCCTTGCCGGCCCGCTGCTGCGCCGCCTCGAAGCCCGCCGCCTGGTGCTGTGGCTGGTCGCCTCGCGGCCGCTGGAAGCCCGCCTGCAGCTCGCCTGGGACGACGCGCAGCGCGGCCTGGTCGAGCTCGACCTGCCGCTGGGCGACTCCCGCTGCCAGCGCCTGGCCGTCGGCCGCCATGCCTGGCTGCACCTGATCGACGTCCGCCTGGATGAACCGCTGCCGGTCGACACCTTCATCTATTACGACCTGCATATAGAAGAAGAGGACGGCGGCACCCGGGCGATCGCCGACTGGGCCCCTCATCTGTTGTACCCGGGACAAGCGCGGCCGGATTTCGTGCGCCGCGGCCGCCTCGATCACCTGCTGCACGGCTCCTGCCGCAAGCCGCATCACCCCAGCAAGGACGGTCTGCTGCAGGCCGACGCGCTGCTCGCCGCCACTCGCTCGCAGCCGGCCGAGCGGCCGGCGCTGCTGATGCTCAGCGGCGACCAGGTCTACGCCGACGATGTCGCCGGCCCGATGCTGGTGGCCGTCCACCGCCTGATCGAACGCCTCGGCCTGTACGGCGAGCACCTCGACGGCGCCACGGTCAGTACCAGCGAGGCCCTCTACGCGCACCCGGCCGGCTACTACCGGCGCGAAGACCTGCTGCCCGCCTACACCGCCAACGAGGAACTGCGCGAGCGCTTCTTCGGCGGCGTGAAGAAGCCGGTGTTCACCAGCGCCAACGCGCACAACCACCTGGTCACCTTCGCCGAGGTGCTGGCCATGTACCTGCTGGTCTGGTCGCCCACTCCCTGGCAGTTGATCGCTCCGCGCATGCCGGAGCTGCCCGAGCACCTGGCGACTCGCTACCGTGCGGAGGAGCCCCTGATCCGCGCCTTCGTCGCCGACCTGCCGCAGGCCGCGCGGGCCCTGGCCCAGCTGCCGTGCCTGATGATCTTCGACGACCACGACATCACCGACGACTGGAACCTCTCCGCGCGCTGGGAGCAGAGTGCCTACGGCCACCCGTTCTCGCGACGCATCGTCGGCAACGCCCTGCTCGGCTACCTGCTGTGCCAGGGCTGGGGCAACTGCCCGGAGGCCTTCGCTGGCGAGCTGCCGGCGATCCGCGAGTTGCTCGCCACCGCGGACCGGCAGCAGCGGCTGAGCGCCGAAGCGCAGGACGCCGTCATCGACCGCCTGCTGACCTTCGACCACTGGCACTACAGCCTGCCCGGCCAGCCACTCTTGCTGGTGCTCGACACCCGCACCCGCCGCTGGCGCAGCGAAAGCTACCTGAGCCGCCCCTCCGGCCTGATGGACTGGGAAGCCCTCTGCGAGCTGCAGCACGCCCTGCTCGACGAGCCGGCGGTGGTCATCGTCTCGCCCGCGCCGATGTTCGGCGTCAAGCTGATCGAGATCGTCCAGCGCCTGTTCACCTGGGCCGGCTACCCGCTGCTGGTCGACGCGGAAAACTGGATGGCCCACCGCGGCGCGGCCAAGGTGATGCTCAACATCTTCCGCCACTCGCGCACGCCGGCGAACTACGTGATCCTCTCCGGCGACGTGCACTACTCCTTCGCCTACGAGGTGCACATCCGCCACCGCGACAGCGGTCCGCGCATCTGGCAGATCACCAGCAGCGGCATCAAGAACGAATTCCCGCGCCGCCTGCTCGACTGGTTCGACCGCCTCAACCGCTGGCTGTACGCCCCGCATTCGCCGCTCAACTGGTTCACCAAGCGCCGCCGCATGCAGATCACCCCGCGCATCCCCAGCCGCAGCCAGCGCGGCGAGCGCCTGTGGAACGGCGCCGGCCTGGGCCAGGTGCGCCTGGACGAACAGGGCCGGCCCTGCGAGATCCGCCAGCTGAACGCCGATGGCTCGGCGCCGACGAGCTTCGAGGCCATCGCGCGGGAGGAAATGGACGGCTGAGCCCGGGGCTCACCCGCGCGCCGATTTGGCGCATACTGGATACACAGCAGCCAGCTCCGGAGACCCCATGCTGCCCCGCACCCTCGAAGAACTGGACGCCCTGCGCGACGAGTGCAAGGCCATGGTGACCAAGCGCGCAGGCCTCTCCGCCGGCGCCGCGGTGCTGCCGATCCCCGGCCTCGACCTGGGCACCGACATCGCCCTGCTGATCGAGCTGATCCCGGCGATCAACCAGAAGTTCGGCCTCGGCGCCGAACAGGTCCGCGGACTCGACCCGAAGCTCCAGCGCATCGTGCTGGTCGGCGCCACCAGCCTGGGCAACAACCTGATCGGCAAGTGGGTGACCCAGCAACTGGTCATGCAGATGCTGCAGCGCCTCGGCATCCGCGTCGCCACCAAGACCGCGGCCAAGTTCGTGCCCATCCTCGGCCAGGCGCTGGCCGCCTCGATCAGCTTCGGCGCGATGAAGCTGCTCGGCAATGCCCACGTCGAGGACTGCTACAAGGTGGCCAGGCAGGCCCTGCTGGCGCAGGAGCCGGAGCAGATCCGGGTGATCGAGGTGACCCCGGAGATGGTCGAGGTCGCCCGCCCCTGACGCCCTGCCCACCCGGCGGGCGCGGCCTGCCGGGTGAGGCGGCGCTGGCGAGCTACTTCTGCAGCTTGGTGATCTTGGTGCCCTGGATGCCGATCCCGGCCATCAGCCCCTTCTGGTCGAAGACGAAGGCATAGATGTCGTCCTTCATGGTCGCGGTGGTGGCGTTCCTGGCCACGCCCTCGTCGACCACCACCACGGTCGGACCGACGCCGACTTCGAAGCCGTCCACCTTGTCGAGCGCCTGGAAGGCCGCGTCGGTCATGAACATCATCGCGTAGCCGTACTTCTGCACCCCGGCCTGCAGGCCGTAGGAAGCCCCGGCGGTGCTGTAGTAGGCGACGGTCTTGCCGTCGCGGATCAGCGCACCCTCGCCGTACTGGCCGCCGACCACCAGGCCGGCCTTGGTGATGCTGGGGAACACCAGGATCGCCCGGGCCTTCTCGCCCAGCACCTTGGCCGCCGGCACCTTCGCATACAGGTCCTGCAGGGCGGCCTGTGCCGCCTGGTCGAGCTGCGCCGCATCGGCGGCACAGACCGGGCTGGCCGCCACGACCAGCCAGATGCCGATGATCGCGGCGAGCAGCATCTGCCAGGCCTTGCTCACGGCCACCTGGGGCACAGCGACCGGCTCGGCGCGCGAGACGGACTGGACAAGTTTCATGATTCACCTCCGCAGGGGAAAACTCGGCGTGGTCCAGCCACTGCAAGTCAGGAGATGACGCCTGCCCACGCTGGACGCGGCGCGCGGATGCACGCCAGAAAAACGCTAGTTCGTGCCGCAAGGGTGGTCAATTCCGCTCCTCCGACCCTGGATACCGCGCCGCGCCAGCGGCCCGCCTCAGGCCTCCACAGCCGCCCACTGCTTGTTCAGGCGCTTGTCCGACACCGCCATGCGGGTGCCCAGCTGCTGGGCGAACAGCGACACCCGGTATTCCTCGAGCATCCAGCGATACAGGGTCAGTTCGGGATCACGCTTGCCTTCCTGGGCGTGCTTGGCGGCACGCGCCTGGTACTGCTCCCAGTAGCCGGCCAGCTCGCCGCTCCACACCCGGTCGCGCTGCAGCTGGCTGCCGACCTTGTCCAGGCGCTGCTCGATGGCCTTGAGGTAGCGCGGATATTCCCTGAGCCACTCGGCCGGGGTCTGGCGCACGAAGCCGAGGTAGACCAGGTGGGCCAGCTGGGCCTTGATGTCGTTGAGCGCCACCGCCATGGCCAGGTCGATGCGCCCCTTGAAGCGCTTCTGCAGGCCGTGCCAGAGCTTGAGTATCTCCAGCACCAGCTTCGCCAGGCGCTCGGCGTGCTCGCTCCAGCTGCCGCGCTTGCGCTCGGCCAGCGCGGCCAGCGCGGCGCCGTCGCGCGGCAGCGGGCTTTCGCCGTCGAGGATGCAGCTGTCCAGGCTCGCCAGCAGGATGTCCTCGACCAGCGCCTCGACGCGCCCCAGTTCGCGGTACAACAGGCCCATCTCGGTGATCCCCGGCAGCTTGGTGCGCAGGTACTTGGCCGGCTCGGCCAGCTGTTGCAGCAGCAGCCGCTGCAGGGCGCGGCGGTGCTGGAACTCGGCCTCGGCCTGGGTCGGGAAGCGTCCTTCCTTGACCGCGCCATTGTCCTCGACCAGCGCCGGGTAGACGGTCAGCGACAGCCCGGCGATCTTCTGCTGGGTGCTCTGCGCCACGCTGAAAGCCTTGGCCTCCACCGGTTTGGCCTCGGCCTTGCTCTCGGGGAGGGCCAGCGCGGCCTGGCTGGCCTCGGCGAAGCGCGCGGTCAGTTCGGCCAGGTCGCGGCCCTCGCCGAGGAACTTGCCGCGCGCATCGACCACCTCGATGTTCATCTTCAGGTGGCTGTCCAGCTGGGCGGCGGAGTCGGCCCAGGCCTCCTCGGGCACGCGGGCGCCGGTCATGCGCTGCAGTTCGCGGCCCAGCGCCTCGGGCAATGAACCCTCGCCGAAGGCCAGCTTGGTCAGCGCGGCGCCGACGAAGTCCGGCACCGGCACGAAGTTCTTGCGCAGCGCCTTGGGCAGGCCGCGCACCAGCGCCACGCACTTGGCCTCCAAGAGGCCCGGCACCAGCCAGTCGAGGCGCTCGGCCGGCAGCTGCGGCAGCAGCGGCGCCGGCACGCGCACGGTGACGCCGTCGCGCGGGTGGTTGGGCTCGAAATGGTAGGACAGCGGCAGCTGCAGGCGGCCGATGCTCAGGCTGTCCGGGTACTGCTGGGCGGTAACCTCGCGGGCCTCGCGGGCCAGCACGTCCTCCTCGCGCATGATCAGCAGCTGCGCATCCCTGGCGCTCTCGCGCTTGTACCAGCTCTCGAAGCTGGCGGTCTGGTAGATGTCCTGCGGCAGCCGCGCGTCGTAGAAGGCGAACAGGGTTTCCTCGTCGGCGAGGATGTCGCGGCGGCGCGCCTTGGCTTCCAGCTCGTCGAGCCGCTCCAGCAGCTGGCGGTTGGCAGTCAGGCAGCGGGCGCGGCTGTTGATCTCTCCGCGCACCAGGCCCTCGCGGATGAACAGCTCGCGCGCGGCGACCGGATCGACCGGGCCGTAGTGCACCGGCCGGCGGCCGACGATGATCAGCCCGTAGAGGGTGACCTGCTCGAAGGCCACCACCTGGCCGCGCTTCTTCTCCCAGTGCGGCTCGAGGTGGTTGCGCTTGAGCAGGTGCGGCGCCAGCGGCTCGATCCACTCCGGATCGATCTTCGCCACCATGCGGGCGAACAGCTTGGTGGTTTCCACCAGCTCGGCGGCCATCACCCACTGCGGGCGCTTGCGGCCGATGCTGCTTCCGGGGTGCAGCCAGAAGCGCCGCTGGCGGGCGCCGTTGTAGTCGCCTTCCTCGCTCTTCTGGCCGATCTGGCTGAGCAGGCCGGCGAGCAGCGCCTTGTGCACGGCGGCGTAGTTCTTCAGGGTCTGCGCGGCCTGCTGGCGCTCGTCCTGGGCGGCGACGGCCTGGCGGGCACGCTGGTCCAGTTCGCCCGTCACCACGGGCGCGGCGACCGGCTCCGGCGCCTCCAGCTGGTTGAGCGGCAGCTTGAGGTCGCGGCAGGTGAGCAGCAGCTGGCGGTGGGCGTCGCGCCATTCGCGCAGGCGCAGGTAGTTGAGGAAGTTGCGCCGGCACCAGTTGCGCAGCGCGTTGGCGCCCAGCGCCTGGCGCTGCGCCTCGAAGCCGTGCCACAGGTTGATCAGCGCGGCGAAGTCGGAGTCCGGGTTCTTCCACTGCGCATGGGCCTGGTCGGCGGCCTGCTGGCGCTCCATCGGCCGCTCGCGCGGGTCCTGCACCGACAGGGCGCTGGCGATGACCAGCACCTCGGCGAGGCTGCCCTGCTGGGCGCCTTCCAGCAGCATGCGCCCGAGGCGCGGGTCGATCGGCAGGCGCGCCAGCTGGCGGCCCAGCGGGGTCAGCTGGTTGTCGCGGCCGACCGCGGACAGTTCCTGCAGCAGGTTGAAGCCGTCGCTGATCGCCTTGCCTTCCGGCGGCTCGATGAACGGGAAGTCCTGGATGTCGCCGAGGCGCAGGTGGAGCATCTGCAGGATCACCGCGGCCAGGTTGGTGCGCAGGATCTCCGGATCGGTGAATTCCGGGCGGCCGAGGAAGTCCTCCTCGCTGTACAGGCGGATGCAGATGCCCGGCTCGACCCGGCCGCAGCGGCCCTTGCGCTGGTTGGCGCTGGCCTGCGAGACCGCCTCCACCGGCAGGCGCTGCACCTTGGCGCGGTAGCTGTAGCGGCTGATCCGCGCGGTGCCCGAGTCGATCACGTAGCGGATGCCCGGCACGGTCAGCGAGGTCTCGGCGACGTTGGTGGCCAGCACGATCTTGCGCCCGCCGGCCGGCTTGAAGATCTTCTGCTGCTCGGCCGGGGTCAGACGCGCGTACAGCGGCAGCACCTCGGTGTGACGCAGGTTGGCCTTGCGCAGCACCTCGGCGGCCTCGCGGATCTCGCGCTCGCCGGGCAGGAACACCAGCACGTCGCCAGGGCGCTTGCCGATCGCGCGCTCGTGCGCCTCGATCTCCTCGAGGGCGCGCAGGATGCCCTGATCCACCGACAGGTCGTCGAACAGCGGCTCGCCGTTCTCGTCCAGCTCGGCGGCCAGCGGGCGGTACCAGGTCTCCACCGGGTAGGTGCGTCCGGATACCTCGATGATCGGCGCGTCATTGAAGTGCTTCGAAAAGCGCTCCAGGTCGATGGTCGCCGAGGTGATGATCACCTTGAGGTCGGGACGGCGCGGCAGCAGGTTCTTCAGGTAGCCGAGCAGGAAGTCGATGTTCAGGCTGCGCTCGTGAGCCTCGTCGACGATCAGCGTGTCGTACTTCTCGAGGAAGCGGTCGTGCTGGGTCTCGGCGAGCAGGATGCCGTCGGTCATCAGCTTGACCAGCGACTGCTCGCCGCTGTGGTCCTCGAAGCGCACCTGGTAGCCGACCAGCTCGCCGAGCGGCGTGCCCAGCTCCTCGGCGACGCGGGTGGCGACGCTGCGCGCGGCCAGGCGGCGCGGCTGGGTGTGGCCGATCAGCCCGGCCACGCCGCGCCCGGCTTCCAGGCAGATCTTCGGCAGCTGGGTGGTCTTGCCCGAGCCGGTCTCGCCGGCGATCACCACCACCTGGTGCCGCTCGATGGCCGCGCGGATCTCCTCGCGGCGCGCGGCGATCGGCAGGGCGTCGTCGTAGCGGATGCGCGGCACGCTGGCGCGGCGCGCCGCGACCTTGGCTATGGATGCCTGGAAGCGCTCCAGCCACTGCGCCAGCCGGCCCTCGTCCCACGCCGGCGTGCCAGCCTGCTTGCGCAGCTCGAGGAGCTGGCGGCGCAGGCGGTGGCGGTCGGCGTTGAGCGCCTGGTCGAGGTTGTTCAGCAGCTGGTCGAAGGCGGGTACGGCACTCATCGGGCGGGCATCGGCAGGCAATTCGGGGCGCCGATTGTCGCAGATTTGCCCGCCAGCGGGTCAGTCCCCGGCCACCGCCGCCGGCGCAGCGGCATGCCGGCCGAGCGCCAGCCAAATGCCCAGCGCCACAACGCCCAGCGCCGCGCCGGCTGCGCACACGCCACGCCAGCCGAACGCCTCGTACAGCGCCGCCGAACTCAGCGAACCCAGCGCGCCGCCGACGAAGTAGCCGGCCATGTAGCCGGCGTTGATCCGGCTGCGCGCCTCGGGCCGCAGCCGGTAGACCTGGTTCATGTTGCTGACGTGGGTCAGCTGCACCGCCAGGTCGAGCAGCACCACACCGACCAGCAGCGCCGCCAGGGAGCCGCCGGCGAAGCTCAGCGGCAGCCAGGACAGCGCGAGCAGCGCCAGCCCCAGGGTGATGGCCTGCGCGGCGCGCCCGCTGTCGGCCATCCGCCCGGCTAGGCTGGCGGCCAGCGCGCCGACCGCGCCGACGATGCCGAACAGGCCGATCAGCCCGTCGGAGTAGCCGTAGGGCTCGGCCGAGAGCAGGAAAGCCAGCGGCGTCCAGAGCATGGCGAACAGGGCGAACGTCAGACTGCCGAGCAGGGTATACAGGCGCAACTCCGGCTCCTCGCGGAACAGGACGAAGACCGAGGCGAGCAGCCGGGGATAACCGAGGCGCTCCGGGTGGCGGTAGCGCGGCAGGGCGAACCACAGCGCCAGCGCGGTGGCCGTCATGGCCGCCGCGGCGAGGAAGTACACGCCGCGCCAACTGCCCAGCTCGGACAGGCTGCCGGCCACGGTGCGCGCCAGCAGGATGCCGAGCAGCAGGCCGCTCATCAGGGTGCCGATCACCCGGCCGCGCTCGGCGGGCGCGGCCAGGGTTGCGGCGAAGGGCACCAGTACCTGGGCGACGGACGAAAAGGCCCCGGCCAGAGCGGTGCCCAGCAGCAGCACGGCGAAACTCGGCGCACAGGAGCTGAGCAGCAGGCCGGCGGCGACCAGCAGGGTCATGCCGACGATCAGCCCGCGGCGCTCCAGCAGATCGCCGAGCGGCACCAGCAGGATCAGGCCCAGCGCGTAGCTGACCTGGGCGGTGGTGACCAGGGTGCCGGCGCGGGCATAGGACAGGCCGAATTCGTCGGCCAGGGTCTGCAGCAGCGGCTGGTTGTAGTAGTTGCTGGCCACCGCCACGCCGGTGGCGAAAGCCATCAGCAGCACTAGCCAGCGGCTCAAGGGAGGGGTTGGGTGTTCGTGCATGGTCTCGTCCTCGCCAGGATGGGGCACGCAGTATCCGGCCGACCAGGTGATGACAGAAATGAATTGTTAAGATTGCTGCAATCTACAAAAAGGATTGAAAGCCATGAACCTCAAGCAGCTCGAATTCGCCATCGCCCTCGCCGAGGAAGGCCACTTCACCCGCGCGGCGCAGCGCTGCAACGTGGTGCAGTCCGCGCTCAGCCACCAGATCGCCCGCCTGGAGGAGGAACTGGGCGCGCCCCTGTTCGAGCGACGGCCGCGCCGGGTGGTGACGACCCCGGCCGGCGAGGCGCTGCTCCGCGAGGCGCGCCAGGTGGTGGAGACGACCCGGCGGATTCCCGCCCAGGTGGCCGCGGTGGCCGGCGAGGTGCGCGGCTGCCTGACCGTCGGAGCGATCTCCTCGCTCGACCTGTTCGACATCGTCGAGCTGCTGGCTGCCTTCCACCGCCGTTTCCCGCACATCGACATCGGCCTGCGCCAGGAGCACAGCGACCTGCTGCTGGAGGAGGTGCGCAAGGGCAGCATCGATCTGGCGTTCGTCGGCGTGGCGACCAGCAAGCCGCTACCGGGCGTGGAGAAGCGCCTGCTGGTCGAGGAGGAGCTGGTCGCGGTGTTGCCCCCCGGACACCCGCTGGCCGACCGCGCGCGTCTGCGTCTGGAGGAATTGCAGGACCTGCCGCTGGTGGACTTCCCCGCCGGCAGCAGCGCGCGCCAGCAGACTGACGAGGCCTTCGCCGCCCTCGGCCTGGCACATCGGGTGAGTTTCGAGATCAGCCACCTGCTCCTGCTGGAGCGCCTGGCCCGCGGCGGCCTGGCAGTCGGTCTGGCACCGGCCAGCAGCGCAGCCACCTTCGTCGGCCTGCCGCGCATCCCGGTCGCCGACGCGCCCAAGCGCCGGGTGTACGCCATCTGGTCGAGCCATCCGACCCCAGCCACCCGCGAGCTGCTCGCAGAGCTGGACACGCTGCTCGCGGCCGCTACGGCCGGCGCCTGACTCAGGCCACCGCGCGCTTCTTCAGCTCCTCCTCGCGCAGCTCGCGGCGCAGGATCTTGCCGACGTTGCTGGTCGGCAGCGAGTCGCGGAACTCCACGTGGTGCGGCACCTTGTAGCGGGTCAGGTTGGCGCGCATGTGCGCCAGCACCTGCTCCTCGCTCAGCTCGGCGCCGGGCTTGCGCACCACGAACAGCTTGATCGCCTCGCCGCTGCGTTCGTCCGGCACGCCGATGGCCGCGCCCATCTGCACCCCCGGCAGGCTGGCCAGCACCTCCTCCAGCTCGTTGGGGTACACGTTGAAGCCGGACACCAGGATCATGTCCTTCTTGCGGTCGACGATGCGCATGTAGCCGTCCGCCTGGATCACCGCGATGTCGCCGGTCTTCAGCCAGCCGTCGGCGCCGAGCACCTCGGCGGTGGCCTCCGGGCGCTGCCAGTAGCCCTTCATCACCTGCGGGCCCTTGACGCACAGCTCGCCGGGCACGCCGAGACCGAGGTCGTTGCCGGCCTCGTCGATCACCTTGCACAGGGTCGAGGGCATGGGAATGCCGATGGTGCCGGGCTGGTTGTGCTGGCGCGGATTGACCGATACCACCGGGCTGGTCTCGGTCAGGCCGTAGCCCTCGCAGATGGCGCAGCCGGTGACCTCCTTCCAGCGCTCGGCCACCGCCTGCTGCAGGGCCATGCCGCCGGAGATGGTCAGCTTCAGCGCGGAGAAGTCGAGGCGGCGGAAGCCCTCGCTGTTGCACAGGGCGACGAACAGGGTGTTGAGGCCGACGAAGCCGCTGAACTTCCACTTGCCCAGCTCCTTGACCATCGCCGGCAGGTCGCGCGGATTGGTGATCAGCAGGTTATGGTTGCCGAGCAGCATCATCGCCATGCAGTGAAAGGTGAAAGCGTAGATGTGGTACAGCGGCAGCGGGGTGACCAGGGTCTCGCAGCCCTCGCCGAGGTTGGCGGCCATCAGCGCCTGGCACTGCAGCATGTTGGCGATCAGGTTGCGGTGGCTGAGCATGGCGCCCTTGGCCACTCCGGTGGTGCCGCCGGTGTACTGCAGCACCGCCACCTCGTCGGCCTTGGGCTGCGCCTCGCGCAGCGGCCGGCCGCGCCCGCGTGCCAGCACCTCGGTGAACTTCACCGCCTGCGGCAGGTGGTAGTGCGGCACCATCTTCTTCACGTAACGCACCGCGGCGTTGACCAGCCAGCGCCTGGGCGCCGGCAGCAGGTCGCCGACCTCGGTGACCACCACGTGGCGGATCGCGGTGTGCGGCAGCACCTGCTCGGCCAGATGGGCGAGGTTGGCCAGGCACACCAGCGCCTTGGCGCCGGAGTCGTTGAACTGGTGCTGCATCTCCCGCGCGGTGTACAGCGGATTGGTGTTGACCACCACCAGCCCGGCGCGCAGGGCGCCGAACACCGCGACCGGGAACTGCAGCAGGTTGGGCAGCTGGATGGCGATGCGGTCGCCGGGCACCAGGTCGGTGTGCTCCTGCAGCCAGGCGGCGAAGGCGCCGGACAGCTGGTACAGCTCGCCATAGCTGAGGCTGCGGCCGAGGTTGCTGAACGCCGGCTTGTCGGCGAAGCGCTGGCAGGATTCGCGCAGCACCGCCTGGATGTTCGGGTAGCGGTCGGGATCGATCTCGCTGGCAATGCCTGCCGGGTACTTGTCCGTCCAGAAGTTCTCGCTCATCGCGCCTCTCCCCCGCGTGTGGCTGCACCGGTCGCCAGCCCCGCTGACGCGGCTGCCTGCCCTGGCGCTCTTGTTATGTATGGCCCGCAGCAGCATGCGCTGCAAGCGGACACCCCGAGGATAACAGCAGCATTGGGCCACGGGGCTGAACAGCATCGCGGCGACGCGGTAACCTGAAGGCTCTGGGCCGGCGTGCGCCAGCCCCCTAGCCCCTCTCGCTCAAGGAGAACGCATGAGCCTGGTAGAGAACACCCCCTACGACGAACTGCAGGTCGGCCAGAAGGCCAGCTATCCGCACCGCGTCGAGGAGCGCGACGTGCAGCTGTTCGCCGAGGTTTCCGGCGACCGCAACCCGGTGCACCTGGACGCCGAGTACGCCGCCACCACCCAGTTCAAGGAGCGCATCGCCCACGGGATGCTCACCGGCGCGCTGATCAGCGCCGCCATCGCCACCACCCTGCCCGGCCCGGGGACCATCTACCTCGGCCAGAACCTGCGCTTCACCCGTCCGGTGAAGCTGGGTGACGAGCTCAGCGTGGAGCTGGAGGTGCTGGAGAAGCTGCCGAAGAATCGCGTGCGCATCGCCACCCGCGTGCTCAACCAGCAGGGCAAGGCGGTGGTGGAAGGCGAGGCGGAGGTGATGGCGCCGCAGGACAAGCTGCGCATCGCCCTGACCGAGCTGCCGCCGATCACCGTCGGCTGACCCCCCCCCCGGAAACGCCAGCGCCCGCATTCGTGCGGGCGCTGTGCTTTTCTGCAGGCAAAAAAACGGGCGACCGAAGTCGCCCCAAATGCCTTGCGTGCTCGTGAGTCGGGAAGGTGTCGTTCTATTTCTTGCTGCCTTTCTGTGCGTCCTTCCAGACGAAATATCCAAATCCACCCAGGAAGCCGGCCGTCAGTACGACGATCACGATGCCGGCGATTACTACCTCGTCCATAAACATGGCTCGTTCTCCGCTCATGTCCTGCTGTTGAAGCCAGATTACCCATACCAGGCCTGGGGAAATTGACCCGGATCAACTGGCGCCAACGACCCTGCCGGTGAAGGCGGGCTAATCCTGACGCAGATCAACGGAGCGGCACCCGGGCAGGACGCCCTGCGCGAAAAACGGCACGCCAGAAACACCGCGGGCGCCATCTGTGGCGCCCGACCTGGGTAAAACGGCGCGCCCTGGCGCGCGAGGATGCGGCTTCAGCGCTTCTTCGGCTTGCCGCGGCTCTTGGCCTTCTTCTTCGCGGTCAGCGGCAGGGCCTGCTCGAACAGCTGGCGCACGTCCTGCAGGCGCTTCTCGTGCAGGTCGTGGATGCGCCGCTCGCGCTCGGCGGCGAAGTCGATCAGGGTCTCGTCACTCATGGCGTCTTCCGGCGCAGTGGATGGGGATGCCTGCATGATGCGGCAGTTGTCCGCCTGCCGCCAGCTCGCGATCGCTTTGGCCTGCCCTGCGCCCTTCCGCTAAAATGCCGCCTTTCCTCTTTCGTGTCTGGAGACATGCATGGCGCAGTATCAACCGGGGCAACGCTGGATCAGTGACAGCGAGGCGGAACTGGGGCTGGGAACCATCCTCGCGCAGGACGGCCGCCTGCTCACCGTCCTCTATCCGGCGACCGGCGATACCCGGCAGTACGCGCTGCGCAACGCGCCGCTGACCCGCGTGCGCTTCTCGCCGGGCGACGAGATCACCCACTTCGAGGGCTGGAAGCTGACCGTGCAGGAGGTCGAGGACGTCGACGGCCTGCTGGTCTACCACGGCATCAACGCCGACAACGAAAGCCACTCGCTGCCGGAAACCCAGCTGTCCAACTTCATCCAGTTCCGCCTGGCCAGCGACCGCCTGTTCGCCGGGCAGATCGACCCGCTGCCCTGGTTCGCCCTGCGCTACCAGAGCCTGCAGCACGCCAGCCGCCTGCAGCAGTCGGCGCTGTGGGGCCTGTCCGGCGCGCGCGCCCAGCCGATCGCCCACCAGTTGCACATCGCCCGCGAGGTGGCCGACCGCGCCAGCCCGCGCGTGCTGCTGGCCGACGAGGTGGGCCTGGGCAAGACCATCGAGGCCGGCCTGATCCTGCATCGCCAGCTGCTCTCCGGCCGCGCCCGCCGCGCGCTGATCCTGGTGCCGGAGAACCTGCAGCACCAGTGGCTGGTGGAGATGCGCCGGCGCTTCAATCTGGAAGTCGCCCTGTTCGACGCCGAGCGCTTCCTCGCCAGCGACGCCGACAATCCCTTCGAGGACTGCCAGCTGGCGCTGGTCGCCCTCGACTGGCTGCGTGACGATGGTCGCGCCCAGCAGGCGGTGCGCGAAGCCGGCTGGGACCTGCTGGTGGTCGACGAGGCGCACCACCTGGTCTGGCACCCGGAGGGCGCCAGCGCCGAATACCGCCTGGTCGAGGATCTGGCCAGCCAGATCCCCGGCGTGCTGCTGCTCACTGCCACCCCCGAGCAGCTCGGCCTGGAAAGCCACTTCGCCCGCCTGCGCCTGCTCGACCCGGACCGCTTCCACGACCTCGACGCGTTCCGCGCCGAGAGCGCCCAGTACCAGCCGGTGGCTGCCGCGGTGCAGGAGCTGCTCGACCACGGCAAGCTGTCCCACGAGGCCCGCACCGCCATCCACGGCTTCCTCGGCAGCGAGGGCGACGCCCTGCTGGCCAGCGTCGAGGGCGGCGACGAGGAGGCGCGCGCGCGGCTGATCCGCGAGCTGCTCGACCGCCACGGCACCGGCCGCGTGCTGTTCCGCAACACCCGCGCCGCGGTGCAGGGCTTCCCCGAGCGCCAGCTGCACCCCTACCCGCTGCCGAGCCCGGCCGAGTACCTGGAGCTGCCGGTCGGCGAGCACGCCGACCTCTATCCGGAAGTCGGCTACCAGGCTCAGCTGGACGACGGCGGCGACGACAGCCAGCACTGGTGGCGCTTCGATCCGCGCGTCGAGTGGCTGATCGACACCCTGAAGATGCTGAAGAAGACCAAGGTGCTGGTGATCTGCGCCCACGCCGAGACCGCCCTCGATCTCGAGGAAGCGCTGCGCGTGCGCTCCGGCATCCCGGCCACGGTATTCCACGAGGGCATGAGCATCCTCGAGCGCGACCGCGCCGCCGCCTTCTTCGCCGACGAGGAGTTCGGCGCCCAGGTGCTGATCTGCTCGGAGATCGGCAGCGAGGGCCGCAACTTCCAGTTCGCCCACCACCTGGCGCTGTTCGACCTGCCGGCCCACCCCGACCTGCTCGAGCAGCGCATCGGCCGCCTCGACCGCATCGGCCAGCAGCACACCATCCAGCTGCACGTGCCCTACCTGGAGAACAGCGCCCAGGAGCGCCTGTTCCACTGGTACCACCAGGGCCTCAACGCCTTCCTCAACACCTGCCCGACCGGCAACGCCCTGCAGCAGCAGTTCGGCGCGCGCCTGCTGCCGCTGCTGGAAGGCGGCGACGACAGCGAGTGGGAGCAGTTGCTGGCCGAAGGCCGCGCCGCCCGCGAGAGCCTGGAGACCGAGCTGCACAAGGGCCGCGACCGCCTGCTGGAGCTCAACTCCGGCGGCGCCGGCGAGGGCGAGGCCTTGGCCGCCGAGATCCTCGAACAGGACGAGGACTTCGCCCTGCCGATCTACATGGAGGAGCTGTTCAACGCCTTCGGCATCGACAGCGAGGACCACTCGGAGAACGCGCTGATCCTCAAGCCGAGCGAGAAGATGCTCGACGCCGGCTTCCCGCTCGGCGACGACGAGGGCGTGACGGTCACCTACGACCGCAACCAGGCGCTGGCCCGCGAGGACATGCAGTTCCTCACCTGGGAGCACCCGATGGTGCAGGGCGGCATGGACCTGGTGCTGTCCGGCACCATGGGCAACACCTCGGTGGCGATCATCAAGAACAAGGCGCTCAAGCCCGGCACCCTGCTGCTCGAACTGCTCTACGTCAGCGAGGTGGTGGCGCCGCGCGCCCTGCAGCTCGGCCGCTACCTGCCGCCGGCGGCGCTGCGCTGCCTGCTCGACGCCAACGGCAACGACCTGGCCGCGCGGGTCAACTTCGAGACCCTGCACGACCAGCTGGAAAGCGTGCCGCGGATCAGCTCCAACAAGTTCGTCCAAGCCCAGCGCGACGTGCTGGCCAAGCTGATCGCCAAGGGCGAGGCCAAGGTCGCCCCGCAGCACGCCGAGCGGGTCAGCGAGGCCGCCCGCCGCTTCGCCGCCGAGCTGGAGGAAGAGGTCGCCCGCATGGAGGCGCTGCGCGCGGTCAACCCCAGCGTGCGCGACAGCGAGCTGGACAGCCTGCGCCGGCAGCGCGAGCAGGGCATCGCCCTGTTCGACAAGGCCGCCCTGCGCCTGGAGGCGATCCGCGTGCTGGTCGCCGGCTAAAGGCTACGCAGAACGAGGTGGGCAACGCTGCGCGATTGCCCACCCGCGTCTTGCACGGCTCTGCGTAGGGGCGAATTCATTCGCCTCTGCAGGGGCCTCTGGGCGAATGAATTCGCCCCTACACCGCTTGCTCGGCTCGCGGTTCCTCCCGCCACTGCCCCAGCCACTCCAGGCTGGCGGCGGTGCCCGCCTCCCCCGGCCGGTACTCGGCCGCCAGCCAGCCGTCGTAACCCGCCTCGCGCAGCGCCGCCAGCGCCGCCGCGAAATCCACCGAGCCGGAGCCCGGCGCCCCGCGTCCCGGGCAGTCGGCGAACTGCACGTGGCCGATGTGTCCGCCCAGCGCGGCGACGCTCGCCGGCAGGTCCAGGTCCTGGCGGGCCATGTGGTAGAGGTCGAGCTGGGCAGCGAAGTTGGGGTGGTCCACCGCCTCCACCAGCCGGTTCAGATCATCCGCCGTATTGATCAGGAAGCCCGGCATGTCGAGGGGGTTGATCGCCTCGGCCAGCACCCGGATGCCCAGCGGCGCAAAGGCTTCCGCGCAGCGGCGCAGGTTGCCGACCAGGCTTTCCAGCGCCGCCTCGCGGCTCACGCCCTCGGCCAGCCGGCCAGGCAGCACGTTGACGAACCGCGGACGCACGCCGGCGGCATAGACCAGCGCCTGGGCCAGCGCCGCATCGAACTCGGCCTGGCGCTCGGGCACCGCCGCCAGCCCCGGACCGCCGGTCATCAGGTCGCCGGCGGGCAGGTTGATCAGCACCAGCGGCAGACCCGCCGCCTGCAGCGCGGCCTTGAGCTCGTGGGCGGGGACCTCGTAGGGAAACTGGACCTCCACCCCGGCGAAGCCGGCTTCGGCCGCCGCCCGGATGCGCTCCGCCAGCGGCAGCTCGGTGAACAGCATGGTCAGGTTGGCGGCGAGCTTCATGCCTCGTCCTCCCGGCGATACAGCTCGACCAGGGTCGCCGGATCGCGCTCCAGATTGCCCTGGCTGCCGTGCAGGCGCATCAGCTGCGCCGCCAGGCCGCTCATCGGCGTGGACGAGCCCTGCTCGCGGGACAGCTTCACCGCGGTGTCGAGGTCCTTGAGCAGGGTGCGCACGTGCCATTTGACCGGCTCGAAGCGGCTCTCGGCCATCTGCGGGGCGAGGATCTGCAAGGGCTTCGAGTCGGCGAAGCCGCCGGCCAGCGCCGGCGCCAGCAGGCTGGCGTCCACCCCGGCCTGCTCGGCCAGCGCCACCACCTCGGCGATCACCAGGGCATTGCAGGCGACGATCATCTGGTTGCACACCTTGGTCACCTGGCCGGCGCCGACCTCGCCCATGCGCGTCAGGCGCTGGCCGAGGTGGGCCAGGACCGGTCGCAGCCGCTCGATGTCGTCCGCCGCGCCGCCGGCCATGATCGCCAGGCTGCCGGCCTCGGCGCCCGGGGTGCCGCCGGACACCGGCGCATCCACCCAGCGCATGCCGCAGCGCTCCTCCAGCTCGATGGCCATCTCGCGGGTCGCCGCCGGATCGCAGCTGGAGAAGTCCACCAGCAGCTGCCCCGGCAGGCCGGTCTCGACGATGCCGCCGGGGCCGAACACCACCTCGCGCACCGCGGCGGTGTCGGCCAGGCAGAGCATGACGATGTCCGCCTCATGGCACAGGTCGCCCGGGCGCACCACCACCTGCGCTCCGGCGTCCACCAGCGTCTCGCACTTGGCCGGGTTGCGGTTCCATACGCTCAGGGGAAAGCCTGCGGCCAGCAGGCGGCGGCTCATCGGCAGGCCCATCAGGCCGATGCCGGCAAAGGCAAGGGCCGGCAAGGTATCGCTCATGTCCATCTCCGCAGCGGAAAAACTCCATCTTAGCAGTCGCGCGCCGGCCCACCGATTGGCCTTCCGGCCAACCCGGCGCGCCGGCCGGCAAAAGCCGCGCAAAAGCACGCGCAGCCTCCTATAATTCGCGCCCGAACGTTTCCGCTATTGAACCGGAGATTCATATGCTCAAGCGCACCCTGGCGCTCGCCGCCGCCATCGCCCTGTCCGTTTCCGCCCTGGCCGCCCAGGCCGCCGATGCCCTCAAGGTTTCCGCCATCCCCGACGAGGCGCCCACCGAGCTGCTGCGCAAGTTCAAGCCGCTGGGCGCCTACCTGGAGAAGGAGCTGGGCATGCCGGTCGAGTTCGTCCCGGTGGCCGACTACGCCGCGGTGGTCGAGGGCATCGCCGCCGACCGCGTCGACCTGGCCTGGCTGGGCGGCTTCACCTTCGTGCAGACCCGCCTGAAGACCGGCAACGCCATCCCGCTGGTGCAGCGCGAGCAGGACGAGAAGTTCACCAGCAAGTTCATCAGCGCCGACGCCAACGTGAAGTCGCTGCAGGACCTCAAGGGCAAGACCTTCGCCTTCGGCTCGGTGTCCTCCACCTCCGGCAGCCTGATGCCGCGCTACTTCATGCAGCAGGACGGCATCGTGCCCGAGCAGTTCTTCTCCCGCGTGGCCTTCTCCGGCGCCCACGACGCCACCGTGGCCTGGGTGCAGGCCGGCAAGGTCGACGCCGGCGTGCTGAACGCCTCGGTGTGGGACAAGCTGGTCGCCGCCGGCAAGGTCGACACCGCCAAGGTACACGTGTTCGCCACCACTCCGACCTACTACGACTACAACTGGACCGTGCGCGGCACCCTCGATCCGGCGCTGACCGCGAAGATCAAGCAGGCGTTCCTCGCCCTCGACCCGGCCAACCCGGAGCACAAGGCGATCCTCGACCTGCAGGCCGCCAGCCGCTTCATCGAAACCAAGCCGGAAAACTACGCTGGCATCGAGGAAGCCGCCCGCGCCGCCGGCCTGCTGAAGTGACCGTGCGCCTGACCGGCGTGGGCCTGACCCACGCCAACGGTCGGCGCGCCCTGCAGGATGTGAATCTGACGGTCGACCGCGGCGAGCGGCTGGCCATCATCGGCCCGTCCGGCGCCGGCAAGACCACCCTGCTGCGTCTGCTGGCCACCAGCCTGCAGCCGTCCGAAGGCCGCCTGGAACTGCTCGGCGAACAGCCGTGGCGCCTGGCCGGCGCGGCGCGCAGGCGCCTGCGCGCGCGCCTCGGCCTGGTCCACCAGAGCCCGCCGCTGCCGCCGCGCC
>NZ_SSTC01000007.1 GCF_004801855.1 Pseudomonas sp. A-1 | reverse complement strand
ATGCTCAACAGCTACTCGGGCTGGGCGGCGGCCGGCATCGGCTTCTCGCTGAACAACTCGATGCTGATCGTCGCCGGTTCGCTGGTCGGTTCCTCGGGCGCGATCCTCTCCTACATCATGTGCAAGGCGATGAACCGCTCGTTCTTCAACGTGATCCTCGGCGGCTTCGGCGCCGAAGCCGGCGCGGCCGTGGCCGGCAGCCAGGAGCAGCGCCCGGTGAAGAGCGGCTCGGCCGACGATGCCGCGTTCCTCTTGGGCAACGCCGACAGCGTG
>NZ_SSTC01000006.1 GCF_004801855.1 Pseudomonas sp. A-1 | reverse complement strand
GTGCCCTACGAGCAGGTGCACGAGATGGAGGACATCAACCCCGAGTTCGGCCAGGCCGACGTGGTGCTGGTGCTGGGCGCCAACGACGTGGTCAACCCGGCGGCGAAGACCGATCCGAAGTCGCCGATCGCCGGCATGCCGATTCTCGATGCGTACAAGGCGCGCACCGTGATCGTCAACAAGCGCTCGATGGCCAGCGGCTACGCCGGTCTCGACAACGAGCTGTTCTACATGGACAAGACCATGATGGTGTTCGGCGACGCCAAGAAGGTGGTCGAGGACATGGTCAAGGCCGTCGAGTAACCCGACGAAATGCACGGTGAAACAACCACTTCCGCCACGCGGAAGTGGTTGTTTCTGCGGCAAAAGGTCGCGATGCCTTGCAAAAACCGTCCAGCGCATTACGACCTTAGTATTAAAGGCGTGACGATAGCGAATCCTTAGACTCGGCGCACTGTGTTCGCCATAGGCCGTATCCAAAGGAACCGCTCAATGTCCCTGTACCCTGATCGTATTCGCCTGCAGTCCCTGACCGACAAAATCACCACCGCCGAAGAAGCGGCCAAGCTGGTCAAGAACGGCAACACCGTCGGCATGAGCGGCTTCACCCGCGCCGGCGAAGCCAAGAAGCTGCCGATCGCCATGGCCGAGCGCGCCCGCCACGAAGAGCTGAAGATCACCCTGATCACCGGCGCCAGCCTGGGCAACGACATGGACAAGCTGATGGCCGAATCCGGTCTGCTGGCCCGCCGCATGCCGTTCCAGTCCGACGCCGGCCTGCGCAAGGCGATCAACAAGGGCGAGGTGATGTTCATCGACCAGCACCTGTCCGACACCGCCGAGCAGCTGCGTGCCGGCAGCCTGCCGAAGGTCGACGTGGCCATCATCGAGGCCTGCGCCATCACCGAGAACGGCGGCATCGTGCCGACCACCTCCGTGGGCAACTCCGCCAGCTTCACCGAAGCCGACGTGGTCATCGTCGAGCTGAACCTGGCCCACCCGGCCGCCCTGGAAGGCCTGCACGACATCTACCTGCCGGCCAAGCGCCCGGAGCGCGGCCCGATCCCGCTGGTCAACGGCCAGGATCGCATCGGCACCCCGTACATCCCCTGCGACCCGGCGAAGATCGCCGCCATCGTCATCACCGACCAGGAAGACTCCTACTCCAGCGTCCTGCCGTCCGACGACGAGACCCAGGCCATCGCCGACCACCTGATCGCCTTCTTCGAGAAGGAAGTCGAGCGCGGCAACCTGAGCCCCAGCCTGCTGCCGCTGCAGGCCGGCGTCGGCACCATCGCCAACGCCGTGATGAGCGGCCTGCTGAAGTCCAACTTCAGCGGCCTGACCATGTACTCCGAGGTGCTGCAGGATTCCACCTTCGAGCTGTTCGACGCCGGCAAGCTGGTCGCCGCCTCCGGCTGCTCCTTCACCCTGTCCGAGAAGATGTGCCACCACGTGCTGGCCAACCTCGACAAGTACAAGGACAAGCTGGTGCTGCGCCCGCAGGAAATCTCCAACCATCCGGAGATCGTCCGCCGCATCGGCATCATCGGCATCAACACCGCGCTGGAGTTCGACATCTACGGCAACGTCAACTCCACCCACGTCAACGGCACCCACATGATGAACGGCCTCGGCGGCTCGGGCGACTTCACCCGCAACGCCCACCTGGCCATCTTCGTCACCAAGTCCATCGCCAAGGGCGGCGCCATCTCCTCCGCCGTGCCGATGATCCCGCACGTCGACCATAACGAGCACGACGTCGACATCATCGTCACCGAGCAGGGTCTGGCCGACCTGCGCGGCCTGGCCCCGCGCGAGCGTGCCCAGGTGATCATCGACAACTGCGTGCACCCGGACTTCCGCCCGGCCATGCAGGACTACTTCGACCGCGCCTGCGCCACCGTCGGCGGCCAGACCCCGCACATCCTCGCCGAGGCCTTCTCCTGGCACATCAACATGCAGCAGACCGGCCACATGCTGCGCCAGCCGGGCCACTGCGGCCTGCTCTGATCGCCTGATCGGCTGACCGCTGCATAACTGCGCCGCCTTCGGGCGGCGCAGTCGTTTCCGGGCTGCGACCCGCCACGCAGATGCCACGCCGGTCGCAGCGCGGCAGCGCGCGGCTGGCACGCGGCCCTGCGAATCAATACAGTACGCGCCTCGTCCAGAACCACCGGAGTACCCCCGATGCGAAGCACCCTGCTCGCCGCCACCTTCGTCCTGCTCGCCGCCGGCAGCGCCCAGGCCCAGACCCTGGTCGCCACCAGCAACATCCTGGTGCGCGCCCTCGAACGCAGCCTCGACTTCACCTCCGACACCACCACCTCGGTGCGCGACATGAAGGTGGTGCAGGCCGCCCGCGACGACGCCGCCAGCTTCGTCGCCAGCGAAGGTGCGATCCGCGGCGCCCGCCTGGAGGCCGCCCTGCAACTGCTGCGCGCGCGCGTGCCCGAAGCCCAGGCAGCCAGCGACGCCGAGCTGGCGCAGGCCCTGCTCGCCCTATGATGAA
>NZ_SSTC01000005.1 GCF_004801855.1 Pseudomonas sp. A-1 | reverse complement strand
TGTTCTACATGGACAAGACCATGATGGTGTTCGGCGACGCCAAGAAGGTGGTCGAGGACATGGTCAAGGCCGTCGAGGCCTGACGGGCTTCGTCAGGAACGACCTCCGCACGGGGTCGTTCCTGCCTTGCCTCGGGCGCATCAGCGCATGTCGAACAGCTCCTGGTGGAAATCGGCGGAGTCCAGGCCGCGCGCCACCAGCCCCTCGCGCAGCGCCTGACCGAAGCCGGCCGGGCCGCAGAACCAGAAGCTGGCGGACTGCCAGGCGGGCACCTCCTGGCACAGGCGCTCGACCGTCAGGCGGCCGTCCCGGGCGCTGACCAGCACGTGCAGGCGTACGCCGGCGCGCTCGGCCAGCCCGCGCAGGCGGGCGATGAACGCCTCGTCCGGCTCGCTGGTGCAGTAGAAGAGGTCGACGCTGTGGCCGTCCGGGTGTTGCGCCAGCGCCTGCATGCGGGCGATGAAGGGGGTGATGCCGATGCCGCCGCCGATCCACACCTGGGCGTTCTGCTCGCCACCGAAGTCGAAGCGCCCGTAGGGGCCCTCGACGGTGACCATGTCGCCGATCCCGAGGGTCTGCGGCAGAGTGCGGGTGTAGTCGCCGATGCCCTTGATGTTGAACAGCAGCTGGCCGTCGTCGTGCCAGGCGGAAGAGATGGTGAAGGGGTGCGGCCCCTCGGCGCGGTCGAAGGTGACGAAGGCGAACTGCCCGGCCTCGTGCCCGGGCCAGCGATCCTGCAGGCGGATGCCGACGCCCAGCACGCGGTTGCCTTCGTGATGCTCCAGCGACTCGATGACGCCCACCGCGCGCCGCGCGTGACCCACCCGGCGCAGCAGGGAGATGCACGCGGCCACCGTGCCGCCGAGCATCAGCGCGGCCATCAGCGGGCCCAGCGGCGAGCTCCAGTAGGCGGTCTTCATCAGCACCACCGAATGGAACACCAGCACCAGGTAGACGATGGCCAGCAGGCGGTGGGTCTTGAAGAACCAGCGGTAGGGGAAGCGCTTGAGCAGGGCGAGGACGATCAGCAGCACGGCGGCGTAGAAGGCCCACTCGCCGAGTTCCTCGGCCAGGCCGCGCTGGCTGCGCAGGAAGGCGACCACGGCCGAGGGCTCGCTGCCCGCAGCGGCGCCACCGGCCTTGCGCACCGGCCGTTCCAGCCAGCCCCAGCCGACCATCCACTTCGGCCCCTTGGCCCACAGCCAGTGGGCGATGGACAGCACCAGCGCGCCGATGCCCAGCCACTTGTGCAGGCGATAGTTCTTGTCCAGGCCGCCGAGCAGCGACTCCATCGCGGACCAGCGGATGATCAGCAGCAGGCCGAAGCTCATCGCGCCCATGGCGAGGATGCCGGTGAGGTTGACCATCGAGCCGCGCAGGGCGAAGAACTCGTAGTCGCGGGTCAGCACGTCGTCGGCCAGCAGCCAGAGCAGCGTCAGCCCGAGGAACAGGACCAGGCAGCTCGACTTGATGTTCTTCATGATGCGGATTCCTTGCAGGGGAGAACGCCCGCAGGATCGCATGCGGACAGCTGCAGGATACTGATTCCAGACAGTGTGCGGCCCATTTCTGGCGTACGGATCTAGGAGCCCAGCGGCCGTTTCCGGCCACCGGCGCCTCGCCGCCTGGCTGCACAGGGCCGGCCAGCATACATCCGGGCCAGGCGCTGCGGGGCGATGCCGACGGCGAAGCTCAGGGCCAGCAGGCGATTGCCGAGGCAGCGCCGCCACCAGCCGTCGCGCTGCCAGCGCCGCGGGCTGACCCGCAGGCCCTGCGCGATGCAGCGCAGCTCGCCCTGCGCGCGCAGGCCGCGGACCAGCGGTACCTCCTCGAACAGCGGCCAGGGCGCGTGCTGGCCGACGCTGGAGTAGGCCCTGCGGCTGACGAACAGGCCCTGGTCGCCATAGGGCACGCCGATGCGGGTGCGCCAGTTGGTCGCCCATTCGATCAGCCGCCCCTGCCAGGGCGGTGCGCCGCTGAAGCGGAAGGCGAAGTAGCCGCCCACGGCCCCCTCGGCGATGGCCAGGCGCAGCTCGGCCAGCGGCTGGCCGTCCAGTTCGGCGTCGGCATGCAGGAACCAGAGGATGTCGTGCGTGGCCAGCGCTGCACCCTGGCGCAACTGCTCGCCGCGGCAGGGATCGGCCGGCGACCAGAGGACGCCATGCAGCTCGCACAGGGCGCGGCAGCGCTGGCTGCGCGCGCCATCCACGACTATGACCTGCAGCGGCTGACCGTCCCGACGGGCCTCATCCTGCAGCTGACCGAGCAGGTTGCGCAGCACGACCTCGTCGTGCAGGCAGGGAATGATCACGCTGACCCCGGCGGCGTCGCTCATGCGCACACCTCGAGCCCGGCCAGGGCGGCGAGCAGTTGCTGCCGCGCCGGCCGCGGATCGCCTGCCAGGTGGCGGCGGACCTGCAGCAGGTCGGCGGCCTCGTCGACATCGAAGGACTCGCCGCAGACCCGCAGCGAGTGGCCGGCGCGCCGGCAGCTCTCGGCCAGCGCCGCGCCCAGGCCGGGGGTACTCCATGGCAGGCCGGCGAGGTCCGGCCAGGGCCGCCGCGAGGCCATCAGCACCACGCCGCCGTCACGGGCGGCGAGCAGCACAGTGTCGACCTCGGCGAGGGCGGCGCGCACCGTCCGGTAGTGCTCCTCTGTCAGCGCCGGGGCGTCGCTGCCGATGAACGCCAGGGCGCGATGGCCGGCCGCACGCAGGCGGCGGTCGAGGGCGTTGAGCCGCTCGCCGAGGTTGCCGGGCGGCTGCGCCAGGCACAGGCACTCCGGCAGCCGCCCGGCGGCCCAGGCGCAGTGCTGCGCCGCATCCGGGGCGATCACCCGCGCGCCCGGCCAGGCCGCCAGGTCCTCCAGCGCGCAGTCCAGCAGCCGCTCGGCGATCTCCAGTGCCGCCGCCGTCCCCAGGCGCGCCGCCAGGCGCTGCTTGCCGTGCCCGGGAGCCGGACGCTTGCAGACCAGAACCAGGGCAGGGGGAGGGCTGTTTCGCTCGGACATGGACAGGACTCGCGGCAGGTCGATGAAGGAAACCTATAGTTCACTATGACCGCCCGCGCACCCGAGGCCGCCTGCCGAGGAGAACCCGCCGCCATGCACGACATGCTGCCACTGCTCGATGCCCTCGGCTTTCCGGCCATCCGGCGCGGCCGGCTGGAAGCCCTGCAGGTCAACCTGACCTATCGCTGCAACCAGCGCTGCCTGCACTGCCACGTCAACGCCGGGCCGACCCGCACCGAAAGCATGGACGACGCCACCCTGGCGGTCCTCCGCGCGGTGATCGACGCCCATCCGGTGCACACCCTCGACCTGACCGGCGGCGCGCCGGAGCTGCACCCGCGCTTCCGCCAGCTGGTCGGCCATGCGCGGCGCGCCGGGCTGCGGGTGATCGACCGCTGCAACCTGACCATCCTCGGCGAGCCGGGGCAGGAGGATCTCGCCGAGTTCCTCGCCGGCGAGGGCGTGGAGATCACCGCCTCGCTGCCGTGCTACGCGCGGGACAACGTCGACCGCCAGCGCGGCGAGGGCGTGTTCGAGCGCAGCATCGCCGGCCTGCGCCGGCTCAACGCCCTCGGCTACGGCGCCGGCGACGGGCTGGTGCTCAACCTGGTGTACAACCCGCAGGGGCCGAGCCTGCCGCCGCCGCAGGCGGCGCTGGAAGCCGACTACAAGGCGCACCTGGCCGCCGATTTCGGCATCCGCTTCGACCACCTGCTGACCATCACCAACCAGCCCATCGCCCGCTTCGGCAGCACGCTGGTCAGCAAGGGCCAGTTCAGCGCCTACCTGCAGCTGCTGCGCGACAGTTACCGCGCCGAGAACCTCGCGGCGGTGATGTGCCGCTCGCTGGTCAGCGTCGACTGGCAGGGCTACCTGTACGACTGCGACTTCAACCAGATGCTCGGTCTGCCGCTCGAGCTGATCGGCCGCCAGCGCCCCCACCTGCGCGACCTGCTGCGTACGGACCTCGGCGGCAACCCCATCGTCACCCGCGACCACTGCTTCGCCTGCACTGCCGGACAAGGCTCCAGCTGCGGCGGCGCGCTCAGGGGCTAGGCGATGGGCCGCTGGCGGCTGCTCCTGCTCGGCCTCCTCGGCGTGCTGGTCGCGGCATTTTTCCTGTTCGACCTGGGCCACTACCTCAGCCTGGAAACCCTCAAGGCCCGCCAGGCCGGGCTGGACGCCGCGGTGGCGGCGCGGCCCTGGCTGGCCGCCGGCCTCTACGTGCTGCTCTACGTGGCGGTGACCGCGCTGTCGCTGCCCGGCGCGACCCTGCTGACCCTGATCGGCGGCGCGCTGTTCGGTCTGCTCGGCGGCACCCTGCTGGTATCGCTGGCGGCCACCCTCGGCGCCACCCTGGCCATGCTGATCAGCCGCTACCTGCTGCGCGACTGGGTGCGCGGGCGCTTCGCCGCGCGCCTGGCCGCCATCGACCGGGGCGTCGCCCGGGAAGGCGCCTTCTACCTGTTCGCCCTGCGCCTGGTGCCGCTGTTCCCGTTCTTCCTGATCAACCTGGCGATGGGCCTGACCAGCCTGCCGGCGCGCACCTTCTGGTGGGTCAGCCAGCTCGGCATGCTGCCGGGCACCCTGGTCTACGTGAATGCCGGGCGCGAACTGGGCCGCCTGGAATCGCTGGCCGGCATCCTCTCGCCGGGGCTGCTCGGCGCCTTCGTCCTGCTCGGCATCTTCCCGCTGCTGGCCCGCCGCCTGCTGGCCTGGTTCAAGGCGCGCCAGGTCTACGCCGGTTGGCAGCGGCCGCGGCACTTCGAGCGCAACCTGGTGGTGATCGGCGCCGGCGCCGGCGGACTGGTCAGCGCCTGGCTGGCCGCGGCGCTGCAGGCGCAGGTGACCCTGGTCGAGAAGTACCGCATGGGCGGCGACTGCCTGAACACCGGCTGCGTGCCGTCCAAGGCGCTGCTCCGCTCGGCGCGCCTGGCCCGCGAGCTGCGCCGCGCCGAGGCGCTGGGCTTCGTGCAGGCGCACGGCGAGGTGGACTTCGCCGCAGTCATGGAGCGGGTGCAGCGGGTCATCCGCCAGATCGCGCCGCATGACTCGGCGGCGCGCTACATCGAGCAGGGCGTGCAGGTGATCCACGGCGAGGCGCGCATCACCTCACCGTGGACGGTGGAGGTCAACGGACGCAGCCTGACCACCCGCGCCATCGTCATCGCCGCCGGTGCCCACCCGCTGCTCCCGGAGATTCCCGGCCTGGCCGACATGCAGCCGTACACCTCCGACAGCATCTGGAAACTGCGCCAGCGGCCGGGGCGGCTGCTGGTGCTCGGCGGCGGGCCGATCGGCTGCGAACTCAGCCAGGCCTTCCAGCGCCTCGGCTGCCAGGTGATCCTGGTGGAGCAGGGCGAACGCCTGCTGGGCCGCGAGGATGTCGAGGCCAGCGCCGCGGTGACGGCGAGCCTGCGCGCCGAAGGCGTCGAGCTGCACCTGCAGCACCGCGCCGAGCGCTTCGAATGCCTGGACGGCCAGCGCCAGCTGGTCGCCCGCGAGCTGGCCGGCGGGACGGCAACCCTCATCGGCTTCGACCAGGTGCTGGTCGCCCTCGGCCGGGTGGCCAGTGTCGAAGGCTACGGGGTGGAGGCGCTGGGCCTCGAGCTGCGCCCGAACCGGACGCTGGAGACCGACGAGTTCCTCGCCACCCGCTACCCGAACATCTTCGCCGTGGGCGACGTCACCGGGCCCTACCAGTTCACCCACTTCGCCGCCCATCAGGCCTGGTATGCCGCAGTCAACGGCCTGTTCGGCGATTTCAAGCGCTTTCCCGCCGACTACCGGGTGATCCCCCGGGTCACCTTCACCGACCCGGAGGTGGCGCAGGTCGGCCTGTCCGAGAGGGAGGCGCGCGAGCAGGGCATCGCCTGCGAGTCGACCCGCTACGACCTCGCCGAGCTGGACCGCGCCATCGTCGAGGAGGCCGCCGCAGGCTTCGTCAAGGTGCTCACCGTGCCGGGCAGCGACCGCATCCTCGGCGCGACCGTCGTCGGCGAGCAGGCCGGCGAACTGCTGGCCGAGTTCGCGCTGGCCATGCGCCACGACCTGGGGCTGAACAAGATCCTCGCCACCGTGCACAGTTACCCGACCCTGGCCGAGGCCAACAAGTACGTCGCCGACGAATGGCGACGTGCGCATGCGCCGCCGCTGGTGCTGCGCGCCCTGGCGCACTTCCATCGCTGGCGGCGCGGGGGCGGGCGGTGAGCGCGGCCTGCGACCTGCTGCTGGTCGGCGCAGGTCACGCCCATCTCGGCGTGCTGCGCCTGTGGGCGGCGGGCCGGCGCCCGCGCGGGCGCATCGAGCTGGTCTGCCCCGAGGACGCCGCCTGGTACTCCGGCATGCTGCCGGGACTGCTCGCCGGGCGTTACCGGAGCGAACAGTGCTGCATACCGCTGGCGCCGCTGTGCCGGGCAGCGGGCATCGAGTGGCGTCAGGCGGCGGTGACCGCCCTGGAGGCGGACAGCCGCAGCCTGCGCCTGGAGGACGGGGAGCGCCTGCAGGGGCGCTGGCTGTCGCTCGACGCCGGTGCACCGCCGCAGGCGCCGGCGCACGAGGACGCGGGTATGGAGCTGCTGGCGGTCAAGCCGTTCCCGGCCTTCCTGGCGCGCTGGCAGGACTGGCAGCGCGCGCCGGAACGCCTGGCGATCCTCGGCGGCGGCGCGGCAGGCGTCGAGCTGGCCCTGGCCATGGCCCGCCAGGTGCCGGGACTGGCGCTGTTCAGCGCCGCCGAACTGCTCGCCGGCCATCCGCCTTCGCTGCGCCTGCGGGCGCTGCAGCACCTGCAGGCGGCTGGGGTGCAGGTCCACGAGCGCTGTCCGGTCGAGAGGATTCGCGGCGCGGCGCTACTCAGTCGCGGCCAGCCGGTCTGGCACGGGCCGCGGCTGCTCCTCGCCTCGGGCGCCAGTCCGTTGCCTTGGCTGCGCAGCTCCGGGCTGGCCAGCGACCTGCGCGGCTTCGTCGCCGTTGCCGCCACCCTGCAGAGCCTGTCCCACCCGCAGGTGTTCGCCAGCGGCGACTGCGCCAGCCGGGCCGGCACGCCGCGCAACGGCGTGCACGCGGTGCGTCAGGGACCGCTGCTGGCCGGCAACCTGGCGTGCGCGCTGACGGGAAAACCGCTGCAGGACTACCGGCCGCAACGCCACAGCCTGGCGCTGCTGGCCGACGGCCGCGGCGGCGCGCTGCTGAGCTGGGCCGGCTTCACCACCGAGGGTCGCTGGTGCGGGCTGTGGAAGGACTGGCTGGACCGGCGCTTCGTGCGCCGGCACCAGGGCCGGTGAGCCGCTTCAGGCGGCGGGGCTGTCGGGGTAGTGGCGGCTGCGGAACTCGCGGACCACCTCGAGGAAGGCGGCGAGGATCGGCGAGTGGTCGTCGCTGCGGAAGATGCAGCTGAGGTCGACCCGCGCGTCCGCGGGCAGACCGGCGAGCGGCCGGTACACCACGCCCGGCAGGGTCAGCGCCGCGGTGGAGGCCGAGACCAGGGAGACGCCGAAGCCGCTGGACACCAGCGCCACCGCGGTGACCGCATCGCCCACCTCCTGGGCCACCTGGGGGACGAAGCCGGCCTGCTGGCACAGGCCGATCACCCGGTCGACGAAGCTCGGCCGGCTGCCGGAGGGGAACAGCACCAGCGGATGCTCGGCCAGCGCGGTGAAGGGCACCACCGCGAGGCGGGCGAGGGGATGGCGCTCGTGCACGGCCAGCAGCAGTGACTCCTGGGTGACCAGCTCGGAGGCGATGTCGGCCAGCGGGGTGATGATGCGGTTGAAGCCCACGCCGATGCGCCGCTGGCGCAGCGCCTCGATCTGCTCCTGCTTGCTCATGGTGTGCAGGACCACCCGGACCTCCGGGTAGGCGGTGCGGAACGCCGTCAGCAGCTTGGGAATGGTGTCGAGGATCGCCGAGCCGAAGATGCCGATGTCCAGCCGGCCCAGCTTGCCCTGGCCGGCGCGCTGGGTGCGCTCGGTGGCCTGTTCGACCAGCGCGCGGATGTTGCGCGCTTCCTCGAGGAGCATCTCGCCGGCGCCGGTCAGTTCCATGCCGCGCGGCGTGCGGGTGAACAGCAGTACCCCCAGCTCCTCCTCCAGCTGCTGGATCTGCCGGGTCAGCGGCGGCTGCGAGATGTGCAGGCGCGCCGCGGCGCGGCCGATGTTCTGTTCCTCGGCGACGGCGATGAAGTAGCGGAGATGGCGGAGATCCATGCAGGCAGCCTGTGTCGGAGCGGGGCGGCCACTCGATACCCTGACGGTAGCGGCGGCGGTTTTTTATGGTATTGGACGCCGGGACAGCCGGCCAATAGATTTCCTGCGCGCCTGCCCGGCAAGTTGCGGTCAGGCGCGGCAATAAAAATACACAAGGAAACGGAATTTACAATAACAACGACGATATCGCTGGTGGGCGCCGCCGGCAGGCAGCGCTGGGAAGTTCTGCGCAGGCGGATGATTACCCGCACCTGATGTTTCGTGCATGCGGATAGTTTCCGCCAGTCTCGATTGTTCGATATTCCGGCCAATCAATCGCGGCCCCGCTTAATTGCGCTGCGGCATGTCGAGATATTGCCTGGCGAATTGTCCGCGCGAACTTGCGCAATTGCGCTCAATTGCCTGGCGAAGTTCGCTTCGCTGCCCGGTGCGCCGTTCCCGCTGGCGAATCCCCGATTCGAGGATGTTTCGATGTACCGGAAAACCACACTGGGAATCGCCCTGGTCGCTGCCGTGCTGGGCGCGCCGGCGCTGCAGGCCGCGGTGAGCGCGGAGGAGGCCGCCCGTCTGGCCGGCACCCTGACTCCGCTGGGCGGCGAGCGGGCCGGCAACGCCGACGGCAGCATTCCCGCCTGGCAGGGCGGTCTGACCCAGGCGCCGCCCGGGCCGATGCTCGGCGACATCCCCGTCGAACTGTTCCCCGGCGAGCAACCGCTGTACCGGGTCGATGCCGCCAACATGGCCGCCTATGATGCGCTGCTCTCCGACGGCACCCGCGAACTGCTGCGCAAGTACCCGGACAGCTTCCATCTTGACGTCTACCCGAGCCATCGCACCGCCGCGGCGCCGCCGGCGGTCTACGCCAACGTCGCCAGGAACGCCGAGCGCTGCAGCATCCGCGACGGCTGGGACACCATCAAGGGCTGCATCGGCGGGATTCCCTTCCCGATCCCCAGGCAGGGCGTCGAGGTGATGTGGAACCATCTGCTGCGCGTCGAGGCGCCGTCGATCGAGTATCGCTTCCGCAACATCGTCGGCAGTTCCGACGGCAGCCATACCCTGGCCACGCGCAACGAGATCGCCTTCCAGTATCCGCCGTACTACCAGGACGCCCGACCCGAGGACTGGTCGGGCGAATACGCCATGTTCCGCTACCTGACCGTCGAGCCGCCGTTCAAGACCGGCGAGGCGCTGGTCGCCCGCGACAGCATCAATGGCAAGTACCCGCGCCAGGCCTGGCAATACCTGGTCGGCCAGCGCCGGGTGCGCCGTGCGCCGACGGTTTCCTACGACACCCCGGACTTCGTCTCCTCCGGCGCCAACTACTTCGACGAGGTGCAGGGCTTCTTCGGCGCGCTGGACCGCTACGACTGGAAGCTGGTCGGCAAGCGGGAAATGCTCATCCCCTACAACGCCAACGGCCTGCTGGCCGCCAGCGCCGACGCGGCGCTCGACAGGCACCACCTCAACCCCGAGCACCTGCGCTGGGAGAAGCACCGTGTCTGGGAAGTGGAGGCCACCCTGGCGCAGGGCCGCCGCCATGCGGTGCCCAGGCGCCGCTACTTCGTCGACGAGGACAGCTGGGCGATCGCCCTGGTCGACGGCTACGACAGGGACGGGCGCCTGTGGCGCACCACCCAGGCGATCCCCTACGTGGTGCCGGCCATACCGGCCACCCTGCTGCGCACCGCGGTGGTGTTCAACCTCGATGCCAGCACCATGAGCGTGGTGCAGATGCTCAACGGCGAGGACTTCCGGGTGGTGCCGCCCAAGCCGGAGAGCTACTTCACCGGCGCCGCGGTGGCCGGTGACGGCGTGCGCTGAACCGCACGCATGGCTGTCTGGTGCGCCCTCCGCGGGCAGTGGGATGCCGCGCCCATGCCGATACCTTTCCGGTATCGGCATGGGCTTTCATCGGTATTGGACGGTAAGTCTCGCCGGCAATAGCTTGTGAACTGTCTCCGCTGGCAGCGGGGTGAGCGCCAAGGGATTTCAGGGCTCGCGACACCCTAAAACGAAATTCACAACAACAAGAAGATTTCGAGGATCAAGACATGGGCAACAGCGCCAGTCTGCCGAAGTTTCACCTGAAGAAGCTGTTCTTTGCGGTTGCCGGCGCCGTCGCCGGTCTCTCTGCCGGGGCCCCGGCCTTCGCCTTCCAGATCGACAGCGGCAATCCCGATGTGCGGATGTCGTGGGACAACACCGTCAAGTACAGCGCCGCCTGGCGGGTCAAGGATGTCGACTCCGACATTGCTGACAGCTCGACCAACGGCCCGCAGGTCAACACCAACGATGGCGACCAGAATTTCGACCGCGGCCTGATTTCCAATCGCCTCGATCTGCTCTCCGAATTCGACGTGCGCTACAAGCGCAACTACGGCCTGCGCCTGAGCGGTGCGGCCTGGTACGACGACGTCTACAACAAGTCCAACGACAATCCTGGCCCTGCCGGGCTGGTGAACTCGCTTAGCGCTGATTACGACGAATTCACCAGCGACACCGAGAAGCTGCATGGGCGCAAGGCCGAGCTGCTGGACGCCTTCGTCTACGGCAGCTTCACTCCGGGTGACATGAACCTCAACGCCAAGGCCGGTCGCTTCACCCAGCTGTACGGTGAGAGCCTGTTCTTCGGTTCCAACGGCATCGCCGCGGCGCAGACTTCCCTCGATCTGATCAAGGCACTGTCGGTGCCCAACTCGCAGTTCAAGGAGATCCTCCGCCCGGTTGGCCAGATCGCCGGCCAGCTGCAGATCAACCAGGACGTCTCGATCGGTGCCTACTACCAGCTGGAATGGCGCAAGAGCCGCCTGCCGGGTGCCGGCAGCTACTTCAGTTTTGCCGACTTCGTCGACGAGGGCGGCGAGTCGTTGATCCTCGGACCGGGTTTCGCCGTGAACCGCGCCGACGATATCGAGGCGCGCGACTCGGGGCAGGGCGGCGTACAGGTCAAGTTCAAGTCGGGCGATACCGAGTACGGCATCTACGCCGCGCAGTATCACGACAAGATGCCGCAGTTCTACGTGTATCCGACCAGCGGTCTCTATGAGCAGGTCTATGCCGAGGACATCCGCACCATCGGTTTCAGCTTCAGCACCCTGGTCGGCGAGACCAACGTCGCCGGTGAACTGTCGTTCCGTGACGACATGCCGCTGGTGGCGACCGGTAACGCGGTGATTTTGCCGATGGGTATCGGTAGTGCTGATGGCGGCGACCATTCAGCCTTCCCGAAAGGCCGCACCATGCACCTCAACCTGTCGGCGATCAGCGTGCTGGAGGCCAGTCCGCTGTGGGATGGCGCCTCGTTCATCGGCGAGTTCGCCTTCAACCGCCGCCTGAGCGTCACCGACAAGGGCGATACCACCCCCGGCACCGGCAACGGTCTCGACCCCGAGGCCACCCGCGACGCCGGCGCCGTACAGTTCATCTTCACCCCCGAGTACTTCCAGGTGGCTCCGGGCCTCGATCTGCAGGTGCCGATCGGTGTGAGCTACGGCCTGTTCGGCCGCTCCTCGGTCAACGGCGCGCTGTTCCCCGCCAACCACGGCGGCAACGTCAGTATCGGCGTCAAGGCCGACTACATGAAGACCTGGCAGGCCAGCGTGGGCTTTACCCACTACTACGGCCCGGATGGCTCGGTCATCAAGTATGGGACCGCTCGCCCAGAGCTTTCCTATGACAACTTCCACGGCGACCGCGACTTCGTGTCCTTCTCCGTGCAACGCACTTTCTAAGTCTGAACATCCCCAAGTCGAGGATCATAAAAATGCATAAGAAAACGGCTTTGTGGGCAGCGCTGGCTGCCGTGCTGATGGGCGCACAGGGTGTGCAGGCCGCGGTGAGCCCCGAGGAGGCTGCCGCGCTGGGCAAGACGCTCAACCCGCTGGGGGGTGAGATGGCCGGCAACGCCGACGGCAGCATCCCGGCCTGGACGCCGACTCCCAAGGTGGCGGCTTCCGGAGAGAAAGTCGGCGACATTCCCCGCAAGGTCTATGCAGATGAGCGGCCGCTCGCGCAGATCACCGCGCAGAACATGGCGCAGTACGCCGACAAACTGTCCGAAGGCACCCAGGCGCTGCTGAAGAAATATCCGGACAGCTTCCGCGTCGACGTCTATCCGACCCACCGTACTGGCCTTGCGCCGCAGTACGTGTATGACAACACCGCGAAGAACGCCACCCAGTGCCAGACCAAGGACGACGGCAAGTCGCTGCAGGGCTGCTACGGCGGTATCCCGTTCCCGATCCCCAAGGCGGGCATCGAGGTGATCTGGAACCACCTGCTGCGGGTCGAGAACGAAGCCACCGACGTGACCGACTTCAAGAACATCGTGCTGACCTCCGATGGCTCGCGCACCCTGGCGACCCAGAACGACCAGTCCAACCAGTATCCCTACTACTACAAGGACGGATCTGCGGATAAGTGGAGCGGCGAGTACTTCCTGATGCGCTTCGCCACCACCGCCCCGCCGTTCAAGGCTGGCGAATCGCTGGTGTTCCGCGACAGCATCGACGTCGCCCAGTCGCGCCAGGCCTGGCAGTACCTGGTCGGCCAGCGTCGCGTGCGCCGTGCACCGACCGTGGCCTACGACACCCCGGACTTCGTCGCCTCCGGCGCCAACTACTTCGACGAGGTGATGGGCCTGATGGGCCACATCGACCGCTTCGACTGGAAGCTGGTCGGCAAGAAGGAGCTGTACGTGCCCTACAACGCCAACGAGGTGGTCACCGCCAAGCTGGACGAGGCCTACGGCAAGCACCACCTCAACCCCGACAAGGTGCGCTGGGAACTGCACCGCGTCTGGGAAGTGGAAGCGACCGTGGCCAACGGCAAGCGTCATGCGGTGGCCAAGCGCAAGTACTACTTCGACGAGGACTCCTGGATGATCCTCTTGATGGACGGCTACGACAGCGAGGGCAAGCTGTGGCGCACCACCCAGGTCACCCCGTTCGTGCTGCCGTCCACGCCGATGCTGGCGCTCAAGCCGGCGCACATCTTCAACCTGCAGGCCAACACCATGAGCACCACCCAGTCGCTCAACGAGGCCACTTACCGAGTTGATGCACGCAAGCCGGAGACGCACTACACCGGTGATGCGGTAGCCGCCGAAGGCGTGCGCTGACCCCGCACCGTCCGGAAGCAGTTCCGGCGCCGTAGCCAGCGGCGCGGCGCCGGAGTTCCCTCTCATGACTCCCCCTCCCCGCAGGCGCCCGGTTCGGCGCCCCCGCTGGCGGCGCAGCGGAGGAGGGGGGTCGGTTTCGAGTAAGCACCATGCAATCGCTCAATCCGCTACGCCGGCGATCGGCACTGGCCGCCGCCATTCTCTCCCTGACCTGTCTGTCGGCGGTTGCCCAGGCCGCAGGCCCGGCTACTGTCCCTGACCTGCTCGATCTCCCTGCGCGGGAAAGCGCCCGCGCCCTGCACAGCCTGCAACTGGCCGTGACCCGCGCCGGCAACCGGCTGGTGGCGGTGGGCGAGCGCGGCACCGTGCTGCTCTCCGACGATGCCGGGCGCTCCTGGCGCCAGTCCACGAGCGTGCCGGTGAGCGTGACGCTCACCGACGTGCACTTCGTCTCCGCCACTCACGGCTGGGCAGTGGGCCATAGCGGTGTGGTGCTTGCCAGTGCCGATGGCGGCGAGACCTGGCAGCGCCAGCTCGACGGCAACCAGGCTGCCTTGATCATTCGCGACGATGCCAAGCGCCGCGCCGACGCCGGCGAGGAGGGCGCTGCCGCGGCGCTGCGCAGCGCCGAGTACCTGGTCGCCGACGGCCCGGACAAGCCGTTCCTCGGCGTGCGTTTCCGCGACGAGCTGCGCGGCTACGTGGTCGGCGCCTACGGCATCGCCCTGCAGACCGTCGACGGCGGCAAGAGCTGGCAGTCGCTGGTCGGGCAGATCCCCAACCCGCGCGGCAAGCACCTCTATCAGATCCAGATCGACGGCAGTTCACTGCTGATCGCCGGCGAACAGGGTGCGCTGCTGCGCTCCGTCGACGGCGGCGCCAGCTTCGCCGAGATCCGTACCCCCTACAGCGGCACCTTCTTCGGCGCGCTCGAACTCGGCGGCGATGCGCTGCTGGCCTTCGGCCTGCGCGGCAACGCCTGGCGCAGCGAGGATGGCGGCGCCAGCTGGCAGCAGGTCAGGCTCGGCCAGCCGGTGACGGTGAGCGCCGGGCGGCGCCTGCAGGATGGTTCCGTGCTGCTTGCCGACGAGAGCGGCCGCCTGTTGCGCAGCACCGACAGCGCACGCAGCTTCGTTGCCCTGGCGGTGCAGCCGGGCACCGGCCTGACCGGCATCGCCGAAGCCGCCGACGGCGCGCTGATCCTGTCCAGCGCGCGCGGGCTGTCCCGCGTCGAGCCGGATGCCCTGGCTTCCGGAGAACGTGTTTCCGGGATCAATGTTTCGGGAGTCAAATGATGAGCCACGTCCAGTCCCTCCCCGCCGAAGCGGTGATCAGCGATCTCAAGGAGTTCGATCAGCGCTCCGGAATCCTCGCCGAGCGGCTGCTGTTCAACAACCGCCTGGCGATCGTGGTCGTCTGCCTGCTCACCACCCTGGTGCTGGGCTACCAGGCGCTCGGCCTGTCGCTCAACGCGGCGTTCGAGAAGATGATCCCCACCGGCCATCCGTACATCGCCAACTTCCTGGAGAACCGCAAGCAGCTGGCCGGCATGGGCAACACCCTGCGCATCGCGGTGGAAGCCAAGGAGGGCAGCATCTTCGATGCCGAGTACCTCGACACCGTGCGCAAGATCAACGACGAGGTGTTCCTGCTGCCCGGCGTCGACCGCCCGTACATGAAGTCGCTGTGGGCGCCAGCGGTACGCTGGACCGGGGTGACCGAGGACGGCCTGGACGGCGGCCCGGTGATCCCCGACGACTACGACGGCTCGCCGGAAAGCCTCGAGCAGGTGCGCATCAACGTCGAGCGATCCGGCGAGATCGGCCAGCTGGTGGCGGGCAACTACCGGTCGAGCATCGTGCTGGTGCCGTTGCAGGAGCGCATCGCCGAGACCGGCGAGCGCATCGACTACCACGCGCTGTCGCAGCGCATCGAAGAGATCCGCGGCAAGTACCAGTCGGACAAGATCGCCATCCACGTCACCGGCTTCGCCAAGGTGGTGGGCGACCTGATCGACGGCCTGCGCCAGGTGATGCTGTTCTTCGCCGCCGCCATCGTCATCTGCACCGCGGTGCTCTACTGGTACACCCGCTGCCTGCGCAGCACCCTGCTGGTGGTGGCCTGCTCGATGATCGCGGTGGTCTGGCTGCTCGGCCTGCTGCCGACCCTGGGCTACGAGCTGGACCCGTACTCGGTGCTGGTGCCCTTCCTGGTGTTCGCCATCGGCATGAGCCACGGCGCGCAGAAGATGAACGGCATCATGCAGGACGTCGGCCGCGGCACCCACAAGCTGGTGGCGGCGCGCTACACCTTCCGCCGCCTGTTCCTCGCCGGCATGACCGCACTGCTGGCCGACGCGGTAGGCTTCGCGGTGCTGATGGTGATCGACATCCAGGTGATCCAGGACCTGGCCGTCACCGCCAGCATCGGCGTGGCCGTGCTGATCTTCACCAACCTGGTGCTGCTGCCGATCCTGCTGTCGTACACCGGCGTCAGCCCGGTCGCCGCCCAGCGCAGCCTGCGGGCCGAGCTGCAGGAAGCCAACGACACCGAGCACAGGAAGCACCCGTTCTGGGCCTTCCTCGACCTGTTCACCCGCACCCCGTGGGCGGGGCTGGCGGTGGCGCTGGGCCTGGCGATGGGCGTGTTCGGCCTGATGGTCAGCTTCCAGCTGAAGATCGGCGACACCGACCCGGGCGCCCCGGAGCTGCGCGCCGACTCGCGCTACAACCAGGACAACGCCTTCATGGTCGCCAACTACGCGGCGAGCAGCGACGTGTTCATCGTCATGGTCAAGACGCCGCAGTACGCCTGCGCCCACTACAGCACCCTGCGCACGGTGGACGCCCTGGAGCGCGAGCTGCAGCAGCTGCCGGGCGTCGAGGCGACCAGCTCGCTGGCCGGCCTGGCCAAGGTGGCCAATGCCGGGATGAACGAGGGCAGCCTCAAGTGGTTCGAGATGCCGCGCTCGCAGGACATGCTCAACGCCATCATCACCCGCGCCCCGCGCGAGATGTTCAACCAGAACTGCGACCTGCTGACCGTCTACGCCTACCTCAAGGACCACAAGGCCGACACCCTGACCAGCGTGGTCAGCACCGTGGAAGCCTTCGCCGCGCAGTACGGCAGCGAGGAGATCCGCATCCTCAACGCCGCCGGCAACGCCGGCATCGAGGCCGCCACCAACATCGTGGTGAAGAAGGCCAACGTGCAGATGCTGTTCCTGGTCTACGCCGCGGTGATCGTGCTGGCCTTCGTCACCTTCCGCTCCTGGCGCGCGGTGGTCTGCGCAGTGGTGCCGCTGATGATCACCTCGGTGCTCTGCGAGGCGCTGATGGTCTGGCTGAACATCGGCGTCAAGGTGGCCACCCTGCCGGTGATCGCCTTGGGCGTCGGCATCGGCGTTGACTACGCGCTGTACGTGATGACGGTGACCCTGGCGCGCCTCAAGGAGGGCATGAGCCTGTCCGAGGCCTACTACAAGGCGCTGATCTTCACCGGCAAGGTGGTGGTGCTGACCGGCATCACCCTGGGCATCGCCGTCGCCACCTGGGCCTGGTCGCCGATCAAGTTCCAGGCCGACATGGGCATCCTGCTGGCCTTCATGTTCGTGTGGAACATGCTCGGTGCGCTGATCCTGCTGCCGGCGCTGGCGCACTTCCTGCTGCGTCCAAAGCAGGCTGCTGCAGCCTGATCCCGTTGTAGGGGCGGCCCTGGTCTGACCAAGCGCTAGTGGCATCCGGGCGGCCGATGACTTAAGTTGTCGGCCGCCTGTCCCGCTTCCACACGGGACCATCACGACAAAGCCGGCCAAGAGCCGGGCAGGAGGGGTTGCCACCCCGCAGTACCTGCCCGCCCGCGAGCCGGCCAGGGGGAGAGGATTCATGGGAGGACAACGCCTGATCGAGCGCTTCAATCTGCGTTCGAGACTGCGCTTCGACATCGACAACGGCCAGATCTGGCTGGACGAGAGCCGCATGCTCCTGCTCCACGCCAAGGCCCTCGGCGCGCTGCGCCGCGAGCTGTTCGACTCGCTCGGCGCCAAGCGGGCCCGCGGCCTGCTGTTCCGCATCGGCTTCGCGGCCGGCCAGCAGGATGCCGACCTGGCCTCCAAGCTGCTCGGCGCGGGCGACAACTTCGACGTGTTCCAGATCGGCCCGGTGCTGCACGCCTTCGAGGGCCTGGTCAAGTCCACCGTCACCGAGGCGCAGATCGACTGGGAGCAGGGCAGCTTCTTCGGCGAGGTGGAGTGCACCAACTCCTGGGAAGCCGAGTCCCACCTGCAGCAGTTCGGCACCGGCGACGAGGTCGCCTGCTGGAGCATGTCCGGCTATGCCTCCGGCTACACCAGCCGCTTCTTCAAACGCTTCATCGTGTTCAAGGAAACCCAGTGCACCTGCCGCGGCGACCACCACTGCGTGATGGTCGGCAAGCCGGCGGAAGCCTGGGGCGACGATCCCTACCTCGAATACTGCCGGCCGACCGAGGCCGACACCTCGTTCCAGGACCTGCAGCAGGAACTCTGGCAGTTGCGCGGCCGCCAGCGCGAGCAGCTGCCGCCCGGGCGCCTGGTCGGCAGCTCGCCGGCCTTCCGCACCGCCTTCGACCTGCTCAGCAAGGCGGCGCGCAGCCCGATCACCGTGCTGCTGCTCGGCGAGACCGGCGTCGGCAAGGAAGTCTTCGCCCAGTGGCTGCACGAGAACAGCGACCGCGCCGCCCAGCCGTTCGTGGCGGTCAACTGCGCGGCGATCCCCAACGACCTGATCGAGTCCGAGCTGTTCGGCGTGCAGAAGGGCGCCTTCACCGGCGCCCAGCAGTCGCGCCCCGGCCGCTTCGAGCGCGCCGACGGCGGCACCCTGTTCCTCGACGAGCTGGGCGACCTGTCGCCCTCGGCGCAGGTCAAGCTGCTGCGCGTGCTGCAGACCGGCGAGGTGGAGCGCCTGGGCGACGACAAGAGCCGCAAGGTCAACGTGCGCCTGGTGGCAGCCACCAACGTCAACCTGCAGCGGGCCATCGCCGAGGGGCGCTTCCGCGCCGACCTCTACTACCGGCTGGCCACCTACCCGGTGGCGATCCCGCCGCTGCGCGAGCGCAAGGCGGACATCCCGATCCTGGTCACCGCGCTGCTGGAGAAGTACGCCCCGGTCTACCACAAGCACCTCAAGGGCCCCACCGACCGCGCCCTGCAGGCGCTGATGGCCTACGACTGGCCGGGCAACGTGCGCGAGCTGGAGAACCTCATCGAACGCGCCGTGCTGCTGGCGCCCTCGGGCGGGCAGATCGAGCTGGAGCACCTGTTCGCCGGCAGCACGCCGGCGACACCGCCCGGCGCCCCCGTCGATCGCCAGGGTCAGGTGGGCAACGTCAGGGAGGCGAGGCGCGAGCAGCTCTACGAGACCCTGCTCGACGACGACTTCGACCTGCAGGCCCACGAGAACCGCCTGCTGGAGCTGGCCGTGCGCCGCGCCAGCGGCAACCTCACCCACGCCGCGCGCCTGCTCGGCATCACCCGCCGGCAGCTGGCCTATCGACTGAAGCAGGCGGGCGGCGAGGCGGGGGCGTGCGCGCAGGAAGCCAGCAGCTGACAGGGATTCGGCGCGCCTTTCCGGCCTCGGAAAGGCGCCAGTCCATCACTCCCGGCGCGGCGGGATCGAGTAGGTGCCGACCACGTGCGCCACCGCATCCTCCGAGCCTTCCGAGTACAGCGAGACCTCGCCGACCACCAGCGTCTTGCCGACCTTGATCAACTTGCAGACGCCGACGATGTTCTTCTCTCCCGACGGCTTGCGCAGGAAGTTGGCGGTCAGGTTGGTGGTCACCGCCATCGGCACCATGCCGATCTCGCCGAGGATCGCCACGTACAGGGCGACGTCGGCGATGCTCATCAGCACCGGCCCGGAAACCGTGCCGCCGGGGCGCAGCTCGTCGTGACCGACCGGGTGCCAGACCGTGGCGCCGCCGTCGCCGACCTTCTCCACCATGCACTTGGTCTGCGGGAACTCGGTGGCGATGAACGCGGCGATTTCTTCTTTGCTGGCCATGACTGTCCTCCCTGGGAAATGGTTGGCAACCGAAGCTACTACAGGGCGGCAGGCGCGGCCAGCGTACCGGGCGCTGTGTAGGGTGCGCCATGCGCACCATGGAACTCGCCGGTTTCCCGGTGCGCACGGCGCACCCTACGCAAGTCCTACCGCCACGCCGGACACAAACATCAGGCGCTTACCCCCGTTTGGCGTGACCAAAACGTACAGCACATGCCGCCGCTGCTCGGCGCTGGCGTCCGGAACCCGCGGTAGACGGCCTTTTCCGGACTCGACTGCCGGCCTGCCAGCGTCCGGAGCGCATCTTCTCCGCACACTCCGCTCCCTTGCGCGCTCCACGTCCCGTCAACTGCCTGCAGATACCCGCATTTTTTTGCGCTGCACCTTTACGCTTTTGTAAGGCGAAACAGGCCGCAGGACAAAAGCGTCATGCCAGCCGTTCGCTCCGGTCACCCGGATTTGCAGTTAAACCCTTGTAAATCAATGAGTTGGGAAAGTTGGCATCGCCCCTGCAATGTATCTGGCGTCGATAGCAAGACCGTCTGCCCGGACAGCATCACCAACCGGACAGGCAACCAAACCGCATCAAGCCAAATAATGGAGACAACAAATGGCGATGACAGGTGTGCTGCGGCCGGGCCATGCCCAGGTGCGCGTGCTGAATCTCGAGGAAAGCGTCCGCTTCTACCGCGACGTGCTGGGCCTGGTGGAAACCGGCCGCGACGCGCAGGGTCGCGTCTACTTCAAGTGCTGGGACGAGCGCGACCACCACAGCTACGTGATCCGCGAGGCCGACAGCGCCGGGATCGACTTCTTCGGCTTCAAGGTGCTCGACAAGGCCACCCTCGAGCAGCTCGACGCCGACCTCCAGGCCTACGGCCTGACCACCACCCGCATCCCCGCCGGCGAGCTGCTGGAAACCGGCGAGCGTGTGCGCTTCGAGCTGCCCTCCGGCCACCTGATCGAGCTGTACGCCGAGAAGACCGCCGTCGGCAACGGCGCCGGCCTGGTCAACCCCGCCCCCTGGACCCAGGCCCGCGAGCACGGCATCGGCCCGGTGCGCCTCGATCACGCCCTGCTGTACGGGCCGAACGTCGCCGAAGTGCAGAAGATCTTCACCGAGGTGCTGGGCTTCTACCTGGTCGAGCGCGTGCTCACCCCGGACGGTGAGGGCAACGCGGCGATCTGGCTGTCCTGCTCGCACAAGGTCCACGACATCGCCTTCGCCGAATACCCGGAGCCGGGCAAGCTGCACCACTGCTCGTTCCTGATGGAGAGCTGGGAGCAGGTGCTGCGCGCCGGCGACATCATGTCGATGAACCTGGTCAACGTCGACATCGGCCCGACCCGCCACGGCGTCACCCGCGGCTGCACCATCTACGCCTGGGACCCCTCCGGCAACCGCTTCGAGACCTTCATGGGCGGCTACCAGCCGTACCCCGACTACGAGCCGATCACCTGGACCTTCGACAACTTCGGCCAGGGCCTCGACTACCCGCAGCGCAAGCTGCACGAAACCTTCCTCACCGTTGTGACCTGAGGAGGTCGGCCATGAACCGTCCCGAGCAACTGGTGGAAATGGTGCCGGCCGACCTCGACACCCGGCAGCGCTGGGTGCGCGTGACCGGCGAGCGCGCAGGAGGCTTCATCGAGTTCGACTTCGCCATCGGCGAGCCCGACCTGACCGTGGAGATGATCCTCACTCCCGAGGCCTTCGCCGAGTTCTGCGCGGCCAACCGGGTGCAGATGCTGCCGCCGAAGGAGGAGGGCGCAGGGACGGACGAGCCGAACGACTGGGCCTGGAGCCTCGCCGACGCCACCCAGACCCGCTTCAAAGCCTGACGAACCACAAGAACAACAAGAACGGCGCTGCGTCTCGCGCAGCGCCGGCAGGAGAAAGCCCATGCAAATCGACCTTCGCACGGTGAGCATCCAGCCGCTGCGCCAGACCTTCGACCACCTGGCCCGCCGCTTCGGCGACAAGCCGGCCTCGCGCTACCAGGAAGGCAGCTACGACATCCAGGCCGCCGAGAACCTGCACTACCGGCCGACCTGGGACCCGGAGCAGGCGCTGTACGACACCGGCATCACCAGGATCGTCATGCAGGACTGGTACGCCCTCAAGGACCCGCGCCAGTTCTACTACAGCACCTACACCCTGGCCCGCGCCCGCCAGCAGGACAGCATGGAGGCCAACTTCAGCTTCGTCGAAAGCCGCGGCCTGACCGACCTGCTGCCGGCCGAGCTGCGCCAGATCGCTCTCGACCTGCTGGTGCCGCTGCGCCACGCCGCCTGGGGCGCCAACCAGAACAACACCTTCATCTGCGGCTACGGCTACGGCACCACCTTCACCCAGCCGTGCATCTACCACGCCATGGACAACCTGGGCATCGCCCAGTACCTGTCGCGCCTGGGCCTGCTGCTCGGCGGCACCGAGGCGCTGGAAGCCGGCAAGGCCGCCTGGCTCGACGGCGAGGCCTGGCAGCCGCTGCGCCGCTACGTCGAGGATTGCCTGGCGCTGCGCGATCCGTTCGAGCTGTTCGTCGCGCAGAACGTCGCCCTCGACGGCCTGCTCTATCCGCTGGTCTACGAGCGCATTGTCGATGAGAACCTGGCCAGCCGTGGCGCTTCCTCGGTGGCCATGCTCACCCAGTTCATGACCGACTGGTTCGACGAAACCAGGAAGTGGGTGGATGCCGTGCTCAAGGTCGCCGCCGGCGAGTCCGAGGCCAACCGCGCCCAGCTGCAGGAGTGGATCAACGCCTGGAAGTGCCGCGCCGCATCGGCACTGCTGCCGGTGGTCGAGCAGGTGTTCGGCGCCGAAGCCGACGATCTGGTCAGCGAACAAGTGGCCGCCTTCAAGGCGCGCATCGAAAAAACCGGCATCGCGCTCTGAGAGGCTCACCCATGTCCACCGTATTCATTGCCCTGCAAGCCAACGAAGACACCCGCCCGATCATCGAGGCGATCGAGATCGACAACCCCAATGCCGTGGTCAACCGCGAGCCGGCGATGGTCAAGATCGACGCGCCGAACCGCCTGGTGATCCGCAAGGACACCATCGAGGAGCAGCTCGGCCGCAGCTTCGATCTGCAGGAACTGCAGATCAACCTGATCACGCTGTCAGGCAACGTCGACGAAGACGAAGACACCCTGACCCTGACCTGGAACAGCTGAGAGAGGACTCCGCCATGGACATGAAAACCGCCGCCAAGAAGCTCAGCCTGAAAGAAAAGTACAAGCTGTTCACCCGCGATCTGGGCTGGGAGCCGACCTACCGCACCAAGGAAGAAGTGTTCCCCTACGTGCAGTACGAAGGCATCAAGATCCACGACTGGGACAAGTGGGAAGACCCCTTCCGCCTGACCATGGACGCCTACTGGAAGTACCAGGCCGAGAAAGAGCGCAAGTTCTACGCGATCATCGACGCCCACGCGCAGAACAACGGCCACCTGAACATCACCGACGCCCGCTACCTGTCGGCGCTCAAGGTGTTCCTGCAGGCCATCAGCCCCGCCGAGTACAGCGCGCACAAGGGCTTCGCCCGCGTCGGCCGCGAATTCCCCGGCATCGGCACCCAGGTCGCCTGCCAGATGCAGGCCATCGACGAGCTGCGCCACGCGCAGACGCAGATCCACGCGCTGTCCAACTACAACAAGTTCTACAACGGCTTCCACGCCTTCGCCGAACAGCGCGACCGCATCTGGTACACCTCGGTGGCCCGCTCGTTCTTCGACGACGCCATGTCCGCCGGCCCGTTCGAATTCATGATCGCCATCGGCTTCAGCTTCGAATACGTACTGACCAACCTGCTGTTCGTGCCGTTCATGTCCGGCGCCGCCTACAACGGCGACATGGCCACCGTCACCTTCGGCTTCTCGGCGCAGTCCGACGAGGCGCGGCACATGACCCTGGGCCTCGAGTGCATCAAGTTCATGCTCGAGCAGGACCCGGACAACCTGCCGATCGTCCAGGCCTGGATCGACAAGTGGTTCTGGCGCGGCATCCGCGTGCTGAGCCTGGTCAGCACCATGATGGACTACATGCTGCCCAAGCGCGTGATGTCCTGGCGCGAGGCCTGGAACATCTACGGCATCGAGAACGGCACCGCGCTGTTCAAGGACCTGGCCCGCTACGGCATCCGCGCGCCCAAGGGCTGGGACCAGGCCGAAGAGGCCATCGACCACATGTCCCACCAGCTGATGCTCGGCCTCTACCAGTGGAAGTTCGGCACCTCCTTCCACGTGTGGATCCCGTCCGACGAGGACATGGACTGGCTGTCGAAGAAGTACCCGACCACCTTCGACAAGTACTACCGTCCGCGCTGGGAGCACATCAAGAAGCACGAAGCCGCCACCGGCGCGCCGTTCAACAACTTCGGCCTGCCCAAGCTGTGCCAGTGCTGCCAGCTGCCGACCCTGTTCACCGAGCCGGGCGACCCGACCCTGACCTGCCACCGCGAGTCGGTGTACCAGGGCGAGCGCTACCACTTCTGCTCCGACGGCTGCAAGGACGTGTTCGACAACGAGCCGGAGAAGTACGTCCAGGCCTGGCTGCCGATGCCGGGGCTGATGCAGGAGCTCAAGGGCGACCTCGGCGCGTGGATGGACTGGGTGTTCCTCAAGGATGGCCAGGACAACGGCGACTACGCCACCTCCCAGGACCGCCAGAACTTCGAGCAGTGGCGCACCCAGGCCACGTCCAACCAGTAACTGCTTTGCTCCCTCTCCCTTGAGGGAGAGGGCGCTCAAGCCAGAACAACAAGAAGGAACACGAACATGACCGTAGTCGCCCGCAAAGAATACGTCGGCATCCCCCGCGACCGCGTGGAGAACTTCCACGGCAAGCAACTGGTGTTCATCAGCTGGGACTACCACCTGCTGATCTGTGCCCCCATCATGTTCTGCCTGCCGCCGCAGGCCACCTTCGGCGAGCTGATCGAAAGCCACCTGCTGCCGCTGCTGCAGGCCGACCCGGACACCGCCGCCCTCGACTGGAGCAAGGTCGAGTGGCTCAAGGAAGGCCAACCCTGGGTGCCGGACTTCGCCGCCAGCCTGGCCGCCAACGGCATCGGCCACAAGGAACAGCTGCGCATGCGTACCCCGGGCCTGAACAGCCTGGTGCCGGCGAACTGAGGGGAGGGCGCGTCATGAGCTACGAACTGACCATCGAGCCGCTGGGCCAGACCATCGAGATCGAGGAAGGCCAGACCATCCTCGACGCCGCGCTGCGCGCCGGCATCTACCTGCCGCACGCCTGCTGCCACGGCCTGTGCGCCACCTGCAAGGTGCAGGTCACCGACGGCGAGATCGACCACGGCGAAGCCTCCAGCTTCGCCCTGATGGACTTCGAGCGCGAGGAGCAGAAGTGCCTGGCCTGCTGCGCCACCGTGCAGAGCGACGTGACCATCGAGGCCGAGATCGAGGAAGACCCGGACGCCGAGAACCTGCCGGTGCGCGACTTCCCGGGTGTCGTCAGCCGCATCGAGAGCCTGACGCCGACCATCAAGGGCATCTGGCTCAAGCTCGACGCCCCGGAGGGCATGCACTTCCAGGCCGGCCAGTACGTCAACCTGGAGCTGCCCAACGGCATCGGCAGCCGCGCCTTCTCCATCGCCAACGCGCCGCAAGAAGGCGGCGAGATCGAGCTGAACATCCGCATCGTTCCCGGCGGCAGCGGCACCACCTACGTGCACGAACAGCTCAAGGTCGGCGACCGCCTGACCATCAGCGGCCCCTACGGACGCTTCTTCGTGAAGAAGTCCGCCGACGTGCCGGTGATCTTCATGGCCGGCGGCTCGGGGCTGTCCAGCCCGCGCTCGATGATCCTCGACCTCTTGGCCGAAGGCTTTGAAAAGCCGATCACCCTGATCTACGGCCAGCGCAACCGCGACGAGCTGTACTACCACGACGAATTCCTCGCCCTGGCCGAACGGCACCCCAACTTCAAGTACGTGCCGGCGCTCTCCCACGAGCCGGAAGGTAGCGGCTGGCAGGGCTTCCGCGGCTTCGTCCACGAGGCGGCCAAGGAATACTTCGCCAACGACTTCCGCGGCCACAAGGCCTACCTGTGCGGCCCGCCGCTGATGATCGACTCCTGCATCACTACCCTGATGCAGGGCCGCCTGTTCGAGCGCGACATCTACACCGAGAAGTTCATCTCGGCGGCCGATGCCCAGCAGGTGCGCAGCCCGTTGTTCAAGGCGATCTGAGTCACCCTTTGCGGCCGCCCACGGGCGGCCGGTTTTTTTGAATTCTGCAAAAGGAAAGACAGGATGAGTGACAGCAAACTTGCAGGCGGCTGCGCCTGCGGCGCAGTGCGCTACGAAACTGCGGCCGAGCCGGTCATCGTCGCCCACTGCCATTGCCGCGACTGCCAGCGCGCCAGCGGCGCCGCCATGTCCACCATATTCGCCGTACCGCGCGCCCAGTTCCGCCACAAAGGGCCGACCAGCACCTACGCCACCGCCGGCGACAGCGGCCACCCGGTGGTCCGCCACTTCTGCCCCGACTGCGGCTCGCCGCTTTTCTCGGACGTGGCCGTGCTGCCCGACCTGCAGTTCGTCCGCGCCGCCAGCCTCGACGACCCGGCCGCCGTCAGCCCCACCATGCACATCTACTGCGACAGCGCCCAGCCGTGGGGCAAGCCGCTGGACGACCTGCCGCACTTTGCGAAGATGCCGGGCTGAGCAGGTACGGCCGAGGTGCGCGTGAGCGCGTCTTGGGCCATCCACCGCCCGCGCCGATCTATAATCCTTGTGATCGCAAGGAATTCACCACACTCCATCGCTTGAATAGAGAAAATCCGTGCGACCGCATGGATTTTCTCTTGTCCAGCCGTTTTCGACATGAAATCCTTGCGATCACAAGGATTGGCCGCAGGCTACCCCTGCGTTTGCCGGAAATCCTTGCAATCACAGGGATTTCACCATGCACATCGAACTCGATTCCGCCGACGCCATCGGCCCCGTAGTGCGGGCCAGCCGCAAGGCCCAGTCCATCCGCCAGGACGATGCCGCCGGCAGCATCGGCGTCAGCGAGTCGTTCATGGGCAAGGTCGAGAGCGGCGGCGAAAGCGTGCAATGGGGCAAGCTGTTCCAGGTGCTGGAAGGACTGGGCGTGCGGGTGATCCTCGATGTCCCCGACGAAGCGGCCGACCAGCTCGCTGCCGCGCAGCAGATGCACGCCCGCAGGCAGCGCGCGAAGAAGGCCGGGCCTGAGGGGGATCGCTGATGGAGCGCACGCTACTGGCCTGGATCGACCACCAGCAGATCGGCACCCTGAGCGACCGCGACGGCATCTGGTCGTTCCGCTATGCGCCGGCCTGGCTGGAGACGCCCGGCCGCTTCGCCCTGTGTCCTGACCTGCCGCTGCAGGCCGGGGAGCAGCAGGACGGCAGCACGCGGCGGCCGGTGCAGTGGTACTTCGACAACCTGCTGCCCGAGGAGGGCCAGCGGGTGCTGCTGGCCAACGCCGCCCGGGTGAATGGCGCCGATGCCTTCGGCCTGCTCGGCCACTACGGGGCGGAATCCGCCGGCTCGCTGACCCTGCTGCCGCCGGGAGCCGAACAGGCCGAGGGCGGCCTGCGGCCCTTGCACGATGCCGACCTGAGCGCGCGCATCGCCGCCATGCCCAGTGTTCCGCTGGTCGAAGGCGCGCTCAAGCGCATGTCGCTGGCCGGCGCCCAGCACAAGCTGGCGGTGGTGCTGCAGGACGGCCAGCTGTTCGAGCCGGCCGGGCGCACTCCTTCGACGCATATCCTCAAGCCCGACCATCCGCATCCGTCCTACGCGCACTCGGTGATCAACGAGTGGTTCGTCATGACCCTGGCCCGCCGGCTCGGCCTTACGGTGCCAGGAGTGGAGCGCCGCTACGTGCCCCAGCCGGTGTACCTGATCGAACGCTTCGACCGCCAGCAGGATGCCGAAGGCTGGCGCCGCCTGCACAGCATCGACGCCTGCCAGGTGCTGGGGCTGAGCGCGGCCTACAAGTACCTCGAAGGCAGCGTGGGCCGGCTGGATCAACTGGCAGCCGCCTGCCGCAGCACGGCGGTGGCGCGCACGGCGCTGTTCCAGTGGCTGGTGTTCAACGTGCTGGTGGGCAACACCGACGCCCACCTGAAGAACCTCAGCTTCCTGGTGTCCCGCGCCGGCATCCAGCTGGCGCCGTTCTACGACCTGATCTGCACCGCCGTGTACGACACCCCGGCGTTCGGCCAGTCCCGCTGGCCGGCCGCGACCAGCATGGCCTGGCCGCTGCAGGGGCGGGCGGGAATCGCCGAGATCGACCGCCAGTGCCTGCTGGAAGCGGGGGAGGCCATGCGCATCAAGCCGGCCACGGTCGTGCGACTGCTGGACAGCCTGAAGGGCAAGATCGCCAGCGAGGCGCAGGCGCTCTACACACAGGTCGAACGGGAGAATGCCGAACTGATCGCCCAGCGCCCGGAACTGGCGGCCACCTTTGCCGGCGAGCTGCGCTGCCTGCGCAGCATCATCCATGTGGTGATCGCCGAGCAGGTGGCACGTCTGAAGTGACGCCGAACCGGCGCCATCGATGAACAGATCCGCAGCAGAACTCGGGGTCGCAGACATCAGCCGGCGGCGTGACGTGCCTTCTTGCCTTCGCCTTTGGCAGCCATGGCCTTGTGCTCGTATTCCCAACCCTTGCAGGCCAGAGCCACATGCTTGGGGATCAGCGCCGCGCCGCTGCTGTAGGCGGTGATGGTGCGCCGGCTGAAACCCAGCTCGACGGCCGCCGTGCTCAGCGAGAGCTGGTTGGCGGCCAGCCAGCGCTTGAAGGCCTGGGTCGGCATCACCTCACCGGCCTGCTCCAGCGCCAGGCGGTGCAGGGTGGTGGCAGCCAGCTCGAGGTCGTCGCCCCAGGTCACATCGAAGCCCCATTCGCCGACCTGAGCCATGTGGAACAGCTCCAGATCTTCCAGCGGCTTGAGCACCGAGAAGCTGCGGATATGCTCGGCCAACTGGACGGTGTAGCGCTTGCCGTTGCTGAACTCGACCTGCAGTGCATGCTGGCCGGCAACGGGCTTCACGCTGTGGATGCGGACTTTGCTGGTCATGGTCTAGTTCCTCCGGTTCTGCTCGTCCCATACCTGCTGCAGCTCAGCGGTATGCTGCGCCGCCCACGCCAGGGCTGCCTTGAGGGCCTTGGGCTCGGCGCCTTTGCCGAGCACCTTGAGTCCGTCGATCTCCACCAGCGACTCGCCGTCGGGCGTCTGCACATGGAAGTGCGGCGGCGCGTGGTCGTCCGGGTAGATCTTGATCTTCCAGTTGCGATCGTTGTGTACGATGGCCATGGTCTGGATGCTAGGGAAATATTTTCCCTAGCACAAGTGTGCGTGGAGCCACGTTCGAAGCCGGGAATTGCTTTTCCGGTGAACCGTATAGCCGCGATCAGCCGCACAACAGGCCGACAATCGACTCGAACATGCGGTCGGCGGCCGAGCGGCCATCGTGCAGCGGATTGCAGAACAGCGCCCAGGCATTGGCATGATTGGTGTCCACTGCCTCGTCGATGTCCGGCTCGCCGGCGACATGCCACTTGCGCCCCAGCTGCGCCACCAGGTCCGAAGCGTTCGACCGCCCCGGCTCGGCACGCACGTTGATCCAGCAGTGGCTGCGCGGCGCCGGCCGGTGGTAGGGAATCCGCGAGCTCAGCCGCACCAGCAGTCCCGAACCCACCGGGTCCAGGGTCACCAGCATCTCCACTCGATAGCCCCATTCGCTGAGCCGCTGCGACAGATGCGCGCCGCTCCAGGCACCGAGGCTGTGGCCGACGATATAGATCGGCGTGCTCTTGTCATGCACCTCGGCCGCCAGCAACCGGCCGATGGCCGACGCGCTCCATACCTCGTGATAGCCGAGGTAGAGCGACTGATAGCCGTCCAGCTGCCCGACCTCCTCGATGCGCTGGTCGAAGGCGTCCAGCGCGTAGGCGATGTTGCGGTAGGGGCCGGCGAGATAATAGGACTTCTTGTCGCCGGCGCCGCCGATGAACAGTGCGACCGCTCGGCGCTCAGGGAGAGTAGCTCCGGGGCCTCGGTCCTTGGCCGCAGAGGTCAGCGTCGGGTCGGTCCGCGACTGTCTGGTTCCGCTGGGATCAAGGCTTGGGCTGCCCATCATGGATCCTCCCCGGACGTTTCATGCCCCGCGCCCAGCGTGGCGCAGTGCAGCGGCCGGATCAGTCCATGATAGTCCCATCGGGCAAGGCTCAGGGAGCGGCGAGCACGTGGGACAGAGCCGTGGCCATCAGTATTGGGGCTGGTGAGGTCAAGACGCGGGTCCCCGATCCACGAGCGCCGCCTTGGGCGGTGGCAACCTGCTGCAGCAGGCGGATCAGCGGTCGCGCGCGGCCCGGGCATGGTCGGCAAACTCGCTGAACACCCCGTCCACCCCCAGGCTGTAGAACAGCCGGTATTCCGCCATGGGGTCGCCCCGGTAGTCGGAGTCCAGCCACCTGGGCTCGCTGCGGAAGGTGTAGGCGTGGACGAACAGACCGGCGGCATGGGCGTGCTTTACTACGTCACTGGCCGGCAGCAGCACCCGATCACGTATGTCGATCTGGCCGTCGCCGTTGAGATCGTCCGGCTGGCCGTCGTTGTTGGCGTCCAGCAGCCGCGATGGCACCAGATAAGGCTTCCACGGGCCGATGCCGTCGGCGTAGGTACGGATCTCCTTGAGACCCTCGGGCGTCAGCAGGCTGGCGAAGGTGCGGGCGTCGCCGGCCACCGTGAAGTCGTAGGGCCTGTCGAATGGCGGGTCCAGCCGCATGCTGCCATCGGCGTTGACGTCGTCGGCATCCACCAGCTGCACCAGGCGCAGCTGCGTCTTGCCGCGCAGGTACTTGAGGTTGCCCACCTCGAAGGACTGCAGGATCACCGGCGAGGTCCTGCTGGTGTAACCATAGCGGGCGAGGGTGGCGAGCAGGCGGTCCTCGAGTCTGAGCCCCTGGCTGGCATGCCAGGTCGGGTGCTTGGTCTCGGGGTACACGCCGATGCTGCGCCCCAAGCGCGCGCTCTCGCTGCGGGCGAGGTCCAGCACCTCGTCGAAGGTGGGAATCGAGAACTGGCCGTTGAACGACTGATTTCGGTCGGTGAAGGGCTGGATGGCGCGCAGGGTCTTGAGTTCGGCAAGGGTGAAGTCGGTGACGAACCAGCCTTCCTGCTCCAAGCCATCGACCGTCTTCAGCGTCTTGCGGCTGGCGAACTCGGGCCGCGACTTCACGTCGGTGGTCTCGGTGATGTTCGGTTCATGCCGCGCCACCAGTACGCCGTCCCTGGTCGCCACCAGGTCGGGCTCGATGAAGTCGGCGCCCAGTTCGATGGCCTTCCGGTAGCTTTCCAGGGTGTGATCCGGCCGGTAACCGGGAGCGCCGCGGTGGCCGATGATCAGGGGCTTGGCGCCGTCGAGCGTCGGGTATTTCACAACCGCGCCGCGACCACCACCAGCGCAGCCGGCCAGTGCCAGTGCCAGTGCCAGTGCCAGTGCCTGTGCCAGTGTGGCCGCCAGGGCCAGCGTGACCTGTTGTGTTGCGAGCCGGGTCATCTCTCACCTCACCTGGCGTTGTTGAGGCCCGCAACCGATCGTTGGCGCGCATCGCTCAAGCTGGGTTCGTGGTCGCGTTGCTGATGAATGAACGCTAGTCGACAGCAAGCAGTTGTGGAGGCCGCCCCGGCTCGGCGCGCACGTTGATCCAGCAGCTGTTACGCGGCACCAGGCGGTGGTAGGGAATCCGCGAGCCCAGACGCACCAGCAGCCCCGAACCCACCGGGTCCAGGGTCATCAGCATCTTCACCCGATAGCCCCACTCAGTTAGCCGCTGCGACAGATGCGCGCCGCTCCAGGCGCCGAGGCTGTGGCCGACGATATAGATGGGCGTGGTCTTGTCGTGGATCTCGGCAGCCACCAGCCGGCCGATGGCGGATGTGCTCCATACCTCGTGATAGCCCAGATAGAGCGACTGGTAGCCGTTCGCCAACCCGGCTTACTCGATACGCTGATCCAAGGCGTCCAGCGCGTAGGCGATGTTGCGGTAGGGGCCGGCGAGGTAGTAGGACTTCTTGTCGCCGGCGCCGCCAATGAACAGGGCGACTGCGCGGTACTCGTGACGCGGCACAGCGCCGGGGGCTTGATTCTTGGTCGCTGAGGTCAGCTTCGGGTCGGGCTGCGACTCTCTGGTACCGCTGGGGTGAAGGCTTGTGCTCCCCATCGTGGATCTTCCCCCGATGTTTAGGGTGCTGCGACATAGGCATGCCAGCACAGTAGCCAGATAAGACAATGATAGTCCCATTGTGCTGTGCTCAGCGGGAGGGTGACTCCTTGGAGCTGAGCCTCATGCCGTGTAATCAGGAGCAAGTGCGAAAATAAAATCTGCCCTTTTTCGGCTTGAACGTTTCGTGTGGTAGGTTCTATAGGTTATCATTGTGAAAAATCACTGCATATAGGACGTATGCCATGAGCTTCTCGCCATTTGATCCATTGGAATTCAAGAATACCAAAGTCAGTGATGCCGCTTTCGGCGCATTGCGGCGCGAAATTAATAACATTCTGAGCTCTTATGTTGGTTGGTATGATCCATTCTGTGAGCTTATCCAGAATGCTCTAGATGCCGTTGAGGCTCGTGCCAATTTCGAGGTTTCTGCCGGGGCGGCTAAGGACTATGCGCCTCGGATTAATATCCGATTGGATCTTGATGAGAATTCGCTTACGGTGAGCGATAACGGAATTGGCCTGGACAAGGAGCAGTTTGAGCAGTTTCTTGCCCCGAATTTTTCTTTCAAATCTGGAAATACGCGTGGACACAAAGGGGTTGGTGCCACCTATGTTGCCTATGGTTTCAACTATATGCGTGTGACTACAAAAATTCCCGGATTTGAAGCTTCTGGTCGAATTATAAATGCACGTAACTGGCTTAAGGAGGAGTCGGCCGGGTCGAACCCCAAGGTGTCGCCAGACAGCTCGGCCCTTGCAGATGGGGATTTTGTTAACTTTGATAGAGGTGTTTCTATCACGGTGCGCTTTGACGGGTCTACGCATCCAAAACAATTAAGTTGGTTGCAAGCCACTACCGCGGCCACTTGGCAGAAGATTTTATATATCAAGACAGGCTTGGGTTCCGTAAAGCCGGACTCCTCTGTCTGCGTAAAAATTGCCGTGATTTCAAAAGGTACAGAAACCACTGTGGAGCAGATTGGAACAAAGTATCCATGGCTCCATGAAAGTGCCTCAAAAAAGGCATCGTATAATGAGCTGCTTAAAGCTCAAGATGCGCTATATGCCAAGTACGGCCCTGGCAGGAAAATGCCAGACAAGTATAGCAATCTTGATTTTATTCATGAGAGCTGGAGCTCTAGCCAGCTCAAGGCGCTGCTTTCCAATCTTTTAGATGAAGAAGAGAGGGATATCATTGATCGCTACACTCCAACAGTTAGCGTGGAGTTCGGTTATACTGCCAAGTTATGGACTCAATTCAATGATGCTCTTAAATTGAGATCCAAAGTTCTTTCTAGTGGCATACAGTTAGCGGCAAACAATATGCCGCAGGGGGAGACCATGCTTGTTCCTCTTGCTCGTAATATCGGCCGACAGCATCAAGTTCACTTCCTGATTCACTTTGATAACTATACGCCTGATCTCGGTCGAAAAGGTTTTCACCGAGAATTGACTGATTTTGCAAAAAGCGTGGCTAGACATATTGTTGATGCTCACCTTTCTAAGGTAAGGTATTTGCTTAAGGCAAATACTGGTACTTCGCCCGATCTCGTCAGGGAGCTAGCCATTGATGAGTGGAAGAAAGAGATGCTTGCTCACGAAGTTCAGCAACCATTGAAGCTTGAGAGTAAGCATTTCTTCTTGCCTGTGGAGCGAGTGTCTATTACTTCTATTCCTACGCGCGAGCAGGATGTTATAGCGCTATTTCATCAGCTAATTGCTGGTGGCGTGGTTCGCGGGCTCAACATGATGTCAACAAACGAGCGCTTCACCTATGACGGCTTGTTTAAGATAGCATTCGATCTGTCACCTGATCTTTATATTTATGGCGAGGGTTCGAATCCTCTTGGTGTTCCCGAGGAAACAGCAAATGCTCTGAGTGGGAAAATAACAACCCCTCGAATTTTGGAGTATAAATTTTCACTTGACGGGCTTGTCGAGGACTTCGATAGCCAAGACAAAAACATCAAGGATATTGATTTGTGCGTGGCCTGGGAAACAGGTGATCTGTATAGAGAAAAGTATGGGGTTATTTCGCTTTTGCTCCCCGAAAATGCAGACCAGCGCCAATATCATGGCATTACACATGTACTTGTAGATCTGGAATCTGGCGCTAAGTTTTGCGACTTGATTATCCTTAGTGAGTTAATTGATTTCTTGAACGACGCAGAAGGTACTGCTGAGGTACAGCGGGTCAAGTACGAGTAGCCGGTTCACGAATTAGCCGAAGAATCAGAAGGTTATGGATTCTTCGGCTAAAGCTTTAGTTTTTATCTTTTAATTAAAATTCGCTATTTCCTATGAGGAATTTTTTGCCTGAATGGCAATAGTGGTGCCGTTTATTAATTTATTTGCAAGCTTTAAGCTTTGCTCATGCCGCTTCCTCTCAGTTATTAATTATGTCTATTTACATGCTTTGGTCTCGCGTGTCTATTGAGCGTGTTACAAGCCCATACTGATACCTTTAAGGTATTAGTAGCAAAGAAACAAAGTATTAGCCGGTATCGCCACCCCTCCTTATGCTCACTCCCAAGGCCCAGCCCCCGACTCACTACCCCGGTCGCACGGCTGGCCACCCCCAGAACAACAACGCGGAGTGACCATGCGCAAGATTGAGAACTTCATCGCCGGCGAGTACGTCGCCGCCGCCAGCGGCAAGCGTTTCGACAAGCGTTCGCCCCTCGACAATCGCGTGATCGCCTCCATTGCCGAGGCCGGGCGCGGCGAGGTGGATGCGGCGGTCAAGGCCGCGCGTGGCGCGCTCAACGGCGAGTGGGGCGGGCTGAGCACCGAGCAGCGCGTCGAGCTGCTGTACGGCGTGGCCAACGAGATCACCCGCCGCTTCGACGACTTCGTCGAGGCCGAGATGGCCGATACCGGCCAGCCCTCGCACGTGATGAAGCACGTGTTCATTCCGCGCGGCGCGGCGAACTTCAAGGTGTTCGCCGACGTGATCAAGAACGTGCCCAGCGAATCCTTCCAGATGGCCACTCCGGACGGTCGCGGCGCGCTCAACTATTCGATGCGCGTACCGAAGGGCGTGATCGGGGTGATCTGCCCGTGGAACGCGCCGTTCATGCTGATGACCTGGAAGGTCGGCCCGGCGCTGGCCTGCGGCAATACGGTGGTGGTCAAGCCATCCGAGGAGTCGCCGCAGACCGCCGCGCTGCTCGGCGAGGTGATGAATTCCGTGGGCATTCCCAAGGGTGTCTACAACGTGGTGCACGGCTTCGGGCCGGATTCGGCCGGCGAGTTCCTCACCCAGCATCCGGGCGTCAACGCCATCACCTTCACCGGCGAGACCCGTACCGGTGCGGCGATCATGAAGGCCGCGTCGGAAGGCATGCGCGACGTGTCCTTCGAGCTGGGCGGCAAGAACGCCGGCATCGTGTTCGCCGACGCCGATTTCGACGCGGCGGTGGACGGCATCTTCCGCTCCGCCTTCCTCAACTCCGGGCAGGTGTGCCTGGGCACCGAGCGCGTCTACGTCGAGCGGCCGATCTTTGAGCGCTTCGTGCAGGCGCTGAAGGTCAAGGCCGAGGGCGTCAAGTTCGGCCGTCCGGACGATCACAACGCCAACTACGGTCCGCTGATCAGCCAGGAGCACCGCGACAAGGTGCTGTCCTACTACCGCAAGGCGGTGGAAGAGGGCGCCACCGTGGTCACCGGCGGCGGCGTGCCGGAGATGTTGGGCGAGCTGGCCGAGGGCGCCTGGGTGCAGCCGACCATCTGGACCGGCCTGTCCGACGACGCGGCGGTGGTGCGCGAGGAGATCTTCGGCCCGTGCTGCCACATCCGTCCGTTCGACAGCGAGAACGAGGTGGTCGCGCTGGCCAACGACAACGTCTACGGCCTGTCCACCACCATCTGGACCAACGACCTGGCCCGCGCCCACCGCATGGCGGCGCGCGTCGAGGTGGGCATCACCTGGATCAACAGCTGGTTCCTGCGTGACCTGCGCACCCCGTTCGGCGGCTCCAAGCAGTCCGGCATCGGCCGCGAGGGCGGGGTGCACTCGCTGGAGTTCTACACCGAGACGCGCAACGTCTGCGTGAAGCTGTAAGCCGCGCCGCAGGCCTGTAGGGGCGAATTCATTCGCCAAGAGATCGGGTAAAGGCGAATGAATTCGCCCCTACATGAGCTGGCCCGGACATTCGAATGTATTCGCCCCCACGGGACAGAGACATGGACAACAACAAGATCGAGCAATACGGCGACGAGCTGTACGAGGCCTTCGTCGCCCGCCGTGCGGTGCCGCCGCTGCTGAGCCGCGAGCCGGACATCACCATCGAGGACGCCTACCGCATCCAGCAGCGCTTCGTCGCGCGGCGTCTGCAGGCCGGCGAGACGGTGGTCGGCAAGAAGATCGGCGCCACCAGCAAGCCGGTGCAGGATTTTCTCGGCGTCTACCAGCCGGACTTCGGCATCCTCACCTCGGGCATGGTCTACCAGGAGGGCGACACCATCGACCTCGGCGCGCTGATCCAGCCCAAGGCCGAGGCGGAGCTGGCCTTCGTGCTCAAGCACGACCTCAAGGGGCCAGGCATCACCGCGATGGACGTGATCCGCGCCACCGACTACGTGCTGCCGTGCTTCGAGATCGTCGATTCGCGCATCACCAACTGGCAGATCAAGATCCAGGACACCGTGGCCGACAACGCCTCCTGCGGCGTGTACGTGCTGGGCAAGACCAAGGGCGACCCGCGCAAGCTGGACCTGACCCTGGCCGGCATGGTGCTGGAGAAGAACGGCGAGCTGTTCTCCACCGGCGTCGGCGCCGCGGTGCAGGGCTCGCCGGCCAACGCGGTGGCCTGGCTGGCCAACACCCTCGGCGAGCTGGGCATCCCGTTCAAGGCCGGCGAGGTGATCCTCTCCGGTTCGCAATCGGCGCTGGTGCCGGTCGTCGATGGCGACGAACTGGTGTGCACGGTCGGCGGCCTCGGTAGCTGCCGGGTGAAATTCTCCGGGAGGAGCGCTGCATGAGTAACAACATCACCCTGTCCCGCGAGGACATCGTGCGCCTGTGCGAGCGCGTCGAGGGCGCGCAGACCCGCGCCTACGCGATCCCCAAGCTGACCGACGAATACCCGGACATGACCATCGCCGACGGCTACGCCGTACAGAGCGAGCTGCGCCGCCGCTTCATCGCCAAGGGCCACAAGCTGGTCGGCTGGAAGGCCGGGCTGACTTCCAAGGCCAAGATGCAGCAGATGGGTGTCAGCGTGCCCTCCATCGGCTTCCTCACCGACCGCATGGCGCGCCCGGAGAACTCGGCGATCTCCACGTCCGACCTGGTGCACCCGCGCGTCGAGTGCGAAGTGGCCTTCGTGATGAAGGAAGCCCTGCAGGGGCCGGGTTGCACCGCGCAAGACGTGCTGGCCGCCACCGACTACGTGCTGCCGGCGGTGGAGATCATCGATTCGCGCTTCTCCGGCTTCAAGTTCGACCTGGCCAGCGTGATCGCCGACAACGGCTCCTCGGCGCGCTTCGTCGGCGGCGGCCGGTCGCGTTACGTCGAGGACCTCGACCTGCGCACCCTCGGCGTGGTGATGGAGAAGAACGGCGAGATCGTCGGCATGGGCGCCAGCGCCGCGGTGCTCGGCCATCCGGCCGAGGCGGTGGCCATGCTGGTGAACATCCTCGCCGAACTGGGCGAGAACCTGCCGGCCGGCAGCTTCGTGATGAGCGGCGGGATCACCGAGGCCGTACCGGTCAAGCCGGGCGACAGCGTGGTCGCCCGCTTCCAGGAACTCGGCTCCGTATCCATGCGCTTCACCGAATAACAAGAATCTGGAGAGTACCCCCATGCCCATCATCGAAATGCACATGATCGAAGGCCGTACCGTCGAGCAGAAGCAGCGCGTTGCCGCTGCCGTTACCGCCGCGGTCGCCGACAGCCTGGATTGCAGCCCGGAAACCGTGCGCATCCTGATCACCGAACACCGCGAGCACGAGTTCTACGTCGCCGGGCTGAGCAAGCCGCAGCGCGCCGCACTGCAGGAGCAGGGGCAATGAAGAAGATCCGTTGCGCACTGATCGGCTCGGGCAACATCGGCACCGACCTGATCTACAAGATCCAGCGCAGCGCTGTGCTGGAGCCGGTATGGATGGTCGGCATCGACCCCGAATCCGAAGGCCTGGCGCGCGCCCGCGAGATGGGCCTGAAGACCACCGCCGATGGCGTGGACGGCCTGCTGCCGCACGTGCTGGAAGACAACATCCAGATCGCCTTCGACGCCACCAGCGCCTACGTGCATGCCGAGAACAGCCGCAAGCTCAACGAGCTGGGCGTGCTGATGATCGACCTGACCCCGGCGGCCATCGGCCCGCTGTGCGTGCCGCCGGTGAACCTGCGCCAGCACGCAGAGAAACTGGAGATGAACGTCAACATGATCTCCTGCGCCGGCCAGGCGACCATCCCGATCGTCCACGCGGTGTCGCGCATCCAGAGCGTCGGCTATGCCGAGATCGTCGCCAGTCTGGCGTCCAAGTCGATCGGCCCGGGCACCCGCGCCAACCTCGACGAGTTCACCTACACCACCTCCAACGCCATCGAGAAGGTCGGCGGGGCGCGCAAGGGCAAGGCGCTGGCGATCATCAACCCGGCCGAGCCGCCGATGATCATGCGCAACACCATCTCCTGCCTGACCGACGAGGAGCCGGACCAGGAGCGCATCACCGCGTCGATCCTGGAGATGATCGGCGAGGTGCAGAAGTACGTGCCGGGCTATCGGCTGGTCAACGGTCCTCTGTTCGACGGCAACAAGGTGGCGGTGTTCATGGAAGTGGCCGGCCTCGGCGACTATCTGCCGACCTACGCCGGCAACCTCGACATCATGACCGCGGCGGCCACCCGTACCGCCGAGATGTTCGCCGAGGAGATCCTCGCCGGAAAGATCCAGCTGCCTGCCGTGGAGATCGCATGATGAGCCAGTCCAACAGTCTGCAAGGCCGCAAGGTCATCCTCCACGACATGTGCCTGCGCGACGGCATGCACGCCAAGCGCGAGCAGATCAGCATCGAGCAGATGGTCAAGGTCGCCACCGCCCTCGACGACTCAGGCGTGCCCTACATCCAGGTCACCCATGGCGCGGGCCTGGGCGGCAACTCGCTGCAGCACGGCTTCGCTCCGCACAGCAACGAGGAGTACATCAGCGCGGTCGCCGCGCAGATGAAGCAGGCCAAGGTCTCGGTGCTGCTGATTCCGGGCCTGGGCACCATGAAGGAACTGCAGTCGGCCTACGATTGCGGCGCGCGCAGCGTGCACGTCGCCACCCACTGCACCGAGGCGGACACCTCGCCGCAGCATATCGCCTTCGCCCGCAAGCTGGGCATGGACACCAGCGGCTTCCTGATGATGGCCCACCTCAACGATGCCGCAGGCATCGCCAGGCAGGGCAAGCTGATGGAGTCCTACGGCGCGCAGACCGTGTACGTCACCGATTCGGCCGGCTACATGCTGCCCGAGGACGTCAAGGCGCGCATCGGCGCCCTGCGCGAAGTGCTCAACCCGGAAACCGAGATCGGCTTCCACGGCCACCACAACCTGGGCATGGGCATCGCCAACTCCATCGCCGCCATCGAAGCCGGCGCCAGCCGCATCGACGGCTCGGCAGCGGGCCTCGGCGCCGGTGCCGGCAACACCCCGCTGGAAGTGTTCGCCGCGGTGTGCGAGCGCATGGGCATCGAGACCGGCGTCGACCTGTTCAAGCTGATGGACGTGGCCGAGGACATCATCGTGCCGATGATGGAGCACGTGGTGCGCGTCGACCGCGAGTCGCTGACCCTCGGCTACGCCGGCGTCTACTCGACCTTCCTGCTGCACTCCAAGCGCGCTTCCGAGCGCTTCGGCGTGCCGGCGCGCGACATCCTGGTCGAGCTGGGCCGCAAGAAGATGATCGGCGGCCAGGAGGACATGATCCTCGACACCGCGATGACCATGGCCAAGGAGCGCGGGCTGCTGAAGAGCGCCTGAAAATGACGCCGGACGGGGCAACCCGCCCGGCGTTGCTGTTTATGGAGGTGACCATGAGTGCGAGCAACGAACTGGCCGTGGTGGTCGGCGCCACCGGCGCCTTCGGCCAGGCGATAGTCGAGCGGCTGTGCGCCGCAGGCCTGGACGTGCTGGCGGTGGCGCGCAGCGCGGCGAGCCTCGATGCGCTGGCCAGCCGCCATCCCGGCGTTACCGGCTGCGTGGCCGATATCGCCAGCGACGCGTCTATCGCCCAGATCGCCGCCGCCGTCGACCGCCCGGTGCGCATGGTGGTGCATGGGCCGGGCGTGGCGGTGGCCGGGGGCGTGCTCGACGCACCGACCAGCGCGCTGGTCGATGCGGTGAACATCAAGGTCGGCGGCCTGCTGCGCCTGGTGCGCGCGGTGGATTCCCGGCTGGTCAAGGGCTCGCGGCTGGTCGCCATCGGCGGCCACTACGGCTTCGAGCCCACCGCCTACGCCGCGGCGGCCGGGGTGGCCAACGCCGCGCTGGCCAACGCCAGCCGCCAGCTCAGCCTGGCCTACGGGCCGCGCGGCATCACCGCGCACCTGATCGCCCCCGGCCCGGCCGACACCGAGCGCCTGCACCGCGTCGCCGCCGACCGCGCCGCGCTGCGCGGCATCGACCCGCAGGCGGTGCTGGCGGAGATGTGCGCCGAGTCGTCGCTCGGCGCGCTGACCACTCCGGAGCAGGTGGCTTGGGCGGTGTCACTGCTGCTGGCGCCGGAAGCCGATGCAATGACCGGCTCGACCCTGATGCTAGATTCCGGGCGCCGCCGCGGTTTACCTTGATCGTCAGCCAATAAGAAAGAGCTGCGCAAATAACAATAATTGGAGATGCGCCATGCCTGTCGTGAACTTCCATCTGCTGGCGGGGCATAGCACCCCGGAGCAGGACGAACGTCTGCTTGTGGAGGCTTCGCGCCTCTACAGCGAAGTGCTCAAGGCGCCCATGGAGCGGGTGCGGGCGTTCATCACTACCTATCCCGCCAGCCAGTTCGCTGTCGCTGGTGCGCCGTGCAGCGCCAACGGCCTGCACGCACCGTTCTTCGAATTCATCGTCCTCGACGGCCGTGCGCTGGAGGATCGCCAGCGCCTGCACCGGGGTTTCACCGAGCTGCTGGTGGGGGTGCTCGGCGTGCGCCGCGAGCTGGTGCGCGGCCGCTGCCAGCGGGTGGCGCCGGAGGACTGGTCCATCGGTGGCGCGCCGGCCAGTGTGCTTCGCGCGGACGAAGTGCAGGCCCGCAAGGTGGCAGAGGAGGGCGCTGGTCATGAAGCATGAGATCCATATCGAGGATACCGGCGAGCGCTACGCCTGCGACGAGCAGGAAACCGTGCTCAACGGCATGGCCAGACTCGGCCGCAAGGGCATCCCGGTCGGCTGCCGCGGCGGCGGCTGCGGCGTGTGCAAGGTGCAGGTCACCAGCGGCGACTACCGCACCACCCGCACCATGAGCCGCCAGCACGTCACGCTCGACGAGCAGGAACACGGCACCGTGCTGGCCTGCTGCATCCAGGCGCAGAGCGACCTGAGCCTCAAGGTGGTCGGCAAGCTGCACAAGGCGGTGTGCAAGGGGGTAACTCCGCCAGCGCCGCTGGCAGACCAATCAGTAGGGGCGAATTCATTCGCCTGACATGGCAGCATCGGCGAATGAATTCGCCCCTACAGGATTGGACAACGCCCTCATGAACGTACTGATCGTCCACGCCCACAACGAGCCGCGCTCGTTCAATAGCGCGCTGAAGGACTGCGCCGTCGAGCAGTTGAGCGCCGCCGGCCACGAGGTGCAGGTCTCCGACCTGCATGCGATGGACTGGAACCCGGTGGCCAGCGCCGCTGACTTCGGCTCGCGGGCCAACCCGGACTACCTGGTCTACGCCCTCGAGCAGCGCCACAACTACGAGGCCGGCACCCTGGCGCCGGACATCGCCGCCGAGATTGCCAAGGTGCAGTGGTGCAATCTGCTGATCCTCAACTTCCCGCTGTACTGGTTCTCCATGCCGGCGATCCTCAAGGGCTGGATCGACCGGGTGATGATTTCCGGGGTGTTCTACGGCGGCCGGCGCATCTACGACCGTGGCGGCATGTGCGGCAAGCGCGCGCTGGTGACCCTGACCCTCGGCGGCCGTGAGCACATGTTCGGCTCGGAGGCGATCCACGGCGAGATCGAGACTTTGCTGCGCCCGCTGCTGCAGGGCAGCCTGGCCTACTGCGGCTTCGAAGTGCTGCCGCCCTTCATCGGCTACCACGTGCCCTACGTCAGCGCCGAGGTGCGGGGGCAGATCCTCGCCGACTACCGGCAGCACCTGGGTGCGCTGGACAGCCAGGAGCCGCTGCGCTTTCCGAGTCTCGCCGACTATGACGAGCGGCTGATGCCGCTGGCGCGCTGAAGCTGTTCACTCATCCGCAATTAGAGGAGTTCATTCATGATCATCGACCTTTCCGGCAAGACCGCCATCGTCACCGGCTCCACCGGCGGCATCGGCCTGGCCATCGCCAGGGGGCTGGCCGACGCCGGGGCGACCGTTGTCGTCTGTGGCCGCGAAGCGGGCCGGGTTGACGCCGCCCTGGCCAGCCTGCGCGACACCCGCGCCGGCACGCAGGCCCGTGGCGTGGTGGCCGATGCCGGCACAGCCGAAGGCTGCCGGGCGCTGATCGCCGCCGAGCCGCAGGCCGATATCCTGGTCAACAACCTCGGCGTCTACGGGGTCAAGGACTTCTTCGCCATCGAGGATGCCGACTGGGAGGAGATCTTCCAGATCAACGTGATGAGCGGCGTGCGCCTGTCACGGCATTACGCCCGCGGCATGCAGGAGCGCGGCTGGGGGCGGATCCAGTTCATCTCCAGCGAGTCGGCGCTGAACATCCCCGCCGAGATGGTCCACTACGGGGTCAGCAAGGCGGCGCTGCAGGGCGTGTCGCGCGGCCTGGCCAAGGTGCTGGCCGGCAGCGGGGTGACCGTCAACACCATCCTGCCCGGGCCGACCCGCACCGAGGGGGTGACCACCTTCTTCACGCAGATGGCCAGGGAGCGCGGCGTGTCCCTGAGGGAGATGGAGGCGCTGTTCCTCAAGGAGAACCGCCCCTCGACGCTGATCCGCCGCTTCGCCAGCCCCGAGGAGGTGGCCAGCCTGTGCGTCTATGCCGCCTCGCCGCAGGCCAGCGCCACCACCGGCGCCGCGCTGCGGGTCGATGGCGGGATAGTCGAGAGCATCGCCTGATCAGGGGTGCTTACGAAGACCGAGTGGCCGCAGGCGGGGCTGTCCGGCCGGCTTGACCGGCGAAAGCGCCGGGCCTCAGCCTGTCATTAGGTCGACAGGCTGAGGCCGCTGGTGGCGCTGTGCCGAGCCGGCTCCAGGCGGAACCACAGCGCATACAGCGCCGGCACGAACAGCAGGGTGATCGCCGTGCCGACCGCCACGCCACCGATCAGCACGTAGGCCAGTGGCCCCCAGAAGCTGTCCTGGGTGAGAGGGATGAAGGCCAGGGCGGCGGCCAGGGCGGTGAGCAGCACCGGGCGGGCACGCTGCACCGCCGCTTCCACCACGCCCTCGAACGCCGGCATGCCGGCAGCGAAGTTGTCGGCCACCTGCTGGGTGAGGATCAGCGTGTTGCGCATCAGGATGCCGGCCAGGCCGGTCAGGCCGAGCAGGGCGACGAAGCCGAACGGCTGGTCGAACAGCAGCAGGGCGAGCACCGCACCGATCAGCCCCAGCGGGGCGGTGGCCAACACGATGAAGGTGCCGGAGAAGGAACGCATCTGCAGCATGATCAGGATCAGCATGAAGGCCACCATCGCCGGCTGCAGCTTCTGGATCGAGGCGTCCGCCTTGCCCGATTCCTCCACCGCGCCGGCGACGCCAATGCGGTAGCCCTCCGGCAGTTCACTGCGGACCTCGGCCAGCGCCCGCCACAGGGTGGCGGTGACGTCGTTGGGCTGGGCACCCTGCACGTCGCCCTGCACGGTCAGCACGGCTTCGCGGTTGTAGCGCTTGATCACCGGATCCTCGAAGCGCACCTCGACCCGGCCGAGCTGGTTGAACGGCAGCTTGCGGCCGTCACCGCCCAGCACTTCCAGGCTGGAGAGGCTGTCGGCGTCGAGCCTCCGGCCGTCGCTGCTGCCGCGGGCGATCACCTCGACGCTGCGGACATCCTGGCGCAGCTGGGTGACCGCCACGCCGTCGAGCTGGAATTGCAGCTGACGGGCCACCTCCTGCTGCGTGAGGCCGAGCAGGCGCAGGCGCTCCACGTCCATGACCAGGTGCAGTACCGGGGCGCGCTCGTCCCATTCCAGGTGCGGCTCGACCACGTGCGGATCGGCCGCCATCACCGTGCGTACCCGGTGGGCGATGTCGCGCAGGACCAGCGGATCGGGGCCGAACACCCGGAAGGCGACCGGCCAGATCACCGGCGGGCCGTAGAGCAGCTTGTAGACCCGCACCCGCGCCTCGGGGAACTCACCCTGCGCGATGTGCCGTTGCAGGGTGGCCATGACCTTGTCGCGCGCCGCGGGATCCTGCGCCACGGCGATGAGCTTGGCGAAGGCAGGCGAGGGCGGTTCCGGGTTGGCGCCGAGGAAGAAGCGCGGCGCGCCGGCACCGACGTAGGCGGACAGGCTGCGCACCTCCGGCAGCGGGGAGAGGATCGCCTCGAGCTTTCTGGTCGTGGCATCGGTGGCGCCGATGCTGCTGCCCTGCGGCAGGTACACGGCGACCAGCACCTCCGGGCGGTCCGAGCCGGGGAAGAACTGCTTCTCCACCAGCAGGGCCATGCCGGCCACCGACAGCACCAGCAGTGCCACGGTCGCGGCAACCACGCTCTTGCGCCAGGTCACGCACCAGCTGATCAGAACGCGCAGGCGCCGGTACAGCGGGGTGTCGTAGAGGCCGCCGTGGCCGTGCTCGGTCCCGCTGGCGCGGGCCGGCAGCAGCTTCACGCCCAGGTAGGGGGCGAACACCACAGCGACCAGCCAGGACACCAGCAGCGCGATGGCCAGCACCCAGAAGATGTTTCCGGCGTACTCGCCGACGCCCGAACGGGCAAAACCGATGGGGAAGAAGCCGGCCACCGTCACCAGGGTGCCGTACAGCATTGGCGCTGCGGTGACCGTCCAGGCATGTGCCGCGGCACGGACGCGGTCCCAGCCCTGTTCCATCTTCACCAGCATCATTTCCACGGCGATGATGGCGTCGTCGACCAGCAAGCCCAGGGCGATGATCAGGGCCCCCAGGGTCACGCGGTCGAGGTTGATGTCCATGAGCATCATCACCAGGAAGGTCAGGCCCAGGGTCAGTGGCACGGCGATGCCGACGATCAGGCCGGCGCGCAGGCCGATGGCCAGCACGCTGACCGCGACCACCACGGCCACCGCCACCAGGAACTTGATCTGGAACAGGCTGACCGCCTGGTCGATGGCCTCCGCCTGGTTGGTCAGCACCTCGAGCGCCATGCCCAGCGGCAGTCGCTGGCGTTCGCCGTCGAGGAAGGCGGCCAGCCGCTCGCCCAGGTCGAGGCCGTTTTCGCCCTTGTTCATGATTACGCCGAGCAGCAGCGCGTCCTGCCCGCGCGAGCGCACCAGGTAGCTGGGCGGGTCCTCATAGCCGCGGCGGATGTCGGCGATGTCGGCGAGTCTGATCACGCGGTCGCCGACCCTTACCGGCACGCCGGCCAGTTGTTCGGGGTCGGAGAGGTCTGCATCCAGGCGCAGGTGCAGGCGCGGCCCGTCGGTCTCCATGCGCCCGGCCGGCAGCAGGCGGTTGCTGGCGTCGATGGCGGCGAAGATCGCCTGCGGATCGACGCCGAGGTTGCTCAGCCGGGCATTGTCGAATTCGACGTAGAGACGCTCGGTGCGCTCGCCCAGCAGCAAGGCCTTGTGCACACCGGGAACGCGTTGCAGTCGGTCGCGGATCGCCTCGGCATCGCGGGTCAGTTCGTGCATCGGCAGGCCGGGGGCAGTCAGGGCGATCAGGGTGAAATAGACGTCGCCGAAGTCGTCCTGGACGATGGGGCCGATCACCCCGCGCGGCAGGCTGGCCGCCTCGTCCTGCATGCGTTTGCGCACTTCGTAGATCAGCTTGGGGACCTGGTCCTGCGGGATGTAATCCTGGAACTCGACCTGCAGGGTGGCCTGGCCGGGACGGATGGTGGTCTCGATCCGATAGAGGTTTTCCACTTCCTGGATGCGCTTCTCCAGGCGGTCGACCACCTGGGCCTGCATGTCCTCGGGTGTGGCGCCCGGCCACATGGCAGTGACCAGCATGGCCCGCACGGTGAAGGCAGGATCCTCGGCGCGGCCGAGACTGAGGAAGGCCTGGACGCCGGCCAGGGCTGCCAGGACCAGCAGGAACAGGGTCAGCGCGCGCTCGCGCACGGCGAGCGCGGACAGGTTAGGGAAGCTCATCGGGCCAGCTCCCGCACCGCCATGTCCTCGCTGAGCAGGTGGGTACCGAGGGCGACCAGACGTTCGCCGACCGCCAGCGGGCCGCGGATGCGCGCGGTTTCGCCACTCATTTCCAGCACGCTGACGGCGACCGCCTTCACGTGGCCGTCGTGCAGACGCCAGACCTGGGCGCCCTGGCCGCGCTCATCGATGGCGCCGATGGGCACCGAGAAGGCGCCACCGGCGGCATCCGCGGCGAAGCGGGTACGCAGCACCGCGCCGAGCTGCAGGCCCTGCGCACCTTCCAGCACCGTGTAGCGGGCGCGCAGGGTACGTCCCTGGGCATCGACGGCGCCGGCGGTTTCGCGCAGGTGCAGCGGCAGGAGCGTGCCGTCCGCGGCGACCAGTTCGCCGCTTGGCAGCGGGGTCACGCCTTCGGGAAAGAACACCTCGATCTCGCGCTCGCCAGCCTGGGCGAGCAGGGCGACCGGCTCCCCGGCGGCGATCACCTGGCCGGCCTCGCCGGTCACGTCGATCAGCACCCCAGCCGCCGGCGCCTGCAGGCGGCCGTAGTCGAGGGCGTTGCGGGCCTGGGCCAGCCGCGCCGCGGCCGCATCGCGGCGGGTGCTGGCTTCGTGGCGGGCGAGTTCGGCGCGCTCGAAGGCCTGCGCACTGACAAAGTTGCGTGCCTGCAGTTGGCGATGGCGGGCGAGGTCGGCCTCGGCGGTGGCGAGCGCCGCGTTGGCCGCCGCCTGGTCGGCCGCCGCGGCGCGGACCTGTTGCTCGAGGTCGCGCGAGTCCAGCTCGAACAGCGTCTGTCCGGCGCGCACCGCCTGGCCGGCGTCGCTCAGGCGCCGGGCGATGCGCCCGCTGACCTGGAACGCCAGCGGCGACTCGACTCGCGCACGCACCGTGCCGGACAAGCCGAGCGTGGTCGCGGTGTCGTCGCTTACCGCTACGGTCCTGACCGGCGGCGGGGCGGTCGTCGCTGGCGACTCCGGTACCTCCTTGCAGGCGGCGAGAAATGGCAGGCATAGAGCGAACAACAGCGACGAAACACGCATGACCGGTGGCTTCCCTGACTTACTGTACGGTAATGTACAGTAATGTTTTTGATACAGCCAACAGCCGGAGCGCGTTCCCAGCCATGTCAGCAAAAGCCGGACGTCCCGTCGATCAGCAGAAGGATCGCGACATTCTCGAAGCCGCGCGGGAACTGGCATTCGAGGGAGGACCGAAGGCCCTCACCATGGACCGGGTGGCCAGCCTCGCCGGCGTCTCCAAGGCGACGCTGTATGCCCGCTATGCCAATCGCTACGACTTGCTGCGGGCGGTGGTGAGCAGCGAGGCGTTCGCCATCAATCAGACCCTCGACCGTACTCCCGCGAGTCGCGAGGAGCTGTGCAGGGATCTGGCGGGCTTGATCGAGGCGCTGTCCGCCTTCATCGCCAGCGAGCGGCACCAGCGCCTGATCCAGGCTCTGGGCACGATCCCACAGGATGCGCAGGATCTGGGCGAGGTGTACCGCAATGGTCCAGCCAACACCCAGCGCCTGCTTGCCGAGTATCTGGAGGCAGCGGCGCACAGCGGGCTGATCGAATGTCCCGAGCCGCTGGCGAGTGCCGAAATGCTGCTGGGCATGGTGATGGGTCTTGACCTGCTGCGTGGCCAGTACCGGGTGCCGCTCGAGCGGGGCAGCGAGGAGCAGTGCACGCGGCATGCGCGCCGGGTACTGGCGGCCTTCCTGGCGAGCCATGTCTGAAGACGCCGCAGGGGAGCAAGGAGTGGGCTGATCGTATCGAAGGCCGACCCCGGGGTGGGCTGGCCTTCAGCAGCCGCGCCTCAGTCGTGGTGCACCCCGGCGCGCTTGAGCAGCTGCTTGCAGCGCTCGGAGAGGTGCAGCACGCGCAGGTGCTTGCCGGCCTTGGCGTAGCGCTCGCGCAGGGTCTTCAGCGCGGCGATGGCCGAGTAGTCGACGAAGCTCAGGTGGCGGCAGTCGAGGGTCACCTGGGCCGGGTCGCCGGCCACGTCGAACTGGTTGAGGAACGGCGTGGTCGAGGCGAAGAACAGCGTGCCGTGCACCCGATACAGCTTGCTGCCGTCGGCCTGCACATCGCTGTCGGCGTACAGCTCGCGGGCCTGCTGCCAGGCGAAGTTGAGCGCGGCGATGACGATGCCGCAGAGCACGGCGGTGGCCAGGTCGGTGAACACAGTGATGATGGTCACCGCGACTATCACCAGCGCATCGTTGAGCGGCACCTTGCCGAACACCCGCAGCGAGGCCCAGGCGAAGGTCTGCTGGGCCACCACGAACATCACCCCGACCAGCGCGGCCAGCGGGATGCGCTCGATCAGCGGTGAGAGGAACAGCACGAACAGCAGGATCATCACCCCGGCGACCACCCCGGACAGCCGGCCGCGACCGCCGGAGCTGAGGTTGATCATGGTCTGGCCGATCATCGCGCAGCCGCCCATGCCGCCGAACAGGCCGGAGGCGATGTTGGCTGCGCCGAGGGCCGTGCACTCGCGGTCCGGATAGCCGCGGCTCTCGGTGATCTCGTCGGTGAGGTTGAGGGTCAGCAGGGTTTCCAGCAGGCCGACCAGCGCCATCAGCACCGCGTAGGGGGCGATGATGGCCAGGGTTTCCAGGTTCCAGGGGATGTCCGGCAGGGCGAAGGCGGGCAGGCCGCCGGCGATGTTGGCCATGTCGCCGAGGGTGTGGGTCGGCAGGTCGAGCAGGTAGACCGCCGCACCGACGCCGAGGATCGCCACCAGCGCCGGCGGCACCGCGCGGGTCAGGCGCGGCAGCAGGTAGACGATGGCCATGGTCAGCGCCACCAGTCCCAGCATCAGGTACAGCGCCGTGCCGCTCAGCCAGGCCTCGCCGTCCCTGAAGTGCTCCTGCTGGGACAGGGCGATGACGATGGCCAGGCCGTTGACGAAGCCGAGCATCACCGGGTGCGGCACCATGCGGATCAGCTTGCCGAGGCGCAGCAGGCCGAAGGCGACCATGATCAAGCCGCCGAGCAGCACGGTGGCCAGCAGGTACTGGGCCCCGTGCTGTACCACCAGCGCGACGATGACCACGGCCATCGAGCCGGCGGCGCCGGAGACCATGCCCGGCCGGCCGCCGAACAGCGCGGTGAGGGTGCAGATGATGAAGGCGCCGTACAGGCCCATCAGCGGATTGAGCTGGGCGACCAGGGCGAAGGCGATGCACTCGGGCACCAGCGCGAAGGAGGTGGTGAGTCCGGCCAGGACATCGGCGCGCAGACGTGTGGGTTTCATGGCGATCCTGAGGTGGAGGCCGGCGCAGCCGGCTGCAGGGATTGGCGAAAAAGGGGCGGGGATGTTACGGAACCACAGGCCGCCTGGCCAGCCGACCACAGGCAGCGGGGCAGGTCCGGGGCCGGACTATGCTTCTCGGGTCAGCAACTGGCCGCCCAGCCACCCACGGGAGCGCTCGCCACCATGCCAAGATGCCTTTCTTTCTGCCTTGCCAGCGGGCTGGCCATCGCCAGTGCCTGTGCATTCGCCGAGACGGTCACCCCGCTGCAGGGCCAGTCGCCGGAAACCATGCAGCAGGACATCAGCGCCTGCCAGGCCCAGGCCGGCAGCGCCAGCACCAGCAGCCCGCAGACCGGCGGCCGGGCACGGGGCGCCGTCGCCGGAGCCGCGGCCGGTGCCGCCGCGGCGGGAGTACGCGGCCGCCAGCACGAGGAGGTGTATGACCGCCTCGACGAGGACGTCCAGCAGGAATACCGGCAGAACCAGGCCAGGGAAGCCGCGGCGGCCGGCGTGGTGGTGGGCGGCTCGCGCCAGCGCCAGGACCGGCGCCAGGATCGCCGCAATGCCGGGCAGAACGCCTCGTCGGCCTACACCAGCTGCATGCAGCAGCGCGGCTACCAGGTCACGCCCTGAGCAGGGAAGGGCGCCTCCGCGGGTTCAGGCGCCGAACCTGGTCGCTACTCCTTGATCCGCAGATGCTTCACCGAATGTGCCCGCTGTTCATCCAGCGAGTTGTAGTAGGTGTTCTGCGTGGTGCTCAGGCTGTTGTGACGCAGGTCGGCCTGCAGGTCCTTCATGTCCCGGTGGGGGGCGTCGAAGGTGGCAGAGGTATGCCGCAGCCAGTGCAGCGAGGCCGAGCGCAGGTGGTCGACCTCGTCGTTGCTCCAGCCTTCCTCGACCATCCGCTCCAGCGCGTGGTCGAAGACCTGCTGCAGCAGCAGGCGCAGGTGACGGTCGGAAAGGCCAGCGCGCCCCTTGAGCGTGGCGAGCAGGGGATGCGTCTCGTGGGGCGAGGGCAGGGCAGGCAGGCCCAGGTGCCGGCGGTAGCGGGTCAGGTAGGTCTGGATATAGTCGTCGCGCACGCTGATCTTCGCCGCCTTGTTGCCTTTGCCGACCACGTGGAACCACCAGTTGCCGGTGGTATCGCGGCGGAAATCGCCCATGGTCGGCTCCCAGTTGTCGCGCCCGACCAGGTCGGATACCCGCAGGTACATGGCGAACAGCGTGGCCAGGATGAACAGCGTGCGTTCGTGGACCTCGTCCTCGTCGGCCATTTTCTCGGCGGTCTCGATGACGTAGCTCCATTGCAACTGGGTGAGCGAGCGTCCCGAGACATCCAGGGTGTTGCGCTGCTTGTAGACCGATTTCTGCTTGACAGCCCGGAACGGGTTGACCTCGGTCAGTCCCTCGTCGGTGGCGTGCTGGAAGAAGCTGCCGCACACGGCGAAGACCTGGGCCACCGAGCCCTGGGACATCCGGTAGGGTCGGCTGTCGCTGCCCGGCGCGGCGGATCCGTCCAGCGAGCGGTTGCGCTTGGGCACGGTGATGCTGAACGGGCGCCAGTCCTCGTTGACCACATAGCTGTCGGACTCGAGCTTCTTGCGGCCGCCGATGCGCACGAAGCGGGAGCGGACCATCGGCCCGATCCAGTCCCTGGGCGGCCGCAGGCAGAACTCCATGAAGGCCTCGGCATCCCGGCGACGCAACTCGAGCAGCGGCTTGCGGGCGACCAGCAGCGCCCAGAGCAAGAGCCGCTCGACATGGGTGCGGTAGGAATTGAAAGTGGGCTCGTTGCCGGCGTAGGACTTGAGAAAGCCGCGGACCGCGAGATAGCCGTCGATGGCCTGCAGCTCGGCAGGAAAGCTGGCGAGGTATTCGCGGACGACCGGGAGTTCCTCGCTGATCTGCAGGAAGTTCAGCTCAAGGAAACGGCTGTAGGTTTCGAACAGGGGCAACGGCGTCGTAGGCATGGCGAGCTTTCCGGTGTCTGAAGGATCTGGTTGAATCGGCAAGGGCGCGCGAAGTGACCTTGCCGGGCGCTGAAACGCATTATATGCAATTTCCGGGTCTGGTCGTTATCGGATATTGTATATCCTTGAAACGCACCCTTCCGCCCGACCCGGCGACCCGCCACCTGCCGTGCTGGGTCAGTCGCTGACGATTCCAGTCCGCCGTCGATGCCGCCGACCAGACGGAACACGTCTGCTGCGCGTTCGCGGCACTCTCGGTGGCACAGCATTGAACGGCCAGCCCGCCGCGCTTTGAGTTAACATGGTCGGCACAATATCGTCCGCGAGAGTCCGCAGCATGACTGATCGGAAGCATGTCCGCCTGATCAAGAAATACGCCAACCGTCGTCTTTACGATACGCAGACCAGCACGCACATAACGCTGCAGGATATACGTCAGCTGGTCATCCAGGAGGAACCTTTCCAGGTGGTCGACGCCAAGACCGGCGAAGACCTGACCCGCAGCATCCTGCTGCAGATCATCCAGGAAGCGGAAAGCGGCGGCGAGCCGATCTTCTCCAGCGAGATGCTCAAGGGGATCATCCGCTTCTACGGCCCGTTCCAGGGCATGCTCGGCAACTATCTGGAGAAAAGCATCCAGGCGGTGATCGACGTGCAGGCCAAGACCGGCCAGCAGTCCTCCCAGGCCTGGAGCGACTTCATGCGCAGCCAGCTGCCGGTCATGCAGGATCTGATGGGCCAGTACGTCGAGCAATCCAAGCAGCTGTACCTGAGCACGCAGAACCTGTTCGGCATGTTCCCGGGTTTCCCGGGTACCGCCAGCCGCAGCGACAAGGATGGCAAGAAGGACAAGGATGGCGACGCCAGCTGAGCCGCCGTGCTGAGCCGCCGTGAGGCATCCCGCACCACCATTGTGCAAAGGCCCGCTATCTGCGGGCCTTTGCACATCTGATCGTTGGGAGTTACAGAGTGCCGCCTGAGCCACGACCTCGGTCATCGGCATGACAGGAAAGGCGGAGCAAGACGATCCATGGCCGCCCTGCTCCGCCTCCGGCTCGGCGAGCCCTCTCTCCCCGGACAGCCTTACTTGCGAGCGCCGCCGGCAGCCTTGGTGGCTTCGCGAGCAGCCTGGCCAGCAGCCGAAGTGGCGGCGGCGATGCCGTTCTCGGCGATTTCGGCGGCCTGCTTGGCAGTCTTCTGCGCGCTTTCGATCACGTTGCCGGCAGTCTCGACGGCGGACTTGAGCACGGCCACGGCAGACTCGGAGCCGGCTGGCGCGTTCTTTGCAATTTCGTCTACCAGTTCCTGCACCTGCTGCGCGTTGCGGGCAGCCTGACGTTCGCCGAGCTTGGCGATGTCGGCCTGGGTGCTGGAGATCAGGTCGTACACCTGGCGGTTGAACTCCATCATGCGCTCGGCCTGGTTGGCCGGATGGGCCAGGGAACCGATGACCGCAGTGAAGCTCTGCGGATCACGAACGGCAAGCAGTTTGCTTGCGTTCTCGAAGGTTTCCTCGCTGACCGAACGCAGGGTGGCGATCTGCAGGTGGCCGAGCTGTTCGAGGCCCTTGAGGAACTTGGTGTTCATTTGCTGCAGCAGCTCGAGGTTGGATTTCTGGGCAGCCTGCAGTTTTTCAGAATCGAAGAAGGACATGGATGAAGTCTCCCGAGGATGAGAATGGCTGAAAACCTGTGCCGGCGAGTGCCACTGCTGCACGCGACCTGCAATTTCATTCTTGGCGATCGGCATGCATTGCGCAAGCACTTTTTGTGCGCTGCACAAAAAATTTTCGAACTGTCACACCTCCAGCCGAAGGAGCGTACCGCCCGAAAAATCAAGCACAGGCAGCTACACATGACACAGATCAATGACGTCCACATGTCACATCCGTGTCGATTGGACGAAAAGCCACAGCAATCATTGTGCAAAGCAGCAGGAGGCCCAGCCAGACGCCCGCGAGAGCCACGGAAATTCTCGTCAAGAAAACGCAATCTTTCGCTAGCAAGGTAGGTACATCGGGCAGGCACAGAACAGGCCCGTCTGCCGGACAGTCGACCGGGGCCCGCGGGGCCCGACCTCCGGCATGTGTTGTTCCGCTTCACCATCATTTATCGAATGGAGTGACTGCAACATGACCAACAACAACAAGCGCATTGCACTGGTAACTGGCGGCATGGGTGGCATCGGCACGGCGATCAGCCGGCGCCTGCACCGCGACGGCTTCATCGTCGTGGTCGGCTGCAGCGCCCAGTCCACTCGCAAGGACGCCTGGCTGGAGCAGCAGCGCCAGGAAGGCTTCGAGTTCCACAGCATGGCCTGCGACATCACCGACTGGGACGACGTCGCCCGGGCCTTCGCCGAAGTCCGCGCGGAAATCGGCCAGATCGACGTGCTGGTGAACAACGCCGGCATCACCCGCGACACCACCTTCAGGAAGATGACCCCGCAGGACTGGAGCGCGGTGATCTCCACCAACCTCAACGGCCTGTTCAACACCACCAAGCAGGTCATCGACCCGATGCTAGAGCGTGGCTGGGGCCGCATCATCAACATCTCCTCGGTCAACGGCCAGCGCGGCCAGTTCGGCCAGACCAACTACTCGGCCGCCAAGGCCGGCATCCACGGCTTCAGCATGGCGCTGGCCCGCGAAGTGGCCAGCAAGGGCATCACCGTCAACACCATCTCCCCCGGCTACATCCGCACCGAGATGACCGCGGCGATCCGCGAGGACGTCCTGGAGAAGATCATTTCCGGCATTCCGGTCGGCCGCATGGGCCAGCCGGAGGAAATCGCCTCCATGGTGTCCTGGCTGGCCTCCGAGGAAGGCGCCTATGCCACCGGCGCCGACTTCTCGGTCAACGGCGGCCTGAACATGGCCTGAGTCGGCCCGGCCGACCCTTTGCGCCTGCCCGCAGCTCGCCGCGGGCAGGCGCCCTCCTCCCCGTTTTCTGCAGCAGAGGTTCACCCATGAACGATGTTGTCATTGTCGCCGCCACCCGTACCGCCATCGGCTCCTTCCAGGGCGCCCTGAGCAGCATTCCCGCCCCGGAGCTGGGTGCCGCGGTCATCCGTCAGGTGCTCGAACTGAGCGGCGTCCAGCCGCAGGACATCGACGAGGTCATCCTCGGCCAGGTGCTCACCGCCGGCTCCGGCCAGAACCCTGCCCGCCAGGCCGCGATCAAGGCCGGCCTGCCCCACGAGGTTCCGGCACTCACCCTCAACAAGGTGTGCGGCTCGGGCCTCAAGGCCGTGCAGCTGGCCGTGCAGGCCATCCGCTGCGGCGACGCCGAGCTGGTCATCGCCGGCGGCCAGGAGAACATGAGCCTGTCGCCCTACGTGCTGCCCAAGGCGCGCACCGGCCTGCGCATGGGCCACGCCCAGCTGCAGGACAGCATGATCCAGGACGGCCTGTGGGATGCCTTCAACGACTACCACATGGGCATCACCGCCGAGAACCTGGCCAAGCGCTTCGAGATCAGCCGCGAGGAGCAGGACGCCTTCGCCGCCGCCTCCCAGCAGAAGGCCGCCGCAGCCATCGAGGCCGGCACCTTCAAGGACGAGATCACCCCGATCCTGATCCCGCAGCGCAAGGGCGACCCGCTGGTGTTCGCCACCGACGAGCAGCCGCGCGGCGAGACCACCTACGACAGCCTGGCCAAGCTCAAGCCGGCGTTCAGCAAGGACGGCAGCGTCACCGCCGGCAACGCCTCCAGCATCAACGACGGCGCCGCCGTGGTGCTGCTGGCCAGCGCGAAGAAGGCCGCCGAACTGGGCCTGCCGGTGCTGGCCAGGGTCAAGGCCTATGCCAGCTCCGGCGTCGACCCGGCGATCATGGGCATCGGCCCGGTGTCGGCAACCCGCCTGTGCCTGGAGAAGGCCGGCTGGAGCCTGGACGACCTGGACCGCGTCGAGGCCAACGAGGCCTTCGCCGTGCAGGCGCTGAGCGTCAACAAGGAACTGGGCTGGGACACCGGCAAGGTCAACGTCAACGGCGGCGCCATCGCCCTCGGCCACCCCATCGGCGCCTCCGGCTGCCGCATCCTGGTCACCCTGCTGCACGAGCTGCAGCGCAGCAACCTGAGCAAGGGCCTGGCGACCCTGTGCATCGGCGGTGGTCAGGGCGTGGCCCTGGCAGTCGAACGCTGATATGGTCTGAACGCGGCCACCCATGAGGGGTGGCCGCGTCGCCTGTCGGATACAGCAGCCACCAGATCAGCGGATACAAGAGATGGATAACTCCCCGCCCTTCACGGCCTTCTTCTCGGCCAACATGCCCTTCGTCGCCCGTGCAGCCCTTGAGCAGCTGCGCATCTGGGTGCGCCACAACCCGTGGTTCCAGGGCAAGAACACCGACACCTGGTTCCAGGTCGACAGTGCCATCCTTGACCGCCTGCAGGCGGAGTACGGCGGCGAGTGGGCGCAGCTCGGCATGCAGATGCTGACCCACCAGCCGTTCGCCTTCACCGACCCGCGCTTCGCCGGCAGCGCCTGGAGCCAGCCGCTGTTCGGCTCGCTGGCCGCGCTCTACCTGCTCAACTCGCGTTTCCTGATGCGCCTGCTCGACGAGCTGCCCATCGAGTCCGGCAAGATGCGCCAACGCCTGACCTTCCTGGTCGAGCAGCTGATCGCCGCCGGGGCACCGAGCAACTACCTCAACAGCAACCCCGAAGCGCTGGAGCGCATGGTGCAGACCCAGGGCGCGAGCCTGTTCAGCGGCATGCTGCACCTGGCCAGCGACATGAAGGAAGGCAAGCTGCGCCAGTGCGACAGCGGCGCCTTCACGGTCGGCGGCAACCTGGCCACCACCCCCGGCCAGGTGGTCTACCAGAATCCGTTCTTCCAGCTGATCCAGTACGCGCCGCAGAGCGAGAGCCAGTACCAGCGCCCGCTGCTGGTCGTGCCGCCGGCGATCAACAAGTACTACATCCTCGACCTGCAGGCGGAAAGCTCGTTCGTCCGTCACGCCCTCGAGCAGGGCCACCCGGTGTTCCTGGTGTCCTGGCGCAACGCCGACGAGAGCATCGCCACCGCCACCTGGGACGACTACGTCGAGCAGGGCATCATCGAGGCGATCCGCGTCACCCAGGCGATCAGCGGCCAGCAGCAGCTGAACCTGCTCGGCTACTGCGTCGGCGGTACCCTGCTGGCCTGCGGCCTGGGTGTGCTCGCCGCGCGCGGCATCAAGCCCGCCGCCAGCCTGACCCTGCTGGTCACCCTCCTCGACTTCGAGGACGCCGGGGTGCTCGACGTGTTCGTCGACGAGGAAATCGTCCGCTACCGCGAGCGCACCATCGGCGGCGAGGGCGGCAGCTTCGGCCTGTTCCGCGGCGAGGACATGGGCAACACCTTCTCCCTGCTGCGTCCCAACGAGCTGTGGTGGAACTACGGGGTCGAGAAGTACCTCAAGGGCCAGAAGCCGCGCTCGCTGGACCTCCTGTACTGGAACAACGACCACACCCACCTGCCCGGTCCGATGTACTGCTGGTACCTGCGCCACGCTTACCTGCAGAACGACATCAGGAGCGGCCGGCTGCAGGTCTGCGGCGAGACCCTCGACCTGTCCAGCCTGGACATGCCCACCTACCTGGTCGGCACCCGCGAGGACCACATCGTGCCGTGGCGCGGCGCCTTCGCCAGCACCCGCCTGCTCAAGGGTCCGACCCGCTTCGTGCTCGGCGCCTCCGGGCACATCGCCGGCATCATCAACCCGCCGGCGAAGAAGAAGCGCAGCTACTGGACCAGCGATACGCTGCCGATCGATCCGGACGCCTGGCTGAGCAGCGCCGAGGAGCATCCCGGCAGCTGGTGGGGCGACTGGAACAGCTGGCTGAGCCAGTACGCCGGCGAAAGCGGTCCGGCCGTAGCCAGCCTCGGCTCGTCCGACTACCCGCCGCTGGAAGCGGCGCCCGGCCAGTACGTCCTGCAACGCGACTGACCCGCCCGTTGCCCGGCCCGCCCTGCGCGGGCCGGGTAGCACCCCACAGATCCCGCCCTTCGCCTGTCTGCCCTCGCCTGCCGCTCGCACCGGTCCGGGCACTTCTCCCTGCGTGTGTGGCAACGCTCTCCATCCGCTACCGCCGGGATGACTGTCATGCATTGAGAAACGCCTGTCGCCGGATGCGAAGCAGGCGCGCGCACAGCTCCGTAGATTGCCTGCCCGACAAGCGAAGCTGAATGACCTCGCTGCCCAGCCACGCCCAGCACGCAGTCCCCTTACTGCTGCAGGGCGGCCTTCTTGCAGAACACCGGGTAAACAATGAACAACAACGTACCGCCCTTCTCGGCCTTCTTCTCGGCCAACCTGCCTTTCGTCGCCCGTGCCGCCCTGGAGCCGTTGCGCTTCTGGGTACGCCAGAGCCCCTGGTTCCAGAACCAGGACACCGACGCCTGGTTCGAGGTCGACGCCGCGGCGCTCAACGCCCTGCAGAGCGAATACAACGGCGAATGGGCCAGGCTCGGCATGCAGATGCTGACCTATCAGCCGTTCGTATTCAGCGATCCGCGTTTCACCGGCAACGCCTGGAGCCAGCCGCTGTTCGGTTCGCTGGCCGCGCTCTACCTGCTCAACTCGCGGTTTCTGATGCGCCTGATCGACCTGCTGCCGATCGACTCGGCCAAGCTGCGCAAGCGCCTGGTGTTCCTGGTCGAGCAACTGGTCGCCGCCGGCGCGCCGAGCAACTGCCTGGGCAGCAACCCCGAAGCGCTCGAACGCGCCGTGCAGACCGGCGGGGCCAGCCTGTTCAGCGGCATGCTGCACCTGGCCAGCGACCTCAAGGAAGGCAAGCTGCGCCAGTGCGACAGCGCGGCCTTCGAGGTCGGCGTCAACCTGGCCAACACCCCCGGCCAGGTGGTCTACCAGAACCCGCTGTTCCAGCTGATCCAGTACAGGCCGCAGAGCGACACCCAGTACCGGCGCCCGCTGCTGCTGGTGCCGCCGGCGATCAACAAGTTCTACATCCTCGACATGCAGCCGGAGAGTTCGCTGGTGCGCTATGCGCTGGAGCAGGGCCATCCGGTGTACCTGATGTCCTGGCGCAACGTCGACCAGAGCCTGGCCGCCACCACCTGGGACGACTACGTCGAGCAGGGCATCATCGAGGCGATCAGGGTCACCCAGGCGATCAGCGGCGAGCAGCAGCTCAACCTGCTAGGCTACTGCGTCGGCGGCACCCTGCTGGCCTGCGGCCTCGGCGTGCTCGCCGCCCGCGGCATCAAGCCCGCCGCCAGCCTGACCCTGCTGGTCACCCTGCTCGACTTCGAGGACACCGGCCTGCTCAACGTGTTCATCGACGAGGAGATCGTCCGCTACCGCGAGCGCACCATCGGCGGCGCGGGCGGCAAGTTCGGCCTGTTCCGCGGCGAGGAGATGGGCAACACCTTCTCCCTGCTGCGCCCCAACGAGCTGTGGTGGAACTACGGGGTCGAGAAGTACCTCAAGGGCCAGAAGCCGCGCTCCATGGACCTGCTGTTCTGGAACAACGACCACACCCACCTGCCCGGCGCCATGTACTGCTGGTACCTGCGCCACACCTACCTGCAGAACGAGCTGAAGAGCGGCACGCTAAAGGTCTGCGGCGAAACCCTCGACCTCGGCCAGCTGGACATGCCGACCTACCTGGTCGGCGCCCGCGAGGACCACATCGTGCCGTGGCGCAGCGCCTTCACCAGCGGCCGCCTGCTCAAGGGGCCGAGCCGCTTCGTGCTCGGTGCCTCCGGACACATCGCCGGCATCATCAACCCGGCTTCGAAGAACAAGCGCAGCTACTGGACTAGCGAGGTGCCGGCGACCGATCCCGAGCAGTGGCTGGCAAGTGCCACCGAGCAGCCCGGCAGCTGGTGGATCGACTGGACCAGCTGGCTAGGCCAGCACGCCGGCAAGCGCGGCAAGCCGGCGGCCAGCCTCGGCTCGGCCGACTACCCGCCGCTGGAAGCGGCGCCCGGCAGCTACGTGCTGGCGCGCGACTGAGTCCCGCCGCCCGGCACGCCACGTGCGGGCCGGTGCCGTGCCGACCCCGAGCGGCCTGGCCCCGGACCAGCGGCAGCACCGCAGTCGTCAGATCCGCCGCAGATAGCGCAGGAACCACTCGCCGGCCAGTTCCGCCACCTTGAGCAGCTTGCCCGGCTCATCGAACAGATGGGTCGCCCCGGGCACCACCTCCAGCCGCTTGATCCCGGCCAGGCGCATCAGGCTCTCGCGGTTGAGGGCGAGCACCACGTCGTCCTCACCGCCCACGATCAGCAGGCTGGGGGCGCGCACATGCTCCAGCGCATCCCCAGCCAGGTCGGTACGCCCGCCGCGGGAGACCACCGCCGCCACCAGCTCGTGACGCTGCGCGGCGCAGATCAGCGCCGCGGCGGCGCCGGTGCTGGCGCCGAACAGGCCGACCACCAGCTCCTGCAGGCGCTCGTCCCCGTGCAGCCAGTCGACCACGGTGACCAGCCGGCGGGCCAGCAGCGGGATGTCGAAGCGGAACTCGCGGGTCGCCTCGTCGATGTCCTGCTCGTCCTCGGTGAGCAGGTCGAGCAGCAGGGTGCCGAGGCCGAGGTCGTTGAAGAAGCGCGCCACCTGCTGGTTGCGCGGACTGAAACGGCTGCTGCCGCTGCCGTGGGCGAACACCACCAGCCCCTCGGCGTCCTCCGGAACGGCCAGCTCGCCATGCAGCACCCCATCCTTCAGGTCGAGCCGCAGGCTGCGCTGCGGAACCTTGCGTATGTCGCTCATGGTGCACCTCCCAGGATCTGTCCCTCCAGTCTAGTCCTGCGCAGGCATCCGGCCGGCGAGCTGCCTGACGGTCGTTGCCCGGCCCGGCAGGCGGGCGTCTAATGTCTTGCTGTATCCATGCTCATCCGGAGGATGAGCCGTCGGTCCATGCGGTCGGTGCGGCACGGGAAGCGGAGCGCGGCCGTCTCTGTGGAGCGGGATCATGAACGTCAGCGACGTGATGCATAAGCCGGTGCAGTGCTGTCACCCCGGCGACAGCCTGGAGCAGGCGGCAGAAATGATGGCCAGGTGCGACTGCGGGGCGATCGCCGTGGTCGACCAGAGCAACCATGCGATCGGCATAGTCACCGACCGCGACATCGCCCTGCTGGCCGCCGAGCGGCACAAGCCCCTGTGGGAACTCAAGGCCGGCGAGCTGGCCGGCCGCCACGACCTGTACACCTGCCACGACGACACCGATGTGCACGAGGCCCTGCACATGATGGCGGCGAAGAAGGTGCGCCGCCTGCCGGTGGTGGGCGCCGATGGCGAACTGCATGGCATGGTCGCCATGTCCGACATCCTCCATCGCCTGACCCTGCACGGCGGCAGCGTGCGCGATGCCCCGGAAGACTGGCGCGAGGCGCTGGAGGCCTTCAACGACATCACCTCGCCGAGCCTGCCGGCGGTGATGGACGACCTGGGGATGTGACCTCGACCGCCTGCCGCTGCCCCCAGCGGCAGGCCCCTCAGCAGGGCCCGACGTCCGCCGCGCCGAGCACGCCACGCAGGTTGCCCCGGGCCAGCAGCGCCCGATACTGGTCGTAGCGGTAGGTCGGCCCGTCGACGCAGGCATAGCTGTCGGCGATGTAGCAGTGGCCGCACAGCCCCACCGCGCAATGCATACGCCGCTCCACCGACAGCCAGATGCGCTCCGCCGCCACGCCGCGGCGCACGCAGGCCTTGGCTATGGCCAGCATGAAGGCTTCCGGGCCGCAGCACAGCACGCTGTGCGGCAGCGTCTCGGCGCACAGGCGATCCAGCTGCCCCAGCGGCGAGCCGCGCAGTTCCTCCGGCCCGCCCTCGTCGAGGGTCTCGATCAGCGGCAGGATGCTCCGCCAGCGCGCCCGCTCGCGGCCGAGCACCTGATGCTCGGCGCTGCGCGCGCCATAGAGAACGCGCAGGGCCAGCTCCGGGCGCTCGCTGGCCGCGGCGATCCAGCCAGCCAACGGTGCCAGGCCGCAGCCGCCGGCCACCACCAGCACCGACTTGGAGCCGTCCGGTTCCGGCCAGCCGCGGCCGAACGGGCCGCGACAGCCGAGCAGCGCGCCCGTCTCCAGCTCGAACAGCCGCGCCGTCAGCCGCCCGCTGCGGCGGATCAGCGCGCTGAACTCACCGGCTGCATCCGGCGCGCTGACGTAGGTGAAGGGCGCCTCGCCCTGCCCCGGTACGCCGAGCATGAAGAACTGCCCGGGCAGCGTCGCCCGGTCGCTCTCCAGCGGCTGCTCCAGACGCAGGCGGAAGTGCCGGGCGTCGCGGCCGTCGGCGTAGCTGCCGAGCAGGCGCAGCGGTCTGGGGGTCAGTTCGAGCATGGCTTGCCCACCTTCGCCATCACCGCATGCACGCCGATGCCGCCGGGGCAGACCCGGTCGCAGCGCCCGCAGCCGACGCAGCCGTAGCGGCCGAACTGCTGGCGGAAGCCCTCGCCGAACTTGTGCTGCCAGAAGCGCTGCACCCGCTGCCCCGGCGCGGCGCTGGGATTGTGGCCGCTGGCCTCCTTCTGGAAGCCCTCGTACAGGCAGGAGTCCCACACCCGCTCGTGCACCAGCGCGCCGCCCGGCAGTGGGCGCTCCAGCGGGGCGAAGCAGGAGCAGGTCGGGCACACCGTGGTGCAGCCGGAGCAGACCAGGCAGCGCAGGCCCAGGCTGTCCCAGCTCGCCTGGCTGACCCGCCCGGCATTGATGGCCGCCACGCCGTCCTCCAGCCAGCGGGCGTCACCCTGCTCGCTGGCGACCTGGCTGTGGATGGCGGCGCGCTCGGCCTGCCAGTCGAGGCTGGCGAGCGGCAGGCCGAGGCCGGCCACCGCCGCCGCGCCGGCCGGCGAGAGGCTAAGCAGCCGCCAGCCGCCGTCGTCCTGCGGCAGCAGCACCAGGTCGGCGGTGCCCGCGCGCACGGTCGGGCCGCTGTCGACCTGGGTGCAGAAACCCTGGCTGCAGCTGTGCCGGCAGTCGATGCCGACCAGCAGGGTCGCCGCGCGGCGCCGCCGGTAGTGGGGATCGGCGGCGAAGAACTGGTCCTGGTAGCTCACCGCCGCCAGGTCGCAGGCGTGCAGGCCGAACAGTACCTGGTCCGCCACCTCGGGCAGGCAGGCGACGAAGCGGTCACCCTCGACGCGGAACACCGCCTCGCGCTCGGCGAAGAAGAACGCCTTGGCCGAGAACGGCGGCGGCTCGGGGTCGGCCACGAAGGGACTGGGGTCGTCGGCCGTCACCGCCTGCCAGTGGCGACCGCCCTGGCCGTCCTCGCGGACCTCGTAGAGCACCCGGCCGCCGGCCAGCTGCGCGCGCAGGCGTTCGACGCTGTCCAGTTCGTAACAGCTGGGCTCAAATGCTGCCATCACTGATCTCCTGCTCCAGCGCTGCCGCCAGGCGTGGCGCCACGCCCGGCGGCAGCGGCTCGAGGGCCACGGCGCAGGCCTTCAGCTCGGGCATCTTGCTCTGCGGGTCCTGGGCGCTGTTGGTAAGGAGGTTGCACGGCGCTTCGCGGAAGTGGTACGGCATCGACAGGGTCCCCGGTGGCACGTCGTCGGTGAGGCTGGCGCGCGTTTCCAGGCTGCCGCGGCGCGAACGCAGGCGCACGCCCTGGCCATCCTGCAGGCGCAGGTTGGCGGCGTCCTGCGGGTGGATGAACAGCAGGCCGGCCGGGGTCTCGCGCTCGAGCAGCGGCGACTTGCGGGTCATCGAACCGCCGCCGTAGTGGAAGTGCAGGCGCTGGGTGGTGAAGAAGAACGGGTAGTCGGCATCCGGCGTCTCGTCCGGATCGACCTGCGACACCGGCAACAGCCGCCCGCGCCCGCGCGGGAAGCTCTCGGCATGCAGGCGTGGCGAGCCCCGGGGATGCACGTAGTCGCACGGCCAGTGCAGGCCGTGGTGGGCGTCCAGCGCCGAGTAGCTCATGGCGGCAAAGCTCGGCGTCAGGTCGGCCATCTCGGCGAACACCGCCTCGGCATCCGGCCAGAGCATGCCCAGGTAGCCCATGCGCGCGGCCAGCGCGGCGAGGATCTGCCAGTCGGTCCAGGCCTCGCCGGGCGGCGCGACGGCGCGGCGGATGCGCTGCACGCGGCGCTCGCAGTTGGTGAAGGTGCCGTCCTTCTCGGCGAAGGACGCCGCCGGCAGCACCACGTCGGCCAGTTTCGCCGTCTCGGTCAGGGTCAGCTCGACCACCACCAGGAAGTCCAGCGCGCGCAGCGCGCGCTCGACGTGGTGCTGGTCCGGGTCGGTGAGCACCGGCTCCTCGCCCATGATCATCAGCGCCTTGAAGTCGCCGGCCAGCGCCGCCTGGGTCATGCCCAGCGAGGTCAGCCCCGGCGCCGCCGGCATCGGCACGCCCCAGGCACGGGCGAACTTGGCCTGCACGTCCTCGCTGGCCGCGCTCTGGTAACCGGGGTAGACGTTGGGCAGGCAGCCCATGTCGCAGGCGCCCTGCACGTTATTCTGCCCGCGCAGCGGATAGATGCCGGCGCCGGGGCGGCCGACCTGGCCGCACACCAGGGCCAGGTTGGAAACCGCCACCACATTGTTCGTGCCGCTCTGGAACTGGGTGATGCCCATGCCGTAGGCGATGAAGGCGGCCCCGGCATGGCTCACCGCGTGGGCGAGCGGCTCCAGCTCGGCCACCGGCACGCCGGTCTGCGCGCTGGTCACTGCCGGGCTCAGGGCGGCCACATGCTGGCGCAGGACCTCGACGTTCTCGCAGCGCTCGTCAAGGAAGGCGCGGTTCTCCCAGCCGTTGGCGAAGATGATGTGCAGCAGGCCGTTGAGCAGGGCGATGTTGCTGCCCAGACGCAGCTGCACGTGCTGGTCGGCCAGCCGTGCCAGGCGCGTCTTGCGCGGGTCGACCACCACCAGCCGCGCGCCGCGGGCCTGGGCGCGCAGGATGCGCGCGCCGAGCATGGCGTGGTTTTCCGTGGTGTCAGTGCCGATCAGCAGGATCAGGTCGGCCGCGTCGACGTCAGTCATGCAGCCGGTCATCGCCCCGGAGCCCAGAGTCAGCGACAGCCCGGCCACCGAGGGGCTGTGGCAGATGCGCGCACAGTGGTCGACGTTGTGGGTGCCGAGCACCGCGCGGGCGAATTTCTGCGCGGCGTAGTTATCCTCGTTGGTCGCCCGCGCACAGCTGATCACCCCGACCGCCTGCGGGCCGCCTTCGGCCAGCGCGTCGCGAAAGGCACCGGCGACCCGCCCCAGCGCCTCGTCCCAGCTGGCCGGGCGGAAACCATCGGCCTCGCGGATCAGCGGCTGGGTCAGGCGCCCGGCCGCGTCGATGGCGAAGCTGGTCGACCAGCCCTTGCTGCACAGCTGGCCCTGGCTCACCGGATGGCCGGGCTGCGGCTCGACGCCGACCACCCGGCCCTGCTCGACGCGCAGGCCGATGCCGCAGCCGACCCCGCAGAAGGTGCATATGCTTGGAATTACCTGCATCGGCGGCTCCCCCGTCCCCGTCTCCCTGAAGGCTAGACCGCCCGCCGACCGGCGCACCTGACCCCGGTCGGAAACTTGCAAATTTCCCGGATGACCTAGACTGGTATCACTGCCGCCAGCCGGGGTGGCCCTCCTGCGCGGGCGCCCCCCGGCCAGCGCCTCGAACCTGTGCGAGGCGCGCCTGCTGGCGCTGAGCGAATCCAGATCCAGTCCCGATCGCCCCCCACAGAGGAGCACTCCACGATGGCTGAGAACGAGAAGAAGGTTGCGGTGGAAACCGAGGAGAAATCCGCCAGGCAGAGCCCGCTGTCCACGGCGATGCGGCCGCTGGAAAACCTGCGCCGTCAGGTCGATCGGCTGTTCGAGGACTTCGATCGCGGCTGGCACCTGCCGTTCTCCCGCAGCGGCTTCGAGATCGAGCCGTTCTGGCGCCGTGAGCTGAGCTTCGCCGGCATGCCGGCGGTGGACATCATCGAGAAGGACGACGCCTTCGAGATCACCGCCGAGCTGCCGGGCATGGACGAGAAGAACGTGCAGGTCAAGCTGAGCAACGGCAACCTGACCATCACCGGCGAGAAGAAGGACGAGCGCGAGGAGAAGAAGAAGGACTACTACCTCTCCGAACGCCACTACGGCTCCTTCCAGCGCACCTTCGGCCTGCCCGAGGGCGTCGATGCCGACAAGATCGAGGCACAATTCGCCAAGGGCGTGCTGACCCTGAAACTGCCGAAGAAGCCCGAGTCCAGGCAGGCCGAGAAGACCATCAACATCAAGACCAGCTGACCAACGCCCCCGGCCCTGTCCGCTCGGACAGGGCCCCTTGCGCCGCTCCGGCCCGCCGCCGTCATGAAGGCTTCCGCCCCGCCCGCCGCCGCAGAACCTCCCGAGTACTGGAGCCGACCGGCCGGCGAGCTGCTGCTCGCGCTGGGCAGCTCCGACCAGGGCCTGAGCGCCGCGCTGGCCGCCGAACGGCTGGCCCGGGCGCACACCGGCCTGCCGGGCCGGCCGCCGGGCTTTCTCCGCGAGCTGCTGGAGCAGCTGCGCAGCCCGCTGGTGCTGATCCTGATCTTCGCGGCCCTCATCGCCCTGCTGGTGCAGGACTGGCTGGAGGCCGTGATCATCCTCGCCATCGTGCAGTGCAGCGCCCTGCTCGGCGCCTGGCACGAGCACCGCGCCTCCCATGCCGTCGAGCAACTGCGCCGGCGCATCGCGGTGCAGGCACGGGTATGTCGCGATGGGCGCTTGCAGGATCTCCCGGTCACCGAGGTGGTGCCGGGCGACGTGGTCGAGCTGTCCGCCGGCAGCCTGATCCCCGCCGATGGCGTGCTGCTGGATGCGCGCAACTGCTTCGCCAGCCAGGGCCTGCTGACCGGGGAAACCTTCCCGGTGGAAAAGCAGCCCGGCACGGTCGCCGCCTCCGCGAGCCTGGCCGAGCGCAGCAACTGCCTGTTCATGGGCACCTCGCTGCGCAGCGGCAGCGCGCGCATGCTGGTGGTGCGCAGCAGCGCCGACAGCGAGTTCGGGCGGATTTCGCGCAGCCTGACCCTGCGCCCGCCGGAAACCGAGTTCGAGCGCGGCCTGCGCCACTTCGGCAATCTGTTGCTGCGGGTGATGCTGGTGATCACCGTGCTGGTGCTGGGGGCCAACATCCTGCTGCAACGGCCGACCATCGACACCCTGCTGTTCGCCATCGCCCTGGCGGTGGGCCTGTCGCCGGAGCTGCTGCCGGCGATCCTCAGCATCACCCTGGCCAAGGGCGCCCAGCGCATGGCCCAGGCCGGGGTGATCGTGCGCCACCTCAACGCCATCGAGAACCTCGGCTCGATGGACGTGCTGTGCACCGACAAGACCGGCACCCTGACCCGTGGCGTGGTGCAGCTGGACGGCGCCCTGGATACCACCGGCCAGCCCGACGCCGACGCGCTGCACCTGGCCTGGCTGAATGCCAGCCTGCAGAGCGGCCTGCACAACCCGCTGGACGAGGCGATAGTCGCGGCGGCGGGTGCCGCTCCCGAGCAGGCCGGCGACTATCGGAAGATCGACGAGATACCCTACGACTTCACCCGCAAGCGCCTCAGCGTGCTGGCGCGCGACGGCGCGACCGGGCCGTTGCGGACCATCACCAAGGGTGCGCTGGACAGCGTGCTCGAGGTCTGCGCCTGGGTGCGCAACGGCGCGCGGGAGACGCCGCTCGACGACACCGCGCTGGCCGCCATCCGCGGCCGCTACGCCGACTGGAGCGCCAGGGGCTACCGGGTGCTCGGCCTGGCCTGCCGGACGATGGCGGCCGATGCCCGCAAGGCCGAGGAGCGAAACCTGACCTTCGTCGGCTTCCTGCTGTTCTTCGACCCGCCCGAGCCCGGCGTGCAGCAGACCCTCGCTGCCCTGCATCGCCTCGGCGTGCAGGTGAAGGTCATCACCGGCGACAACCAGTTGGTGGCGCGGCACGTCGCCGAGGCCGTGGGCCTGAGCGTCGAGCGCGTGGTCACCGGCAGCGAGCTGGCGCAGATGAAGGACGAGGCGTTGCTCAACCTCGCGCCGCGGGTGGCGCTGTTCGCCGAGGTCGACCCCAACCAGAAGGAGCGCATCATCCTCGCCCTGCAGAAGACCGGCCACGTGGTCGGCTTTCTCGGCGACGGCATCAACGACGCACCGGCCCTGCACAGCGCCGATGTCGGCATCTCGGTCGACAACGCCGTGGACGTGGCCAAGGAGGCCGCCGACTTCGTCCTGCTCAGGCACGACCTCGATCTGCTGCGCCAGGGCATCGACGAGGGCCGGCGCACCTTCGCCAATACCCTCAAGTACATCTTCATCACCACCAGCGCCAATTTCGGCAACATGATCAGCATGGCCGCGGCCTCGCTGCTCCTGCCCTTCCTGCCGCTGCTGGCCAAGCAGATCCTGCTCAACAACTTCCTCTCCGACATACCCGCACTGGGCATCGCCAGCGACCGGGTCGACCGCGAATGGGAGCGTACGCCGCACCGCTGGGACCTGCGCATGGTGCGCAACTTCATGGTCGGCTTCGGCCTGGTCAGCAGCCTGTTCGACCTGCTCACCTTCGCCGTGCTGCTGTGGTTCGCCGGCGAGGTAGCCGAGCTGTTCCGCACCGGCTGGTTCGTCGAATCGCTGCTTACCGAAATCCTCATCATCTTCGTGGTACGCACCTGGAAGCCCTGCTGGAGCAGCCGCCTCGGCCGGCTGTTGCTGGGCAGCTCGCTGGCAGTGATCGCCGTCACCCTCGCCCTGCCCTACAGCCCGCTGGCGCCCTGGTTCGGGCTGGTGCCGCTGCCGCCAGGCGTGCTGCTGGCGCTGCTCGGCATCTCCCTGCTGTATGCCGGCGCTTCCGAGCTGTTCAAGCGCTACTTCTACCGCTGGCACCGGCATCCGACCGGCCGCGCCCATCGCCAGCGCGGGCAGCCGCCGACGGCTTCCCCCTGATGCTGCGACCGCACAGGCGCCCACAGGTCAGGCCGCCCGTCGAATTGCCACGGGTGATCTTTAATGGAGTGGGGATGCTCACCGGAACACGCGCGGCAAAGGAGGCGTATCTTGCCGAATCTGCATGAACTGACTGCCCAGCAGCTCTACCACGCCTGCGACCCTGACGCCCTGGAGTGCGACAGCAGCGCCGAGCTGCCCGACCTGCAGGCCAGCCTCGGCCAGGAGCGGGCGATGGGTGCCCTGCACTTCGGCGTCGGCATCCACCACGAGGGCTACAACCTGTACGTGATGGGCTCGCCCGGGCTGGGCAAGCACGCCATCGTCCGTCAGTTGCTCGGCCAGCAGGCGGCGCAGATCGAGCCGCCCAGCGACTGGTGCTACATCAACAACTTCCGCACCCCGCACAAGCCGCGCGTGCTGCGCCTGCCGGCCGGCGCCGGCTGCGGCCTGCAGGCGGACATGCGGGCGCTGGTGCGCAGCCTGCTGGCCGCCCTGCCGGCGGCCTTCGACAGCGACGAATACCGCAACGCCATGCAGGGCCTCAAGGACCGCTTCAAGGCCCGCGAGGAAGAGCTGTTCGGCAGCGTCGACAGCCAGGCGCGCGCCGCCGGCATCATCCTGCTGCGCACGCCCGCCGGTTTCACCCTGGCGCCGCTCAAGGAGGGCGAGGTACTCGATGCCGAGGCCTTCGACAAGCTGCCGGACGAGGAGAAGCAGCAGATCGAGGAGCGTACCGAGCGCATCCGCCACGTGCTGCGCCAGGCCCTGCAGCAGGCCGCCGCCGCCAGCCGCACGCACGAGCAGGAGGTCGACCAGCTCAACGAAGCGGTCACCCGCGCCACGGTGGAGCGCCAGTTCATCGACCTGGAGGCGCGCCACGCCCAACTGGCCGGGGTGCCTGCGTTCCTCGACGAGGTCAAGCGCGACATCATCGAGAAGGGCCTGGAGATCTTCGGCTCGGCGCCGGCGGAGAAGCTGCTCGACCGCCAGCGCCTGACCCCGTTCAACCGCTACTTCGTCAACGTGCTGGTGGACAACGGCGGCAGCCAGGGCGCGCCGCTGGTCTACGAGGACTACCCCAGCTACCAGAACCTGATCGGCCGCATCGAGCACCAGGCGCAGATGGGCACCCTGCACACCGACTTCACCCTGATCAAGGGTGGCGCCCTGCACCGCGCCAACGGCGGCTACCTGCTGCTCGACGCGCGCAAGCTGCTGACCCAGCCGTTCGCCTGGGAGGCGCTCAAGCGCGCCCTGCAGGCCCGCGAGCTGCGCATCCAGTCGCTGGAGCAGATCCTCAGCCTGGCCAGCACCATCTCGCTGGAGCCCGACCCGATCCCGCTGGACGTCAAGGTGGTGCTGATCGGCGACCGCCTGCTCTACTACCTCCTGACCCAGTACGATCCGGAGTTTCCCCTGCTGTTCAAGGTCGAGGCCGACTTCGCCGAGGATCTGCCGCGCAGCACGGAGAACACCCGCCTTTACGCCCAGCTGATCGCCACCCTGCAGCGTCGCGAGCAGCTGCGCCCGTTCGACCGCGCCGCGCTGGCGCGGTTGATCGAGCAGGCGGCGCGCGACGCCGCCGACGGCGAGAAGCTGTCGCTGCACCTGCAGGACCTGCTCGACCTGATGCGCGAGGCCGACTACTGGGCCGGCGAGCAGCAGCGCCCGCAGGTGCGCCACGAGGACGTCGAGCGCGCGGTGCGCGAGCGCCTGCACCGCGCCGACCAGATCCGCGAGCGCATGCTCGAGGCGGCGCTGCGCGACCTGCGCCACATCGACACCGACGGCAGCTGCGTGGCGCAGATCAACGGCCTCGCGGTGTTGCAGCTCGGCGCCCATGCCTTCGGCCATCCGGCGCGGATCAGTGCCACGGCGCGCCTGGGCGACGGCAAGCTGATCGACATCGAGCGCGAGGTGGAGCTGGGCGGCGCCCTGCATTCCAAGGGCGTGCTGATCCTCTGTGCCTACCTGGCCAGCCGCTTCGGCGGGCGCATGCCGCTGTCGTTCGCCGCCAGCCTGGTGTTCGAGCAGTCCTACGGCGGCGTGGACGGCGACAGCGCCTCGGCCGCCGAGCTGTGCGTGCTGCAGTCGGCGCTGGCCGGCCTGCCGCTGCGCCAGGACCTGGCGATCACCGGCTCGGTGGACCAGCACGGGCGCATGCAGGTGATCGGCGGGGTCAACGAGAAGATCGAGGGCTTCTTCGACCTGTGCGCCGCCCGCGGCCTCTCCGGCAGCCAGGGAGTGATCATCCCCCGGGGCAACATCAAACACCTGATGCTGCGCCGCGAGGTGGTCGAGGCGGTGGCCGCCGGACGCTTCCACGTGCATGCGGTGGAGCATGCCGAGCAGGCCATGGCGCTGCTCACCGGCCTGCCGGCCGGCGTGGCCGACGCCGCGGGGCAGTATCCGCCCGGCACGGTCAACGGCGCGGTACAGGCCAGCCTGCGTGAGCTGAGCGAGCTGCGCCAGAGTTTCGCCCACCCCGAACGGGACGGTCCTGCCGGCAATGGGCAGGCCGAAAAATGAAAGGAAAGGAGCGCATTCACCGGTAGTGCGGCGGACTCACCGCCGCAAGGTAGGTTCCCATGGCCAGCGCGGACACCTCGCTCAGCCTGTTCCTTCTCGGCGACGTCATGCCGGCTCGCGGCATCGACCAGATTCTCCCCCACCCCGGCGACCCGCGCCTCTACGAGGACTACGTGCATGACGCCCGCGACTACGTGGCGCTGGCCGAACGGCACTGCGGCCCCATCGAACGCCCGGTGGACTTCGCCTACGTGTGGGGCGATGCACTGGCCGAGCTGCAGCGTCGCCAGCCCCAGGTCCGCCTGGTCAACCTGGAAACCGCGGTCACCCGCCACGGCCGCCCCGAACCCAAGGGCATCAACTACCGCATGACCCCGGAGAACTTCCCCTTCCTGCGTGCCGCCGGGATCAACTGCTGCATCCTGGCCAACAACCACGTGCTGGACTGGGGCGAAACCGGGCTGCGCGACACCCTCGAAACCCTCACCGCCCACGACATGCCGCACACCGGTGCCGGCCTCGATCGCAACTCGGCCGAGACTCCGGCCGTGCTGGCATTGCCCGGCGGACGACGGCTGCTGGTGTTCGCCTTCGGCCTGCCGGACAGCGGCATCCCCCCCTGGTGGGCGGCCGGTCCGCACCAGTCCGGCGTGGCGCGCCTGGACGACCTGTCGCCGCGCAGCCTGGCCCGCGTGGCCGGTCTGATCCGCGCGGCCCGGCAGGACGGCGACCGCGTGCTGGTCTCCCTGCACTGGGGCGACAACTGGAACTTCGCCATCTCCACCGAGCAGCGTGCCTTCGCCCACGGTCTGATCGAGCAGGCCGGCGCGGACCTGATCCACGGCCATTCCTCGCACCACATCAAGGGCATCGAGGTGCACCGCGGCCGGCTGATCCTCTACGGCTGCGGCGACCGCCTCAACGATTACGAGGGCATCGAAGGGCATGCCACCTTCCGCGGCGAGCTGGGTCTGCTGTACTTCGCCCGCCTGCACGACGACGGCCGCCTGCAGGCGCTGGAGATGGTACCGACGCGCCTGCAGCATCTGCGCATCGAGCGCGCCGAGGGCGTCGACCGCCGCTGGCTGTACGACACCCTCGGACGCGAGTGCGCCCAGCTCGGTTGCCACGTGCACGTCCAGGAGGATGGCGCCTTCGCCCTCGGTTGGTCGCCGTGAGCATGCGCAGGGCATCAGCCTGACTCACCGGCAGCTCAGGCGCCGGACACCCCTTCTGTGTCCGGCGCCCGCCACGCTACCCCCTACTCCGCTGATTACTGTGTTTTTTGCACGTAGTGATGGATAGATTTACTCCTCCACATTTCATTATGTTAAACATCGAATATGAAATCACCCTCCCGAGACCCTGTGCCGTGCCCTGGCTTGCTGCCGCGCAAGCCTTCGGCGCGGCACAGGGTCTATCCTGCACAGGCGATATGCGTCGAGCGGGGTGCGGCATGGACAAGAAGTTTCAATGGAACGCCTGGTACTTCCTGCTGGCCTTCAGCATGCTGCTGATGTTCCAGGGCTGGTGGGCCGAGCGGCAGGCGGTGGAGCCGATCGCCTACAGCGAGTTCCTCAAGCTGCTCAAGGAAGGCAAGCTGAGCGAACTCAGCATCAACAACCAGCAGATCAGCGGCAAACTGCTGGAGCCGATCAACAATCGCAGCAGCTTCGTGACCAACCGCGTCGATCCGGCGCTGGCCGAGGAGCTGGCGGCGGCCGGGGCCAAGTTCAGCGCGGTCCGGGAAAACACCGCCCTCTCCAACCTGCTGTCCTGGCTGCTGCCGCTGGTGCTGATCTTCGCCTTCTGGAGCTTCCTGTTCCGTCGCCTGACCGACAAGCAGGGGCTCGGCGGGCTGGTCAGCGTCGGCAAGTCCAAGGCCAAGGTGTACGTCGAACGCGACACCGGGGTGACCTTCGACGACGTCGCCGGCATCGACGAGGCCAAGGCCGAGCTGGAGGAGATCGTCTCCTTCCTCAAGGACCAGCCCAGATACAGCCGCCTCGGCGCACGTATTCCCAAGGGCATCCTGCTGGTCGGCCCGCCCGGCACCGGCAAGACCCTGGTGGCCAAGGCAGTGGCCGGCGAGGCCGGCGTGCCCTTCTTCTCCATCTCCGGCTCCGAGTTCGTCGAGATGTTCGTCGGCGTCGGCGCCGCGCGGGTGCGTGACCTGTTCGAGCAGGCGCGCAAGGCGGCGCCCTGCATCATCTTCATCGACGAACTGGACGCCCTCGGCAAGGCACGCGGCGTCGGCGCCTTCGGCGGTAACGACGAGAAGGAACAGACCCTCAACCAGCTGCTCGCCGAGCTGGACGGCTTCGACCCGCGCGAGGGCGTGGTGCTGCTGGCCGCCACCAACCGCCCGGAGATCCTCGACCCGGCACTGCTGCGCGCCGGCCGCTTCGACCGCCAGATCGTGGTCGACCGCCCGGACCGCAAGGGACGGATGGCCATCCTCAGGGTGCACGTCAAGCGCATCCAGGTCGCCGCCGACGTCGACCTCGACCAGGTCGCCGGCATCACCCCTGGCTTCACCGGCGCTGACCTGGCCAACCTGATCAACGAGGCGGCCATCCTCGCCACCCGCCGCAATGCCGAGAAGGTCGGCATGGACGACTTCACCCGCGCGGTCGAGCGCATCGTCGCCGGCGCCGAGCGCCGCGGCCGCCTGCTGCAGCCCCACGAGCGCGAGGTGGTGGCCTACCACGAGATGGGCCACGCCCTGGTCGCCAGCGCCCTCCCCGGCATGGACCCGGTACACAAGGTGTCGATCATCCCGCGCTCGATCGGCGCACTCGGCTATACCCTGCAGCGGCCCACCGACGACCGTTTCCTGATCACCTGCAACGAACTGAAGGACCGCATGGTGGTGCTGCTCGCCGGCCGCGCCGCCGAGCAGTTGCTGTTCGGCGAGATCTCCACCGGCGCCGCCGACGACCTGGCCAAGGTCACCGATATCGCCCGGCAGATCGTCACCCGCTTCGGCATGAGCCCGGACCTCGGCCAGGCCGTGCTGGAGCGCCAGAGCAACAGCTTCCTCGGCGACAGCGTGATCGCCATGCGCGAGAAGGACTACTCCGAGCAGACCGCGCGGGAGGTCGATCTCGCGGTCCGCCAGCTGATCGACAAGGCCTACCGCCGCGCCGGCGAGATTCTCCAGCAAAGGCGCAGCGAACTGGACGCAGGCGCCCGCCTGCTGCTCGAACGCGAGACCATCACCCCCGAGGACTTCCCGCCGCTGCGGCCGGCCGCGGCGGGCGATGCCGGCTGACGCAGCCCGGCAGGCAGCACGCCTCAGCGCAAGAGGCTCAGCAGCAGGCCATAGACGAGCGGGGCCAGCAGGACGATCAGCGCGGGAACATGCCAGCCCCGCGCGGCAGGGCGACTGGTGCCGCAGTGGAGGCATATGGACGCGAGCAGTCGCGTCGAATGGCGGCAATGCTTGCAACGGAAATCGATCATGTCGTGGTTCTCCCTGAAGAATCGTTCCTGCCCGGGTCGCCCGGGGCTACCGCGGCCCTGTGGAGCATCCGGGTTGCCAGCCTGAGGTGAAGCCGACATGATCGGCGCCACGAGAGCGACGCAAGGCTCCTTTTCCGCCGATGGATAATCGCCACATACTGTTACAAGCCTGCCTGCATACCCTCGCCTTCGCCCTGCTGGCCGGCGGCGGCCTCGGCCTGCTGGACACCCTGCTGCGCCCCGCCCCCGCACTGCACCCCCTGATGCTGCCGGGTAGCAGCATGGCACATCTCGGCCTGGGCCTGCTGGCCGCCAGCCTGGCCAGCCTGGTCAGCCTGTGGCTATGGCACGGCCAGCCGGCATCGCGCGATGGCCGCCTGGATCGCCGTACCCTGCTGGCCGGGCTGGGCGCCGTGTTGCTGTCGATCGGCAGCTGGTACCTGCTCGGCCTGCAGAACGCCCGCAGCCTGACCGACCAGAGCGACCTGCTGCTGTCGCGTCTGGACAACGCCAGTCACGAGGCCATCGCCAGCCGCCTGGCGCTGCTGCAGCGCATGGGCGAGCGCTGGGAAGCCCTGGGCCAGCTGCCGGCCCCGACGTTCTGGCTGCAGGAAACCGACAGCTACCTGCGCGACCTGCCCGGCTTCACGCTGATCGCCCTCCTCGACGAGCGCCTGCAGGTCAGCCGCAGCCAGACGCGCATGCCCTCGGCCGGCGCCTGGCTCGACAGCTTCATCGCCGACCCCGCCCGGCAGGCCTGGCTTGAACAGGTGCGCGGCGGCCGCGAGCCACGACTGAGCCCTGCCCTGCTGCGCCCCGGCACGCCGCCGATGGCGCTGGTGGCCGTACCGCTGCACCTGCCCGGCGAGCCGGTACGGCTGGTGGTGGCCAGCCTCGACCTGCACCACGCGCTGGCCGAGCTGCTCGCGGGCGGCACCGGCGACTTCGTCGTCGAGGTCCGCGAGGGCGAACAGCTGCTGCTCGGCGGCACCGCAGGCGACACGCCGCGGGCCACCCCGGTCGGCACCCGCGAAATCGACCTCGCCCGGGCACCGCGCTGGACCCTGACCACCTACCTGAACGACGCACGCGATACGGCCGACAGCCAGCGCCTGGCGCTGCTGGTGCTGCTCGGCGGCCTGCTGCTCAGCGGCCTGCTGATGTTCAGCCTGCGCCTGGCCTGGCTGGCCCAGCGGCAGGCCGGACGCCTCGCCGAGCAGCAGCGCTACACCGAGGGGCAGCGGCACATCCTCGGCATGATCTCCACCCTGCAGCCAGCGGAGCTGATCCTGCGCGAGATCTGCCTGCTGATCGAGCAGCAGGCGCCGGGAGTGCTCAGCTCGGTGTACCAGGTCGACCCCAGCGGCCAGCGCCTGACCCTGGGCGCCGCCCCCAGTCTCGGCGAACGCTACAGCCAGGCCATCGCCAGCCTGCCCATCGGCGAGGACATCGGCGCCTGCGGCACCGCTGCCTACCGCCGCCAGCCCGTGCTGGTCGAGGACATTCCCCACGACAGGCGCTGGAAAGGCTTCCACCAGTTGGCCGCGGCCGAGGGCCTGTACAGTTGCTGGTCGACGCCGCTGCTGGCCGGCAACGGCGAGCTGCTCGGCACCTTCGCCATCTACCGGCGCCAGCCGATGCATGTGGACGCCGAGCTGCAGGCACTGGTGGCGACCGCCAGCCAACTGGCCGCGGTGGCCATCGAGCACCGCAACACCCTGGCCGAGCTGGAGCGCAGCAACCGCGAGCTGGAGGAATTCGCCTTCGTCGCCTCCCACGACCTGCAGGAGCCGCTGCGCAAGATCCAGACCTTCGCGGACCGCCTGACCAGCCACGCCAGCGGCCTCGACGAGCAGGGCCGCGACTACCTGCAGCGCATGGGCGCCGCCGCCGGCCGCATGCAGGCGCTGATCCGCGACCTGCTGGCCTACTCGCGGCTCAACACCCGGCGCCAGCCTTTCGTACCGGTAGCGCTCGACCCGCTGCTCGACGAAGTGCTGCAGGACCTGGAGGGAACGCTGGAGTGCAGCGGTGCGCAGCTGCAACGCGAACCGCTGCCCATGGTGCACGGCGACCCCTCGCAGCTGCGCCAGCTGTTGCAGAACCTGCTGAGCAACGCGCTCAAGTTCCACAAGCCCGGGGAAGCGCCAGTTATCCGCATCTATGCTGAACGACAGGGCAGCGGAGAATGGAGCCTGTGTATCAGCGACCGGGGCATCGGCTTCGACGAAAAGTACCTGGAGCGCATCTTCCAGCCGTTCCAGCGCCTGCACGGCCGCCAGGCCTACCCCGGCACCGGGATCGGCCTGGCCATCGCCAGGAAGATCGCCGAGCGCCACGGCGCCCGCCTCACCGCCCGCAGCCAGCCGGGCCAGGGGGCCTGTTTCTGCGTCACCTTCCACCGGTCCGACAAGGAGTGAAGCGACCATGTCGAATGCCCTGCCCGTGCTGATCGCCGACGACGATGCCGACGATCGCCTGCTGCTTCGCGAGGCCTTCCGCGACAGCCTGCTGCCCAACCCGCTGCACTTCGCCGAGGACGGCGAGCAGTTGCTCGACAGCCTGCAGCGCTCCAGCGATGCCAGGCAGCCGCTGCCCGCGCTGATTCTTCTCGACCTGAACATGCCACGCCTCGACGGCCACGAGGCCCTGCTCGCCCTCAAGGGGGATGCCCGGCTGTGCCGGATTCCGGTGGTGATCCTCAGCACCGCCGCCGAGGAGGAGGCGCAGCGCTGCCTGGAGGCCGGCGCCGACGCCGTCATCGGCAAGCCCAGCAGCTACAGCGGTCTGCTCGACGTGGTGCGCCGGCTCGGCGACTATTGGCTGGCCACCGACGCACTGCCCCCGGAGCCGCAACCTTCATGAGCCCAACCGAGCGCCCCCTGCACCTGCTGCTGATCGAAGACGACGAGGACGATTTCCTCATCATCCGCGACCTGCTGCGCCAGGCCGGCAAGCTGAACTACGTCCTCGACTGGGTGGACAGCTTCGAGCGCGGCCTCAGCGCCCTCGACGAGGGCGCATACGATCTCTACCTGATCGACTACCGGCTGGGCGCCGACTCCGGGCTGGAACTGGTGCGCCACGCCAGCGCCCGGGGCATGCACCAGCCGCTGATCCTGCTCACCGGCCAGGACGACAGCGAGCTGGATGCCCGCGCCCTGGAACTGGGTGCGGCGGACTACCTGGTCAAGGGCCAGTTCGACGGCCGCCTGCTCGGACGCAGCATCCGCTACGCCCTGGAGCGCGCCAGCGCCAGCGAGCGCCTGGGCCGCAGCAACAGCCGCGCGGCACTGCTGCAGCGCTGCCTGGAAGCCAGCTACAACGGCGTGGTGATCGTCGATGCCCTCGCCCCGGACCAGCCGATCATCTACGTCAACCCGGCCTTCGAGCGCATCACCGGCTACCGCGCCCACGAGGTGCTGGGGCGCAACTGCCGGCTCCTGCAGGGCAGCGAAACCCGCCAGCCGGGCGTCAACGAGATCCGCCGCTGCATGACCGAGCAGCGCGAGGTGCACGTGGTGCTGCGCAATTTCCGCAAGGACGGCAGCGCCTTCTGGAACGACCTGTACATCGCCCCGGTGCCGGACGAGCACGGCCTGGTGACCCACTTCATCGGCGTGCAGAACGACATTTCCGAGCGCAAGCGCTTCGAGTCGGAGCTGGCCTACAACGCCAGCCACGACGTGCTCACCGGCCTGCCCAACCGCTCGCTGCTGGAGGACCGTCTGCTGCAGGGTTGCCAGATCGCCCGGCGCTACACCCGCGAGCTGGCGGTGATGCTGATCGACCTCGACGGCTTCAAGCCGATCAACGACACCCTCGGCCACGCCATCGGCGACCGCATCCTGGTCGAGGTGGCCCAGCGCATGGCCGCGCAGATCCGCCCCGGCGACACCCTCGCCCGGCTCGGCGGCGACGAGTTCGTGGTGGTGCTGCCCGACCTGGCCCACGGCGAGGATGCCCTGCTGGTCGCCGAGCGGCTGATCCACAGCATCGCCCGCCCCTACCAGTTCAACGAACTGGAGCTGCACGTCACCGCCAGCATCGGCATCACCGTCAGCAACGGCGAGATCGAGCAGCCGGTGAAGCTGATCCAGGAAGCCGACCTGGCCATGTACCAGGCCAAGCAGCACGGCCGCAACAACTACCAGTGGTACACCGAGCACCTCAACCAGGAAGTCAGCGAGCGCATGACCCTGCGCAACGAGCTGCAGAAGGCCATCGAGGGGCTGAACTTCGAGCTGCACTACCAGCCGCAGATCGACGCGCGCACGGGCGCGCTGCTCGGCTGCGAGGCCCTGCTGCGCTGGCCGCACGCCGAGCGCGGGTCGATCTCGCCGCTGCGCTTCATCCCGGTGGCCGAGGATACCGGGCAGATCGTCCCGATCAGCCAGTGGGTGCTGGTCACCGCCTGCAGCCACCAGCGCCGCCTGCTCGACCAGGGCCTGGCCGCCGGCGTGGTGTCGGTGAACATCTCGGCGGTGCATTTCCTGCGCCAGGACTTCGTCGGCACCGTGCAGCGCTCGCTGGAGTACAGCGGCTTGCCGGCGCACCTGCTGGAGCTGGAGATCACCGAAACCGTGCTGCTCAAGGACGCCGAGCGGGCCATCCAGCTGCTCCGCGAACTCAAGGCCCTCGGCGTCGGCATCGCCCTTGACGACTTCGGTACCGGCTACTCCAGCCTGAGCTACCTCAAGGACCTGCCGATCGACAAGGTGAAGATCGACCGCTCCTTCGTCCACGAGCTGATCAGCGACCAGCGCGATGCCGCCATCACCCAGGGCATCATCTCCATGGCCCACCACCTGGACCTCAAGGTGGTGGCCGAGGGCGTGGAAACCACCGAACAGGCCGATTTCCTCCGCCGCAACCTGTGCGACGCCTTCCAGGGCTACCTGTACGCCCGGCCGATGCCCTACTCCCAGCTGGAAGCCTACCTGCGCGGCCTGAAGAGCGCCTGAGACGGCCGGGCCGGCGCTAGTAGTCGCGCTTGTAGAACAGGTCCAGCGAACTGGCCAGACCGCTGGCCGCCTCCAGGTAGAGCTTCTTGCTCAGCTGGTAGCGCAGGGCGAAGACGTTGACCGGTTCGAACACGCCGACGCCATAGCGCAGACTGAGCTTCTCGGAGAGGTAGCCGCTAGCGACCATGCTGCTGTCGGTACCGGAACCCTCGCTTTCCAGCAGGAAGTCGCTGATGCCCAGGCGCTCGGCGATGGCCCCGGCCACCGGGGCACCGCCGGCCAGGCCGAGGGCCAGGGCGGCCTGGTTGACCATGTTCTGGTCGCCACCGCTGCCCGGTGCACGACCGAGCACCAGGTAGGACAGCGCCTGCTCCTGGCTCATCGCCGGCTCGGAGAACACCTCGCTGAGCGGCTCGTCGGCGCGACCGCTGATGCGCAGACCGGCGGTGACGTCGCCCACCTCGCGGATCGCCTCGATGTCCAGCAGCGGTTGGTCGATGGGCCCGGCGAAGATCAGCCGCGCGCGGCGCAGGGTCAGGCGCTGGCCGTAGGCGCGATAGCGGCCGTTCTCCAGGCGCAGGGTGCCGCGGCTGTCGAGGTTGTCGCGCAGGCGCAGGTTGCCCCTGAGGTCGGCGGTCAGGCCGAAGCCGGAAAAGCGCAGGCGGTCCTCGCCGATGGCCAGGCGCAGGTCCATCTGCAGATCCGGTGCGCTGGACGGCGCCGGCTGCTCGCCGACGACCCGCGCATCCTCGGACACCTTGACCGCCTGCGCCGGCAGTTCGCGCACGGTGATCCGCCCGCGCGGCACCGCCACCCGACCGCCGAGACTGAGGCGGTTGTCGCGCAGGCCGAGCTGCAGGTCGGGCTCGACCTCGAGGCTGGCGTAGGGCTCGACCACCGCCGGCAGGCGGCTGCCGCGGATCTGCAGGTCCATCTGCGGCGCGCCGGCCCAGCCCAGGTTGCCGGCGATGCTGCCCTGCCCCTGCTCGCCGCTGCGCCAGCTGCCGTCGAGCCGGGCCTGCTGGCCGTCGATCTGCAGGGCCAGCTGCAGCTGCTCGAAGGTCAGCGGCAGCTCGCCGCCACTGAGGTGGCCGTCGCGCAGCTGCACGCGGCCGTCGACCACCGGCGCCAGCAGGCTGCCGGACAGCCGCCCGCCGCCGTCGATGCGCCCCTCGATGCGCTCGACCTGGCGGGCGAAGGGCCGCGCCAGGGCGAGGTCGAGACCTTCGAGGCGGAAGCTGCCGGACAACGGCTTGTCCTGCGGTCGCGGGTCGATGCGCGCCTCCAGCTCCAGCGCACCAAGGGTCGGGCCGGACAGGAGCAGCCGGCTGTCGATCCGCTGCGGGCGCAGCCGGCTGGTGAGCAGCAGCTGCCGGTAGGGAATCTCCAGCCACTGGCCGCGCTCGCGGATGCGCAGCTGGCCGCTGCCGGCATCCAGGCGCAGCTCGCCGTCGGGGCCGCCGGCCGGCAGGTCGAGGCGCAGATCGCCGTTGACCCGGCCGACCAGCGCGGTGCCGCGTGGCAGGCTGCGACGCAGGCGCGCCAGGTCGAAGTCGCGCAGGCGCAGGCGCAGCTGCGGCTCGGGCAGCAGACGCTGGCTGTCGGCGCACAGGCTCGCCTCCTGCGACTGCCAGCAATGGGCGCCCAGGGTGATGCGCCCGGCGGCGCTGCGCTCCAGGCTGGCCGGACGCTGCAGCTGCCAGTCGAAACCGGCGGCGGCGAGGCTGCCGCGGCTCAGGCTGCCGCGCCAGTCCTGTCTGCGGTCGAGGCCGCCGTTAAGCGCCAGCGCCAGGCGCAGCGGCTCGCCGTCGAGGTTCAGCTCGACACTGTGCTGCTGCAGGCTGCCGCTGCCCTTGAGCGCTAGCTGGCCGAAATCCGTGTCGCCGCTGCGCAGGCCACGGGCATCCAGTTGCACCGTGGCGTGCTGGCGGGCGTCAAGGCGAGCGTCGAGGGTCAGGCCGGCCATACGGTGGTCCTGATAACCGAGGCCGCTGCCCTGCAGCGCCAGGCTGCCCTGCGGCGCGGCCGGGGTACCGGCGAGCCGGAGTTCGCCGCCAGCCTGGCCGCGCAACCCGGGCCACAGCTGGTCGAGGCGCGCCAGCGCCAGCTTGAACTGGCCCTCCAGCTTCTCGCCCCAGACGCCGCGGCCGTCGATGCGGTTGTCGCCCAGGCGCAGGGCCAGCTCGGGTAGTTGCCAGCGCTTATCCTCGCCCTGCAGCTGGCCCTTGAGCGCCAGTGGCTGCTGGCGCAGCTGGCCGTCCAGCGCCCAGTCGGCTTCGAGCTGCAGGTGGCCGTCGCGCAGCTCGCCGCGGCTGGCCAACTGGCCGCCGATGCGCCCGGGCAGCTCCCTGAGCCAGTAGGCCGGATCGAGCTCGGCCAGCTGCAGGCGCGTCTGCCAGCCGAAGGCTTCAGCGAAGGTCAGCGCCAGCTCGCCCTGCGCCCGGCCCTTGCCGGCCTCCAGGCGCAGCTGCGGGAGCTGCAGCTGGCCGCCGTCGCCCTGCAGCGGGCTGGACAGGCGCAGCGGCCCGGCCGGGCTGAGCAGGCGGACGTCGAAGTCGCCCCGGTAGCGGCTGTCTGCGTAGCTGAATGCCGCCTGCAGCTGCTGGAGCTCGAGCTCGACGCCGGGCTGCGGATACAGCTGCTGCCAGGCGAAGGCGCCACCCGCGAGGGTCAGCTCGGCGGCGAAGGCTTCGCGCCAGTCGAGGCGGCCGGCGAGCTGCAGGGTTTCCCCGGCACTGTCCTGCAGCTGCAGTTGCTCCACTTGCGCGCCGCCGCCATCCACGCTGCCACGCAGCACCACGCTCAGCGGCTGCTCGGCGCCGGCCAGGGTGGCGCTGCCGCTCACCCCATAGCCTTCGGTGAGGGTGCCACTGCCGGTCAGGCCGAGCGTGGTGAAGCGCAGGCTCGGCGGCAGGCTGGCCAGCGCCTGGAAGTCCGTCGCGCTCAGCCGCAGCTCCAGCGGCAATCCTTCCGCCAGCGGCTGCAGCCAGCCGGTGAGCTCGCCGTCCAGGTAGCCCTGGCTGCGCGCCGTCAGCTCGAGGCGCTGCAGCAGGCGGCCGTCCAGCTGCAGGTCGAGCTGCCAGGGCCGCTCGTCCACTGGCGGCAGCTGCAGGCTGGCGCGCGCGCGCAGCGGCCAGTCGCCCTGCGGCTGCAGGCTCAGCTCGCTGAGGGTCAGGCGCAGGGCGGGGCGCTGCAGGTCGACGGCGGACAACTGCAGGCCGCCGGCGTCCAGGCGGGCGGCCAGCGCCAGGTCGTGCAGCTGCTGCACGCCATTGACCTCCAGGCTGCCCAGCTGCAGGCGCTGGATGGCCACGCCCAGCGGCAGGCGGATCTCCGGCAGACTGAGCGGCTCGGCGCTGGCCTCCTCGGTCGGCGGCAGCTCCAGCTGCAGGCGCGTGGCGCTCAGCTCGTCGAGGCACAGCAGGCGCTGGCGCAGGCAGGCCAGGCGGTTGACCACCCGCAGCTGCTCGACCGCCACGCGCGTTTCGCCCGACTGCCAGCGCAGTGCGCCCGCGCTCCAGTCGCCGAGCAGCCGGCCCCGGAAGTCCTCCAGCGCCAGCCCCGGCACCCGGCCGAGCAGCCAGCGGCTGCCGGACTCGCTGGCCGGCAGGGCGAGCAGGCCGGCCAGAAGCGCCAGCAGGAGCAAGCCGGCAGCGCCGAGTCGGCGCAGCAATCTCCTCACAGTTCCGGCCCCATGGAGAAGTGGATGCGAAAGCCCGAGCCCTCGTCGTGATCGAGGGCGTGGGCCAGGTCGAGGCGGATCGGGCCGACCGGCGACACCCAGCGCACGCCGATGCCGACGCCGGTCTTCAGCGGGTCGCTGAAGCCGTCGATGGCGTTGCCGTGGTCGACGAAGGTGGCCAGGCGCCAGCGGTCGCGCAGCGGGTACTGGTACTCCAGGCTGCCGACCACCAGGTAGCGGCCGCCGACGCGCTCGCCCTCGCTGTCGCGCGGCGACAGGGTCTGGTAGTCGTAGCCGCGCACGCTCTGGTCGCCGCCGGCGAAGAAGCGCAGCGACGGCGGGATGGCCGCGAAGTCGTTGGTGGCGATGCCGCCCAGCTGCATCCGGCCGAGCAGGCGATGGCCGCCGGCGAAGGTGGTCAGGCCCTTGGCCTGCATGACCAGATGCAGCAGGTCGGTATCCGACAGCAGGCTGCGGCTGGCTCCGGTCAGGTCGGCCTGCAGGCGCCAGCCGCGGCTGGGATCGACCTTGTGGTCGCTGACCGTGCGGCTGAAGCCGATGCCCGGCAGCAGCAGGGAGCTGCGTCCTTCATCCTCGCCGGTGGTGTAGCGCTCCTGCTCCCAGCGCAGCGAGACGATGCGCTGCCACTCGCGCTCCGGCAGGTGCTGCCACTGGGCGCCCAGGGTCAGACGCTCGCTCCGGGTGTCCACCAGATCCTCCTTCTGGTAGCCGGCGGTGAAGCGCAGGCTCTCGGTCAGCGGCGGATCGAGAGGGATCTCGTACCAGGTGCCGAGGCTCTGCCGCGGCGCGGAGAACTCGAAGTCGCTGCCCAGCCGGTGGCCCGCCGCGCCGCGCCAGTGACGGGTCCAGGTGCCACGCAGGCGCGGTCCGACGTCGGTGGAGTAGCCGGCACCGGCGGCCAGGGTGCGCGGCTTGCGCGCCTGCAGGCGCACCTGCACCGGAATGGTGTGGTCCGCGGCGCTCTCGGGCGTGGCGTCCACCCGCACGTCCTCGAAGTAGTTGCTCGACACCAGCGCGCGATTCAGCTCGCCGATCAGGTCGGAGTCGTAGGCCGTGCCGGGCTGGAACGGCACCATGCGCGCCAGCAGATCGTCGTCGAATGGCGTATCGCCCTCGAACTGCACGCTGCCGAGGTGATAGCGCGGGCCGCTCTGGTAGACCAGGCGAATGTCGGCCACCCCGGCGTCGGGGTCGACCAGCAGGCTCTGTTCGACGAAGCGACCGTCGAAGAAGCCGAAGCGCAGCGCGCGGTTGCGGATCAGCCGCTTGGCGTCCTCGTAGGCGCCGTGGTCGAGCACCGCCCCCGGCGCCAGCCGGTCGCTGCGCGGCAGGCGAAAGCGCGGGAACTGCGCCGCCTCGCCCTCCACGCGGATCTCGACCGTGCGCAGGCGCACCGGCTCGCCCTGCTCGATGTGCAGGCGCAGCACCGGCTCGTCGCCACCCTCGATCACCTCGCTGCGGATCTTCGCCCGGTAGCGACCGAGGGCCTGCAGCGCCCGCAGCGCCTCGCGCTCGGCGTGACGGGAGAAGCGCTGCAGGCTGGCGGCGTCGCGCTTGCCGAGATCGCCGATGTGCGCCTCGACGTTTTCGCGCAGCGCCTTGCTGCGGGGCGAGATCAGGACCTCCAGCTCGGCCGCCGCGGCCAGCGGAGTGCCGAACATCAGCATGCCGGCCAGCGGTATGCCGCCCAGCGCGGTGGCGCCCAACGGGGTGCCGCGCAACGGCATGCCGCCCAGCGGGGTGCCGCGCAACGGCATGCCGCCCAGCGGGGTGCCGCGCAACCGAATGCCGGCCAACGGGGCGAGCAGCGCCGCGACGGATGACGGGAAGATGCTTTTCATGCCGCCGATCCTAGCACGGCCCTCGCGGATTACCGGACAAGCGGAAGAGATCGGCGCCAAGGGCCGCCAACCGCCCGGAGCCGAACGGCCACACGCCTGCACGCTCAGAGCCGCTCGACCGCCTCGCGCAGGCGGGCGAGCAGCTCGGGCACCAGCGCCAGGCGCTGGCCCTCCTCCTCCAGTACCCGCTCGAAGGCGCGCTTCTTCAGCGCCTCCACCGCCAGGCCGGCGCGCAGGTTGGCCGGCACCGTGCTGAGCAGGATGTCGAACAGGCGGTCCACCGCGTGCAGGCGGCCCCACAGGTAGTCGTTCTCGCGCACCGCGCGGCCGAGGAAACCGCCGAAGCCGGCGAAGGAGCTGCCGAGCAGCACCGGCTTGCCCTCGTCGAGGACCAGGCTGTCGGCGTCCTCGGGGCTGATGCGGTCGACGAGGATCTCCTCGATGGGCCCGGCCTCCAGCGACAGCGCGCTGGCGGTCGGGCGCAGGATGACGTCCCAGAAGAAGTAGCCCAGATAGCCGGTGAGGATGGCCAGGCGGCTCGCCTCCGGCAGGCCCTGCACCAGCGGCGAGGCCAGCACGGCATCGACGTTATCCACCACGCGGGCCATGTCGCACTCCTGGGCCAGCCGCTCGACCAGCCGGGAGATCTGCGCGCCCGCCTCGGGCTCGCTGGCCAGGCGCTCGGTGCCGAGGCCCGGCCCCTCATCGTCGTCCATGAACAGCTCGCGGCACAGGTTCACCGCGTGGCGGCTGAGGAAGTCGAGGTCGTCGTAGACCGCCAGCTCGCCGACGCACTTGTGCAGCTTGAGCTTCAGCAGGTCGAGGTCCTCGGATTCGGCGGCACTGCCGCTGTCATGCTCGGGATACAGGTCGTTGATCTCGTGCAGCACGAAGTTCAGCCGACGCTTTTTGTAGATCAGCCCGAAGTCGAGGATCATCCGCGCGAACAGCGGCAGGTCGACATTGCTGTAGAGCTGCTCGGGCATCCTGTAGGACTCGGCGATGATGCCCTGCTGCCCGGCCCAGGCCTCGATCACCTCCTCGACCCGGCGTGCCTGCGGCGAATCGGCGGTGTACTGGCAGGCCGCGGCGATGAGGCGCACCACGAAGTCCAGCGCCTCGAAGATCAGCGAGCGCATCCAGGCGTCGTAGACGATGGCGGTGCCGGACAGCAGGCTGATCGACAGCAGCCGCCAGTGGCGCAGGTCGTCGACGCCGAAGCCGCTCCTCAGCTTGCCGGCGGTCTCCTCCTCGATCAGCCGGGCGATCTGCGGGCGGGCGTGCAGGATGGCCGCCTTGAGCCGGCGCGCCTGCACGTTGTAGCGGCTGATCACCGCCAGTTCGTTGTACACCGGATCCTGGCGCGGCAGGTCGCTGAGGGCGCCGCGCAGGGTGGCGAAGAAGCCGGGCACCCCGGTTCCCGTCAGCCGCCGGGTACCCTTGGGGTGCGGGTCGATGTACACCAGGCGGCGGTCCACCTCGCGCAGGGCGCCGTGGGTGTGGATGGCTTCCACGCAGGCCATGATCGGCTTGTTGTCGAGCACGCTGCCGTCGACCAGCACCGCCTCCTCGGGGCTCTCGCCGCGTGCGCGGTAGTTGCGGAAGTTGGCCTCGACGAAGCGCGAGCGCGCCGGCCAGGGCATGTGCCGCTCGGCGAGCAGGTCGTCGAGTTCGCGCAGCTGGGCGGGCGGGAAGGCGCCGGGATAGGACGCCGAGGCGCGCCCGGCGAAGGCCAGCGAGGGGAAGCTGTCGGCGTCGAAGTCGCTGAGCAGGTGGCCGGTCTTGCGGTGCTCGAGGGAGAAGCGCAGCAGGTGGCGGTGCTCGCGCTCGTAGGCCACCGGCGGGTCGTGGATGAAGATCGGCCGCTCCAGGCCGCGGAAGTCGGTGACCGTCACCACCAGGTCGAGGCGCTCGCCCTTGGGCAGCAGCGAGTCCGCGACCGGTGCGGCGCCCTGCATCGCGGTCAGGCCGTCGAGCATCAGGGTGCTCAGCCGGCGGCCGTCGAGGGGCGGCTTGAACCAGCGCGAGCGCAGGAACACCGAAATGCGCTTGGCCATTTCGGCGTCGGCCTGCCCCGGCAGCAGGCCCTCACGCCCCAGGCGCGAGAGCAGCGGGCGCAGCAGCGGCCAGAAGTACCACTTGCTCCACATGCGCGCCTTGGCCTCCGGCGCCAGCAGGTTGAGCATGTCGGCCTGCTCCAGCCACAGGTGGCTGATCGGCATCAGCGAGCGGTCGTGGGCCAGGGCGGCGGACAGGGTGATGCCGTTGATGCCGCCGGCCGAGGAGCCGGCGACGACGTCGACGATCACCCGCAGGGCGATGTCCTTGCCCAGCGCCTGGAGGAACTCGTGGTAGAGGTCGCCGGTGGAACGCTCCGGCTCGTCGGGATAATGCTGGTGGAAGCTGCCGCCCGGCGCCTGGTCCTCGCCGGAGCGGCCGGCGTGGTAGATCTTCGAGGCGCGCACCAGGTTGAGGATTTCCCGGTTGATGCCGTGCTGGTAGACGGCGAGGGATACCCCGCCGAAGAACACCAGGGCCAGGCGCAGCTCTTTCTCTTTCATGGTCAGCCCTGGAGCCGATAGCCGTCCGGGCCGTCAGGCGGCCCGTTGCGCCGCCCTGCGCCGTTTCCGTCCCAGCAAAGCTAGCCCACAACAGGCGCCGCCGCGCGCCTCACTGCTGATCGGCGAGCTGCTCCTGCGCCACCCCGTCCCAACCACCGCCGAGGGCGGCGATCAGCTGCACGCTGGCGGTCAGCCGGCTGCCGAGCAGGGTCAGGCTGCTGCGCTCGTTGGACAAGGCCGCGGTCTGCACGCTGACCACGCTGTTGTAGTCGATGGTGCCGGCCTTGTACTGGTTCTCCACTAGGCGCAGCGACTCGCGCGCGGCGTCCAGCGCCTCCTGCTGCACGCCGCTCTCCTCCTCCAGCACGCGCAGCTGCACCAGGTAGTCCTCCACCTCGCGGAAGCTGTCCAGCACGGTCTGCCGGTAGCCGGCCACGGTCTGGTCGTAGCGCGCCTCGGCCTGGTCGACCTGCGAGCGGATCAGCCCGGCGTCGAACAGGGTCATGGCGAACTGCGGGCCGATCGACCAGAAGCGGTTGGGCGTGTTGATCCACTGGCCGAAGGTATCGCCGCGATAGCCGCCGGCGGCGCTGAGACTGAGGCTGGGGAACCAGGCCGCTTTGGCCACACCGATCTCGGCGTTGGCGCTCATCACCGCGCGCTCGGCGCTGGCCACGTCCGGGCGGCGCTCGAGCAGCTGCGAGGGCACGCTGACCGGCACCTGCGGCAGCGCCGGCACGCCGTCCACCGCGGCCAGCTCGAACTCGGAAGGCGGCACGCCGATCAGCACGGCGATGGCGTGCTCCAGCTGGGCGCGCTGGTACCTGAGGTCGATGGCCTGGGCCTCGGTGCTTTTGAGCTGGGTGCGCGCCTGGGTGACGTCGGATTTGGGCACTATGCCGGCCTGATACTGGTTCTCGGTGAGCCTGAGCGAGCGGGCGTAGGCCGCCACCGTGGCGTCGAGCAGGCGCTGCTGCTCGTCGAGCACGCGCAGCTGCAGGTAGTTCTGCGCCAGCTCGGACTGCAGGCTCAGGCGCACCGCGGCCAGGTCGGCGGCGCTGGCCGACAGGCTGGCGTTGTCCGCTTCCAGCTGGCGGCGCAGCTTGCCCCACAGGTCCAGCTCCCAGTTGACGCCGAAGGTCAGGTCGTAGCTGGTGGAAATCCCGCCACCGCTGACGCCGCTGGACACCGGCGCGCCGCCGACGACCACCGTGCTGCGCCCTGCGCCCTGCCCCGAGCGGGTCTTGCTGGCGTCGGCACCCAGCGAGGGGAAGAACGAGGCGCGGGTGCCGCGCACCAGCGCCTGCGCCTCGCGGTACTGCGCCAGCGACTGGGCGAGGCTCTGGTTGGACCTTTCCAGGCGCTGCTGCAGCTCGTTGAGGGTGGCGTCGCCGTACAGCTCCCACCAGGCGCCGCGGGCCAGGGCATCGGCCGGTTCGGCGGCCTTCCAGCCTTCGGCCTGACGGAACGCCGCCGGGGTGTTCAGCTCGGGGCGCTGGTAATCCGGGCCGATGGCGCAGCCGGCCAGGGCCAGGCTCAAGGCGAGCGTAGGGGCGAATTTATTCGCCTTGATCCGGCGGGCGAATGAATTCGCCCCTACAGGGCGGGCAAGTTCTGGGACGGAGACGGTCATAGCGGAGCTTCCAGTGCGGCATCGCTGGGCCGCCCGCGCCAGCGGTTGACGCGGTGGCGCAGGCGGTCGAGGTACAGGTAGACCACCGGGGTGGTGTAGAGGGTGAGCAGCTGGCTGAGGATCAGCCCGCCGACGATGGTCAGGCCCAGCGGCTGGCGCATCTCCGCGCCCTCGGCGGCGCCGAGCAGCAGCGGCAAGGCACCGAGGATCGCCGCCAGGGTGGTCATCACGATCGGCCGGAAGCGCAGCAGGCAGGCGCGGCGGATCGACTCCTGCGGGCTCAGCCGCTCGCTGCGCTCCAGCTGCAGGGCCAGGTCGATCATCAGGATGGCGTTCTTCTTCACCACGCCGATCAGCAGGAACAGGCCGAGCAGCGAGATCAGGCTGAACTGCCCGCCGGTGAGCTGGATGGCCAGCAGCGCGCCGACCCCGGCCGACGGCAGGGTGGAGAGGATGGTCAGCGGGTGGATGTAGCTCTCGTAGAGGATGCCGAGGACGATGTACACCAACAGCAGCGCGCCGAGGATCATCAGCGGCTGCGAGCTCTGGGCCTGCTGGAAGGCGCCACCGGTGCCACCCATCTTGCCCTGCACCTCGGTGGGCAGGTCGATCAGCGCCATGGCGCGCTCGATGGCGGTGGTCGCCTGTTCGAGGCTCACGCCCTCGGCGAGGGCGAAGCTGATGCTCTCGGCGGCGAAGGCGCCGTCGTGCTGCACGCGGTCCTCCTCCAGGCTGCGCTCCCAGCGGGCGAAGGTCGACAGCGGCACCTGCTGACCGTCGCTGCCGACCAGACGCACCTGGTCGAGCACCTCGGGGTGCCGGGCGTACTGCGGGTCGATCTCCATCACCACGCTGTACTGGTTGAGGCTCTCGTAGATGGTCGACACCTGACGCTGGCTGAAGGCGTTGTTGAGCAGCGTGGTGACCGTGCTCATGTCCACGCCCAGGCGCTTGGCGGCGTCGCGGTCGACCACCAGGGTGATCTGCTCGGCGCCCTCGCCTTCGTTGGCGTCGATGTCGGTCAGCTCCGGCAGGGTCTTCAGCGCGTCGCGCACCTTCGGCATCCAGGTGCGCAGGTCGTCCAGCTCGCTGGCCAGCAGCACGTACTCGTTCTCCGAGCTGCCGCCCTGGTGACCACCGAAGCGCAGGTCCTGGTCGGGCATCAGGAACAGCTGGCCGCCGGGCACCTTGGGCAGGCTCTTGCGCAGGCGCTCGGCCACCTGCTGGGCGCTGACGCCGCGCTCGGCCACGGGCTTGAGGCGCACGATCATGAAGGCGTTGTTGATCCCGCCCTCGCCGCCGATGAAGCCGGCCACGCTTTCCACCGCCGGATCCCTGAGCACTGCACGGCGGAATATCTCCATCTTCGGCTGCATCACCTGGAACGACAGGCCGTCGTCGCCGCGGATGAAGCCGACCAGTTGGCCGGTGTCCTGCTGCGGCATGAAGGTCTTCGGCACGCTGACGAACAGCCAGACGTTCAGCGCGATGGTCGCCAGCAGGCTGAGCAGGGTCAGCAGCGAATGCCGCAGCGCCCACTCCAGGCTCACGCGGTAGAAGGCCAGCACCCGCTCCTGCACCCGGTTGCCCAGGCGCTGCAGGCGGTTCGGTTCGCGTTCGCCCGCTTCGGCGCGCAGCCAGCGCGCGCAGAGCATCGGCGTCAGGGTCAGCGACACCAGCAGGGAAATGACGATGGCCACCGTCAGGGTGATGGAGAACTCGCGGAACAGCCGCTCGACGATGCCGCCCATGAACAGGATGGAGAGGAACACCGCCACCAGCGACACGTTCATCGACAGCAGGGTGAAGCCCACCTCCTTCGAGCCCTTGAGCGCCGCGGCCAGCGGCTTCTCGCCGGCCTCGATGTGCCGGGCGATGTTCTCCAGCACCACGATGGCGTCGTCGACCACCAGGCCGGTGGCGATGATCAGCGCCATCAAGGAGAGGTTGTTCAGCGAGAAGCCCAGGAGGTGCATGGCGGCGAAGCTGCCGACCAGCGACACCGGCACCGCCAGCGCCGGGATCAGCGCCGCGCGCCAGTGGCCGAGGAAGGCCAGCACCACCAGGATCACCAGGCCGACGGCGATCAGCAGGGTGCGCTCGGCCTCGTGCAGGGTGGCGCGGATGGTCGGCGAGCGGTCCATCGCCACCGCCAGCTCGGCGCTGGCCGGCAGCACCGCGCGCAGCGCCGGCAGCTCGGCACGGATGCCCTCGATGGTCGCGATGATGTTGGCGTCGGCCTGGCGGTTGACCACCAGCAGCACCGCCTGCTCGTCGTTGTAGAAGCCGCTGTTGTAACGGTTCTCCACGCTGTCGCGCACCGTGGCGACGTCGCCCAGGCGGATCGCCGCGCCGTCCTGGTGGCGGATGATCAGCGGGATGTAGTCGGCTGCCTTGTCCAGCTGGTCGTTGCTGGCCACCTGCCAGTGGCGCTCGCCGGCCTCCAGCGCACCCTTGGGGCCGCGCACGTTGGCGTCGCTGAGCGCCTGGCGCACGTCGTCGAGCGCCAGGCCGTACTGTTCGAGCAGGCGCGGCTGCAGTTCCACGCGCACCGCCGGCAGCGAGCTGCCGCCGATCTGCACCTCGCCGACGCCCGGCACCTGGGACAGCTTCTGCGCGACTATGGTCGAGGCGAAGTCGTACAGCTGGCCCTTCTCCAGCACTGGCGAGGTCAGCGACAGCACCATGATCGGTGCCTGCGACGGGTTGACCTTGCGGTAGGTGGGCATGCTGCGCATGGCGCTGGGCAGCAGGTTACGCGCCGCGTTGATCGCCGCCTGCACCTCGCGGGCTGCGGCGTTGATGTCGCGGCCCAGCTCGAACATCAGGATGATCCGCGTCGAGCCCTGGCTGCTGCGGCTGGTCATCTGGCTGATGCCGGCGATGGTGCCGAGCGAGCGCTCCAGCGGCGTGGCCACGCTGGAGGCCATCACCTGCGGGCTGGCGCCGGGCAGGCTGGCCTGCACGGTGATCACCGGGAAGTCCATCTGCGGCAGCGGCGACACCGGCAGCAGGCCGAAGCTCAGCGCGCCAGCCAGCAGGATCGCCAGGCTGAGCAGCAGGGTGGCGACCGGGCGGACGATGAAGGGGGCGGACAGATTCATGCCTGCCCCCCGCAGAGTGCGCCGTGCGCACCGTGATCGCCGCAGCCGCCGCCATGGTGCGCACGGCGCACCCTACGGGCGTGCAATGGCGTAGGGTGCGCCATGCGCACCAGCATTCCCGCCGTCATGCCGCCACCCCCGCCGCGCTGCGCCCGGTGAAGCGCCGGCTCAGACGGTCGAACCACAGGTAGATCACCGGGGTGGTCACCAGGGTCAGCACCTGGCTGACCAAGAGGCCGCCGACCATCACCAGGCCCAGCGGCTGGCGCAGCTCGGCGCCGGAACCCGAGGCCAGCATCAGCGGCACGGCGCCGAACAGCGCGGCCAGGGTGGTCATCAGGATCGGCCGGAAGCGCAGCAGCGCCGCCTGGTGGATCGCCGCCTGCGGGTCCATGCCCTGGTGGCGCTCGGCCTCGAGGGCGAAGTCGATCATCATGATCGCGTTTTTCTTGACGATGCCGATCAGCAGGATGATGCCGATCACCGCGATCAGCCCCAGGTCGTTGCCGGAGATGAGCAGCGCCAGCAGCGCGCCGACGCCTGCCGAGGGCAAGGTCGAGAGGATGGTGATCGGGTGGATGTAGCTCTCGTAGAGCACGCCGAGCACGATGTACATGGTGACGATGGCGGCGAGGATCAGCCACAGGGTGCTGGACAGCGAGGCGCGGAACGCCTCGGCGGCGCCCTGGAAGCGGGTCTGCACGCCTTCCGGCAGGCCGATCTCGGCCTTGACCTGCTCGATGCGCGCCACCGCCTCGCCCAGCGCCACCCCCGGCGCCAGGTTGAAGGACACGGTGACCGCCGGGAACTGGCCGATGCGGTTGACCTGTAGCGCGGTGGCGCGCTCCTCGACGCGCACCAGGCTGGCCAGCGGCACCTGCACGCCATCGGTGCCGGCCACGTGGATCTCGCGCAGCGCATCCAGCCCGCGGTCGCGGGCGCCCTGGCTCTCCAGCACAACGCGGTACTGGCTGGTCTGGGTGAAGATGGTGGAGATCTGCCGCTGGCCGAAGGCGTCGTACAACGCGCTGTCGATGGCGCTCATGGTCACGCCGAGGCGCCCGGCCAGGTCGCGATCGATGGCCAGATACGCCTGCAGGCCGCGGGTCTGCAGGTCGCTGGTCACATCGCTGAGCTCGGCCAGCGGCTCCAGCGCCTCGACCAGACGCGGCGTCCACTCCTCGAGCAGCGCGGCGTCCGGCGACTCCAGGCTGAACTGGTACTGGGTGCGGCTGACGCGGTCCTCGATGGTCAGCTCCTGCACCGGCTGCAGGAACAGCTCGATGCCCGGCACCTGCGCCAGCGCGGGGCGCAGGCGCTCGATCACCTCGGCGGCGGTGAGGTCGCGCTCGCCGTGCGGCACCAGGTTGATCTGCATGCGCCCGCTGTTGAGGGTGGCGTTGTCGCCGTCGACGCCGATGTAGGAGGACAGGCTGGCCACCGCCGGATCGCGCAGGATCACCTCGGCCAGGCGCTGCTGGCGCTCGCTCATGGCCTTGAAGGAAATGCTCTGCGGCGCCTGGCTGATGCCCTGGATGGCGCCGACGTCCTGCACCGGGAAGAAGCCCTTGGGCACGGCCAGATACAGCAGCACGGTGAGACCGAGGGTGGCCAGCGCGACCAGCAGGGTCACGCCCTGATGGCGCAGCACCCAGGTGAGACCCGAGTCGTAGCGGGCGATCAGCCAGTCGATCCAGGCGCCGCTGGCCTTGTAGAAGCGGCCCTGCTCGCCCTCCGGCTGATGCCTGAGCAGGCGCGCGCACATCATCGGCGTCAGGGTCAGCGACACCACCAGGGAGATGAGGATGGCCACCGCCAGGGTGATGGCGAACTCGCGGAACAGCCGCCCGACCACGTCGGCCATGAACAGCAGCGGGATCAGCACGGCGATCAGCGAGAAGGTCAGCGACACCAGGGTGAAGCCGATCTGCCTGGCCCCCTTGAGCGCGGCGTTGAGCGGCGTGTCGCCCTCCTCCAGGTGGCGGGCGATGTTCTCCAGCATGACGATGGCGTCGTCGACCACGAAGCCGGCGGCGACGGTCAGCGCCATCAGGGTCAGGTTGTTGACCGAGAAGCCGGCCAGGTGCATCACCGCGAAGGTGCCGATCAGCGACAGCGGCACGGCGATCGACGGAATCACCGTGGCGGCCAGGCGGCGCAGGAACAGGAAGGTCACCAGCACCACCAGGCAGACGGCGAGCAGCAGCTCGAACTGCACGTCGCGCACCGCGGCGCGGATGGTCTGGGTGCGGTCGCTGAGCACCGCGACCTCGACGCCGGCCGGCAGGCTGGCGGTGATCTGCGGCAGCAGCGCCTGGATGCGGTCGACCACCTCGATGACGTTGGCGCCCGGCTGGCGCTGCACGTTGACCAGTACCGCGGCGCTTTGATCGGCCCAGGCGGCCAGACGCTCGTTCTCGGCGCCGTCGACTACCTCAGCGAGGTCGCCCAGGCGCAGGGTGGCGCCTTCGCTGTAGCTCAGCACCAGGTCGCGGTACTCGGCGGCCGAACGCAGCTGGTCGTTGGCATCCAGCTGGGAGACGCGGGTCGGGCCGTCGAAGTTGCCCTTGGGCTGGTTGACGTTGGCGGCGTTGATCAGGCTGCGCACGTCACTCAGGTTGAGGCCGTAGGCGGCCAGCGCCTGCGGGTTGACTCGGATGCGTACCGCCGGGCGCTGGCCACCGGCCAGGCTGACCAGGCCGACGCCGCTGATCTGCGCCAGCTTCTGCGCCATGCGCGTGTCGACCAGGTCGTTGACCTCGGGCAGCGGCAGGGTCTTTGATGTGATCGCCAGGGTCAGCACCGGGGTGTCGGCCGGGTTGACCTTGTTGTAGACCGGCGGCGCCGGCAGGTCGTTGGGCAGCAGGTTGTTGGCCGCGTTGATCGCTGCCTGCACTTCCTGCTCGGCGACGTCCAGCTCGACGTCGAGGCCGAAGCGCAGGGTGATCACCGAGGCGCCGCCCGAGCTGGTCGAGGACATCTGCGCAAGGCCCGGCATCTGGCCGAACTGGCGCTCCAGCGGCGCGGTGACCGCGCTGCCCATCACCTCGGGGCTGGCGCCGGGATACAGGGTCAGCACGCGGATGGTCGGATAGTCGACCTGCGGCAGCGCCGCCACCGGCAGCTGGCGGTAGGCGATCAGCCCGGCGAGGAAGATCGCCACCATCAGCAGGGTGGTCGCCACCGGGCGCAGGATGAACGGGCGCGACAGGCTCATGCGGTGGGCTTCCGTGCCGGGGCGCCGTCAGCCGGCAGCGGCCGCTCGCCGCGCGGGTTGCTGCCCGGCTCGGCTTTGCCCGGCGCCACCGGCGGCGTGGCCTCCTTGAAGGCGCCTTCCACCACCTCGACGGTGCTGCCCTCACGCAGGCGGTCGGTGCCTTCCAGCACCACCTTCTCGCCGGCGGCCAGGCCCGCGCCGATCAGGCTCTGCTCGCCGTTGCTGGCGGCCACCTCGACCGGGCGCATCTGCACCTTGTTGCCTTCGCCCACCACGTAGACGAAGGTGCCCGCCGAACCGAACTGCACCGCTGCCGCCGGCAGCAGCAGCGCGTCGCGGCGGGTCTCCAGCAGCAGGCGCACGTTGACGAACTGGTTGGGGAACAGGCGCTCGTCGGCGTTCTCGAAGCGCGCCTTGAGCCTGACCGTGCCGGTGGCGGTGTCGATCTGGTTGTCCAGGCTGGCCAGCACGCCCTCGGCCAGTCGCTGGCGCTCGCCGCGGTCCCAGGCCTCGACCTTGAGCGGCTCGCCGGCGCGGTGGCGGGCCAGCAGCGCCGGCAGCTCGGCCTCGGGCAGGGTGAAGCTGACGGTGATCGGCGCGATCTGGGTGATGGTCACCAGCGGCGTGGCGTTGCCGGAGGTGACCAGGTTGCCGACGTCCACCTGGCGCAGGCCGAGGCGGCCGCTGATCGGCGCCTTGACCTCGGTGAACTCGACGTTCAGGCGCGCCTCGGCCACCGCCGCCTGCAGGCTCTGCAGGCTGCCGCGCAGCTGCGCGACCGTGGCCTGCTGGCTGTCCAGGGTCTGCCTGGCGATGGAGTCCTCGGCGTACAGGCCCTGGTAGCGCTTGAGGTCCAGCTCGGCGTTCTTCAGCTCGGCGCGGCGCTCGGCGAGATCGCCCTCGGCCTTGTCCAGGGCGGCGCGGTACGGCCGCGGGTCGATCTGCACCAGCACCTGGCCGGCCTTGACCTGCTGGCCTTCCTCGAACAGCACCCTGACCAGTTGGCCGTCGACGCGCGGCAGCACGTTGACCGTGTTGTAGGCGGTGACGGTGCCGAGGGCCTTGAGCTCCACCGGGAACTCGCCGAGTTTCGCCTCCGCCAGGCGCACCGGCACCGTGCCTCCGGCCATGTCGCGGAAACGCGGCCGTCCCGCCGGCGGCCCGCTCAGGCTGCCACCGCCCGGTCCGCGGGCACCGCCCGGTTGCGCGCCCTGCTCGTCGACTGGCCACAGCCACCAGGCCAGCGCGGCGGCCAGCGCGGCGGCCAGCAGCACTAGGGTTGCGCCGGCCAGCCAGCGGTTACGGGAAGAACGGGTCGGGAGGTCGAGTTCGGACATGGTGCAGGTCACTTTCCTTGGGAGCCTGAACGATAAGGCTTCTCAGTTGGAGCGCAAAGGTTCTTTACCTGCACTTTACCTGCCGGCGGCGGGCATCCGACAGGCAACCAGGACAAGTTTGTCCTCAAAGCGAACCTCTCCGCCTGGCAGTTGTCCCACCGTGAACCCGTTTCCATCCGGCCCGCCCGGCGTTGGACAAATGCCGGAGGGGGCGGGACAATTCACCCGGTTTTCGTCCATGAGGTTCGCACCATGCGTAAAGCACTTTCCGTCCTGACCCTGAGCCTGCTGTGCGCCCAAGGCGCCATGGCCGATGGCACCACCCGTGCCGCGGTCGGCGGCGGCCTCGGCGGCGCCCTGGGCAACGTCCTCGGCCAGGCGGTCGGTGGCAAGACCGGCGCCGCGGTCGGCGCCGGCCTGGGCGCCGCC
>NZ_SSTC01000063.1 GCF_004801855.1 Pseudomonas sp. A-1 | reverse complement strand
GAGTTCCAGTTCGGCACCAACTGGGCCTACTACAGCCACTACGTCGGCGACATCTTCGGCGCGCCGCTGGCCATCGAGGGGCTGATGGCGTTCTTCCTCGAATCGACCTTCATCGGCCTGTTCTTCTTCGGCTGGGATCGGCTGTCGAAGGTGCAGCACCTGGCGGTGACCTGGCTGGTAGCGCTGGGTTCCAACCTGTCGGCGCTGTGGATCCTGATCGCCAACGGCTGGATGCAGAACCCGGTGGGCGCCGAGTTCAACTACCAGACCATGCGCATGGAGCTGGTGGACTTCGGCGCGCTGATCTTCAACCCGGTGGCGCAGGTCAAGTTCGTGCACACCGTGGCCGCCGGCTACGTCACCGGGGCGATCTTCGTGCTGGCCATCTCCAGCTACTACCTGCTGAAGAAGCGCGATCTGGGCTTCGCCCGCCGCTCGTTCGCCATCGCCTCGGCCTTCGGCCTGGCCTCGATTCTCTCGGTGATCGTCCTCGGTGACGAGTCGGGCTACGAGATCGGCGACGTGCAGAAGACCAAGCTGGCGGCCATCGAGGCCGAGTGGGAAACCCATCCGGCGCCGGCCGGCTTCACCCTGTTCGGCCTGCCCAACCAGGAGGAGCAGCGCACCGACTACGCGGTGAAGATTCCCTGGGCGCTGGGCCTGATCGCCACCCGTTCGCTGGACGAGGAGGTCAAGGGCATCAAGGACCTGATCGCCGAGCACGAGGGGCGCATCCGCAACGGCATGACCGCCTACGCCCTGCTCGAACAGCTGCGCGGCGGCGACAAGAGCGCGGAAACCATCGCCGCCTTCGAGCAGGTCAAGCACGATCTGGGCTACGGCCTGCTGCTGAAGAAGTACACCCCCAACGTGGTCGATGCCAGCGAGGAGCAGATCCAGCTCGCCGCCAAGGACACCATTCCCCACGTGTTCAGCCTGTTCTGGAGCTTCCGCGCCATGGTCGCCTCGGGCTTCCTGATGCTGGCGCTGTTCGCCTGCGCCTTCTGGGCCTCGGCGAAGAAGAACGAGGAGAGCAAGCCCTGGCTGCTCAAGTGGGCGCTGCTCAGCCTGCCGCTGCCGTGGATCGCCGCGCAGACCGGCTGGTACGTCGCCGAGCACGGCCGCCAGCCGTGGTCGATCGGCGAGGTGCTGCCGACCCACCTGTCCGCGTCCAGCCTGAGCACTGGCGACGTCTGGGGCTCGCTGATCGCGCTGATCGCCTTCTACAGCCTGCTGCTGGTGATCGAGATGTACCTGATGATCAAGTTCGCCCGCCTCGGCCCGTCCAGCCTGCACACCGGCCGCTACCACTTCGAACGGCAAGCCGCCGCAAAACCCGCCCAGGCCTGAGGAGAGTGTCATGTTCGACTACGAAACCCTGAAACTGGTCTGGTGGGTGCTGATCGGCGTGCTGCTGATCGGCTTCGCCCTCACCGACGGCTTCGACATGGGCGCCATGGCGCTGATGCCCTTCGTCGGCAGGACCGACAATGAGCGGCGGGTGGCGATCAACACCATCGCCCCGCACTGGGACGGCAACCAGGTGTGGTTCATCACCGCCGGTGGCGCGCTGTTCGCCGCCTGGCCGATGGTCTACGCGGTGGCCTTCTCCGGGCTGTACTGGGCGATGCTGCTGGTGCTGTTCGCGCTGTTCTGCCGCCCGGTGGGCTTCGACTACCGCAGCAAGCTGGAGAACCAGAAGTGGCGCGGCGCCTGGGACTGGGCGCTGTTCGTCGGCGGCGCAGCGCCTGCGCTGCTGTTCGGCGTGGCCTTCGGCAACCTGTTTCTCGGCCTGCCGTTCCGCCTCGACGAGCTGATGCGCTCGACCTACGAGGGCTCGTTCTTCGCCCTGCTGCATCCGTTCGCCCTGCTCGTCGGGGTGGTCAGCCTGAGCATGCTCTGCGCCCACGGCGGCGCCTGGCTGATGCTGCGTACCGACGCCGAGCTGCACCAGCGCTCGCGCAAGGCCACCCAGCTGTGCGCGCTGGTGTACCTGGTCAGCTTCGCCGCGGCCGGCACCTGGCTGGTGCTGGGCATCCAGGGCTACAGCCTGATCGGCGGCTTTGCCGATCTGGGCGCGGCGCTCAACCCGCTGCACAAACAGGTGAGCCTGGACAACAGCGGCTGGCTGGCCAACTACGCGCAGTACCCGCTGACCCGCCTCGCCCCGCTGGCAGGCCTGGCCGGCGGCGTGCTGGCGCTGTTCGGCGCGCTTTTTAACCGCGGCGGCCTGGCCTTCCTCGGCAGCAGCCTGGCCATCGTCAGCACCATCTGCACCGCGGGCTTTTCGCTGTTCCCCTTCGTCTTCCCCTCCAGCCTCGACCCGGCGTCGAGCCTGACCGTGTGGGACGCGGTGTCCAGCCACAAGACCCTGGGCATCATGCTGGTGGTGGCAGGCATCTTCGTGCCGCTGATCCTGCTCTACACCCTGTGGTGCTACACCCGCATGTGGGGCCGGTTGAGCAACAAGACCATCGAGAGCAACCCGCACGGGTTGTACTGAAACCATGACTGTAGGAGCGGATTAATCCGCGACCGCCTCGCCTGCGAGGCGCAGCGATTCCGCGGTTGGCCACGCCTGCGGCGTGGGTCGCGAATGAATTCGCTCCTACACGAGATGTGCCCACTCAGGGCCAAGGAGAACGACAGATGTGGTACTTCGCCTGGATCCTCGGTGTACTGCTGGCCTGCAGCTTCGGCATCATCAATGCCCTGTGGCTGGAAACCACCCAGAACCTTGACGAGGGCGATGCGGGTGACCGCTGAGCCCCGTCCCTGGCTGCAGCGCGGCATCAGCCGCGCTGTCTCCCTGCTGCTCGCCGCGCCGCTGGCGCTGGTGCTGCTGATCCACCCCGCCGCCATGCTCGACGCCGAGGGCCGCTACAGCCACGGCCTGCTGATGCTGGTGATGTGGGGCATCTCCAGCGGCTTCATCCACAGTGTCGGCTTCGATCCGTACAGCCGGCTGTGGCGCAGCGTCTTCCATCCACTGGGCGGCTGGCTGCTGATGGGGCTGGGCTACCTGATCCTGTGGCCGGCGCAGGGTTGACCCCCGCGCCGGCACCTTCCACTGCACGAGGCCCCCATGGCAATCGCATCCGAATTCATCCCCTACCAGCAACTGGGCGGCGACCAGCCGCTGCGCCAGCTGGTTGATCGCTTCTACGACCTGATGTTCAGCGAGCCGGGCGTTGAGATCGTGCGCGACATGCACAATCCCGACACCCGCGAGATCCGCGACACGTTCTTCGACTTTCTCAGCGGCTGGCTCGGCGGTCCCCAGCGCTACATCGAGAAGCACGGCCATCCGCGCCTGCGCGCCCGACATTTGCCGTTCTCCATTGGTAAGAGCGAGCGCGACCAGTGGCTGCACTGCATGAATCTGGCGCTGGACGACACGCCGATGGATGCCGAGCTGCGTGCCTACCTGAAAGATGCCTTCGCCAAGACCGGAGATTTCCTGCGCAACCGGGGTGAAGCATGAACGGGCAGCCGAAAGTACCCGCTGTCCCACCAGCGCTGGAGCCGAAGAAGCAGTTCATCGTTGGCGCTAGTTGTCCCGCGTGCGAGCGCATGGACAGCGTACGCATGTGGTTCGTGGAAGGTGTGCCGCACCGCGAATGTGTCGCCTGCGGCTACAGCGACAAACTGGACGAAAGCGGCGGCACCATTACGCTGGTCGCCGTCGACGAGGAGGATGACGGGCAATGAGCTGCGACTGGGGTCGCAAGTGCGCCTGATCTTGCCCAGCCCCAGTGGATGCCACTGCATGAAGTGAATCATGGCAGCACAATGTTGACTGAGAAATGCCTCCCCGTAGGCACTGCAGGAGCGATGCGATGACTATGGTTCATGAGCGCACCAATAGCTTGGTGCAAACGAGGGAGTTTCTGCTGGAGCTATCCCGAGACTCTCGCTTTCCTGAAGCCATTCGAGAGCAGGCGGTGCGTCTGCTACGGCATTACCCGACGGCAGATGCTATTTATTTGGCAGGGCGGGTAGAGGAGCGGTCCAGGCAGGAGCTTGCTCTGGTGGCGGACAAGCATGGGCCTCTACACCCAGTGCTGGTCAGTTGGCTGGTGAGTGATCCGATTTTTTGTGATCAGGGTACGGAGCTATAGCTCTTCATGACGCGGCAAGAGTGACACCGGATCGCAGGTCAGCACGCTGGCGATCCGGTATAGCTTCTCGACGGTGATGTTCACCTCGCCACGCTCGATGCGGCCCATGTAGCTGCGGTCGATGCTGCAGGCCAGCGCCAGTGCATCCTGAGAAAGCCGACAGGCCTTTCTCTGCGTCCGGATGCGTGCCCCCAACGCTTTCGCCAACTGATCCATGACCGCCTCAACTCCACTTGAGGCGGCACTATCCTGCGTTTGCGGACGCATAGGCCACGGACTATAATCCGCATTTCTCCGCTACGACCCCTTGGGGGCCTGTATGAAACCCGCCACGTTCATCCTCGACAGGCGCCTGTATGAGCTGCTTCAAGAGGAAGGGCGCTCACAGTTCACGACCCGTGAGCTGCGGGATGCCTATGCCCAGCGCCTGGGAGGCCTGACCTTCCGTCTTGGCGATGTGCGCCGCTATGTATACGAGCAGATCCGTCGCATGCTCCGCGCAGGCTGGCTCTTGCCTGATGAAGAGCGCCGCTCGCGTGGACAGGTCTACCACCTGCAACCGTTCCCGGAGAACCTGCAGCTGGAGCTGGTCGACGGTGGGTTCGAGAACAGCCTCAAGGCCGTGTGCGAGCCGGAGCCGTCAGTCCCTGAGCACGGAAGCGTGCCATCCAACCCTTCATTCGATGCGGAGCAGCATCTGGAAGTTCTTCTCAAGGAAATCCGGCTGGACTTCCTGTCGGCGATGGGCGAGGCGGAGCGCTACAAGCAGCTCCTCGATGACATGCCGCATCTGCGCGACAAGGTCGAAGGCGAGTACTTGGAGGCCAGAGATCGCAGCTCGCGGCTGCTGGGACACCTTCGCGCTGTCGAGAAGACGCTCAAGACGCTTGCCTCTACGCGATGACATCATCACTGCGAGACTGGCAGCGCCGCTGCATCGATACGGCGCTGGAGCACTTCCTTTCCTCGCCACACTTTTTCTGCCAGGCAACGCCGGGCGCCGGCAAGACGCGCATGGCGGCAGAGCTGGCCCGCTGCCTGCTGGAACAAGGGAGGATCGATCTGGTGCTGTGCTTCGCACCGTCGTGCCAGGTCGTCGACGGCTTCCGCTCGACCTTCGCGGCGGTGCTCGGCAAGCGTCTGGACGGCCTGCTCGGCGCTGTGGGGGCCGCGTACACTTACCAGGCCATGGATTACCGTGACGAGGCGTTCTGGCGGCTCCTCGATGACTACCGCGTATTCGCTGTCTTCGACGAGATTCATCATTGCGCCGGGCATGATCCGCTGCTGAGCAACGCCTGGGGACAGCAGATCCTGCAACGGATACAGGATCGCGCCGCTTTCACCTTGGCGTTGTCCGGCACGCCATGGCGCTCGGACGACCGAGCCATTGCCTTGGCCCGCTACTCGTCCCCCGAGGGACACTTGATCTGCGACTACCGCTATGGCCTGAGGGAGGCCATTGCTGACGGGGTGTGCCGCGTGCCCCGCATCGTCCTTCTCGACAACCAGAAGGTGAAGCTCACGGAGGAGCTGGAGACCGAGCGCACCGTCAGGCTGTTCCCCAGCATCGCCAAGCTGTTGGGGGAATCCCCCGTCACCTACGAAGACCTGCTACGCCATGACGAAGTGATCGATCAACTGCTTGGTCTGGGATGCGCCAAGCTAGATGAGCTTCGTCAGATCAAGCCGGATGCGGCTGGTCTGGTGGTCGCTACCGATATCGAGCATGCCCAGCAGGTTGCTCAGGCACTGGATGCCAAGGGGGAAAGCTACAGGGTCGTCACCAATCGGACCCCGGATGCCCAGCAGGTGATCAATGCGTTCAGGCACAGTGATTGCCGCTGGATCATCGCTGTTGGGATGATCAGCGAGGGTACGGACATCCCCCGCCTGCAGGTGTGCTGCTACCTCAGCCGCATCCGTACTGAGCTGCACTACCGGCAAGTGCTGGGGCGCGTGCTGCGGCGGATGGGCGAGTCCGATGATCAGGCTTGGCTGTTCATGCTGGCGGAGCTCACATTGCGGCGCTTTGCGGAGCGCATTGCGGATGATCTGCCGGATGACCTGGCAGTGCTGAGCCGGGTGCAGATGTCCACTGCTCCTGCTGGCTCTATGGCTGAGGGGATGGGGGCTGGCAGCGAGGCCGATGGCAGTGGGGGTAATGGTGAGGCCGGGCAGGATCTTGGTGCAGGTTCGGGGGGCGCCTGCTCGCTGGGGGATTTTGCTGCTGAACCAAGCTATCAGGTCAGTTTTTCTCAGCACTACCGGCAGCTGTTGTTGGCTTGCTTCTGAAGAGGTTCGGACGTCCCGTTTCCCATTTCTGCAATGTGCCAAAGATTGGAGATGACTTAAAATTGTTGGCAGGCTGAATCCAGCTCTGCAATCAGCTCGCCCAGTCCTATTTCGTCTTGCTCGCCGCGTATTTGGCGGGCCTGCCGGATGAGTCGTAGGTTGTTAGCGGTGGTCGTCGCTTCCCAGCCTTCGCGTAAGTGGGCAAGTGCATCGCTCAGAGCTTGGTGAGCTATGTCGGGTTGGTTGGCAAGCACGGCGAGTTCTAGGCGGGTAGCGTAGTCCCAGTAATCCGGCTGACCGCGACTTATTCGGCGCTCGACGGAATAGCGCATCACCGGCAGCAAGTCTGCTTGGCGTGGGTCACGCGGGCTTTTCAACTCCATCAGCGTCACTGCATTGATACCCGGGTAGGTATCACGCCAGTCGCTCTCGAAGCCTCGTAAATAGGCATCGATTGCCTGTTTGAGCACGCCTTGCGCGCGCGCGTTATGGCCAGCCTTCAGCGCAGCCTGCCAGCGATCCTTGTACACTCGACCGAGCAAGCCACAGGTTTCGCTGCTAGCACCCCGCTCGCGGATCAGTTCGGTCAGAATGTGCTCGGCTTCCTCACCACGCCCCAGGCGATTGAGCGCCATAGCCAACTGCTCACGCACCATCACCGTGGCGGCCAGCGGCGGCGCCATACGTGCAACCAAATCCACGACCTGTTGCCAGGCCGATACCGCACGGTAAGACAACATCAGATCGATGACTACGCCAGCTTCGGCTAACGCTATGTCGCCTAGCGCTGCTTCGACAGACGCTACGGCTTCGGCCCCTTGCTTGCGTGCCTTGGCCAACTGGGCCTTGAGATCTTCGGCGTACTGTACGCGGTCGCGGAAAATATCGGTCTTCAGGTGCTGAATGTCTGGAAACCCCTCCACTAACTGAAAGAGCGGGCTATCTGCCAGATCCTGGCGCGCGGCCTGCAGCTTGACGGTGAGTGCTGCGCAGTCTTCAGCCTGGTGACTTGGGCGGCCATCCAGCCCCAAGCGATAGGGTAGCCCGCGCAACAACCCTACATCGAAGGGCAGTTGGCCCCATCCATCGGCAAACAAAAGCTGAGTAGCCGCCGGTCGAAGTGCATGACGCACACCCAGCTCGTAGAACACATTGGCATTGGCTGTGGTGAGGTCGGCAACGGCAAATTCGCACAAGATCAGCCGCTCGAACATAGCCTTGTGAATCACGCCACCTACCTGCTCCTCGTCCGCTCGGAGCGGCTCCAGCCCTGCCGCTCGTACTGCCGGAGCGATCAGCTGCTGATATACCGCATCGAAATCCACCCATCGGCCATCGCTGGCGGGCTTGCGGCCAAAAGGCATCAGGACGAAACATAGGGGGGGCATGAGAATTCCTTAAAGCTTAACCGTATGAACTGTAGTGCTCGAAAGACTTTGTGCATGATGTGCGCATGGGGGGATGGATCACAATCAAGGATCCCCAAGGGCATCAATGTCAAAGGTATTCCAAGCACAAGGCTCCAGCAATGCACTCAATCAGAATCTTTCTTTCATCTCCGGGCGACTGTACATCTGAACGGCAGGCAGTGCATGCGTTGGTTGCAAGGCTCAACGCCGACCCTGTGATCAGCGTTTTCGCTAGGCTGGAGGTCGTTGCCTGGGACTGGCAAGGGGGGATTCCGATGGAGGCCCATCAGTCCCCTCAAACCTCTGTAAACGAGCGACTGCTCGTACCTGAAGCCTGCGACATCTATCTGGGCATCTTCCGCAACCGTTTTGGCACCCCCTTGCCAGAGTACCAGTGCCTGTATCGAAAGCCGGATGGAGCAGGCTTTGGCTCCGGTAGTGAATATGAATTCCATCGTGCATGGGCTGCACGACGGCGAGGAGCTAGCTTGCCGCACCTGCTGGTTTATCGCCTACAAGCGACTGCCGGGGCGGTTCCCGATGCCGACCAGTTGGCGCGGCTCGAAGCCTTCTTTTCCGGCGCACCATTTTCAGAAGATGGCGGCAAGGGCTTTGTACACCGCTTTCATCACACCGAAGATTTTTCTGCCCAGCTTGACCAGCACCTACGCCATCTGATCAGTCAATGGCACCCGCATACCCGGCTGCCTTTGGATGAGTGGCTGCAGCAGCAAGCACAGCGCTTTACCCACGATGCCGGCCCGCGCTATACCGCCGACGCCCATGTGGAAAGCGAGATAAGCCAGATTTTCGACTGGCTGCTGGCTCGTCCGGCAGTTGTCCGCCAGTTCGACAAAGCCCTTGCTGAGATATGGGAACATTTGCCTAACGAAACAGTTATTGAAACATATCGCCATCGATTGACAGGCATTTCCCACCAGCTTCGGAAATCCCCTCGCTGGGAAGTACTGCCGGACTTCGCGTCCATTCGCGATCTACTGGCACAACTTGCAGAAGTCGCGTGGGAGCAACATGAGCAAGCAGGCGACCGTAATAAGGAAAAGAAGCAAACAGAACGGGAGCGTTATCGTCAGCACCATCTACAGCAGTTGGCTTTGAAATCTCACGATGCCTGTGAGCTCTTCAAAACCTTCGCGCCCTACGCCCAAAGTCGTGTCCTACTACTGACGGGACCCGCTGGTCAGGGTAAGACCCATACGCTGGTGCATGAGCTGAACCGCGCATTAGCGGAAGAGCAGATAGCCGTCGGTGTTCTCGGGCACACGCTTTCGGCCAGCGGCGATCTCTGGAGCGCAATTCTACAGCGGCTGGAATATCCCGGTACGCAGACGAGTTTTCTTGACGAGCTGGAAAATGCGGCCGCCCAGCGGCAACAGCGGGCACTCATCGTCATCGACGCTCTCAATGAGACCCATGATCGTGCTCGCTGGAAGGGGCAGCTGAGCAGCATGCTCAGTGACATCCTTGCCCGCCCCCACCTTGCCGTCGTACTGGGCGTGCGTTCGGATTACCGTGATCTTGTTCTTCCCACACTGGCAAATGATCGTCCCGCTCCATGGGTGGAATACCAGCATCCCGGCTTCAGTGATGTTGGTGCAAATGCCCTGACGGTCTACTGCGCGTATTACGGAGTACAGATTCCGGTTGCGCCACCCATTGGTGAGTTGAGCAACCCGCTATACGTCCAGTTGCTGGTGAAGAGCCTCCTGGGGAGAAAGCAACCCGTTCACTGGCTACCTTCATGGCTGGAGGTGTGGCTGGGCTGGATGGAGCGACTGGAACAGGACACGGTTGGCAAGCTAAATCTGGACGACCAAACCCGCCGTAACCCCATACGCCGTACGCTCAACCGCCTGGCCGATGCCATGATCCAGTCAGGGCGATTCAGCCTGTCGCGACTTGAAGCAGACCGTATCGCTGAAGAGACGACCGGAGGCAGGGGGATCATTGCCTACCTGTGCTCGGCTGGTGCTCTTCTTGATCAGATAAACGATGAAGATGAGGATCTGATCCTGTTCGGTTACGAGCGTCTATGTGACACCTTCATCCTCGACCGGCTGCTGGCCCAGCTGTTCAAATCATTGCCGGATCAGCACGCGCGCCTTCAGGCACTGGTTGCGGCCATGGCATCAGATGGGAGCTTGCACCCTCTGGCTAATCCGATGTTCATGGAGCACCCCATGAACATCAATCGGGCTGGTTTGTTGAGAGCTCTATGCCTGATGGCTCCACGCATGATCGGGGCAGAAATTCCCGCACTGCTTTCATTGCAGTATGACCATCCCAATGGCTGGAAACAGGCAGACTGGGACTTGCAGGACGCCTACCTGGATAGCTTGCGCTGGCGGCACCAGCCAGAAGATTTTGCCAACTCGCCCAGCGAGTTGCTGGAGTGGTTCAGGACACTTTCCTTGTTCAACAGCTCATCCGAGAGCATGGATGAGTTGATCCGCCTCGCGCTGATTCCTGGTCATCCATTTGCCATGGAAAAACTTCTCCATCCCTGGCTATGCAGGATGACCAGCCCCGGCGAGCGGGACGTGGACTGGACTATCCATCTGATCCCCCTGTGGTTCGATAAGAATTCCAACCTGCACATTCTGCTGCGCTGGGCCGGCGAGGCTGATCTGAGTGGCCTGCATGAAACCGTTGCTCTCCCTGCAGCTCAGTTACTGGGCTGGACCAGTTCAACGTGCCAGCGGGGCCAGCGTGAAGCAGCTATACGCGGCCTCACCAGGGTACTGGCGGCTTGCCCGCAGGTGCTACCAAGGTTCCTGCCCGACTTCCTAGCAGTGAATGATGCCTATGTGCTGGAGGGCACTTTGATTGCCGTACTCGGTGTGCTCATGCAAGGCAAGGCCACTAAGCACTGTGCAGAGGCTGCCCAACTGGTCTACGCAAGCCAGTTCCCCGAGGGGAATGCCCGCTGGTGCCACCTTACCATCCGCCACTACACCCGCTGCATTGTTGAGAAGGCACATGCCAATGGCTGGCTGCCTGAAGCAGATTTGCCGTTAGTCCGCCCCCCGTACCGAAGCAGCCTGCCGCTAAACAGCCTGCCTACCGAAGAAGAATTACGCAGCGCACAGAATGCACGGGGATATCTCAGCATCGTTGGTTCCTGTTTTGGGAGGGACTTCTACTGGTACGTCATGGGAGCTACTTCAGGCACCAAGCATTTCCTGGCCGAGCCATTGGCTGGATCAGCCGCACCGGCTCGCCCCTCTGGAGCTGTCATGGGCACTAGAAGAAAAAAACCTCCCATGTTCGACATCCATCTCGCCGCACGCTTCGTAGTTTGGAACTGCATTCATCTAGGCTGGGCTGCCGAACGTTTCGATACCTTTGACACTGGCTATTACGCTCAGGAGAACAGTCGGATCGCGGGCGAGGGCAGAAATGAGCGAGTTGGCAAGAAATATCAGTGGATCGGCTGGCAAACTATTCTGGCCTTTCTGGCTGATAACTACAAGATGGTGCCCGACTGGCGCGACGAACCAAAAACTTATGAAAGTCCCGATCAGATCAGCTACATCCAGTTAATTGATCCATCCCGCTGGTTATATACCGTCGTGCCGGCAGGACGGCGACATAGTGCCAATAGCAGGTCTTGGAGTCTGACAGGCATCCGCTGGCCCATACCCACACTAGAGGGAATCAGGCAGTGGGCCAACTCGTCTGCCGCTGATCTGTCACCAACGGATCTCATCCATAACACGCAAGAACTTCCTGCCGGCTGGGGCGAAGGTCCCTGGATTCAGCTGGCCACGGAACGCAGCTGGGTGGACGAACATCCACCAGGAGAATGGAGCACTGGTCAATGCTACAGGGCTGACATCTGGTGGCAGATTATGCCTTTCCTGGTTGAAACAGAAAACGTCCCCATGATTCTTGCTGCGCTGGAGGAGACCGCTGTACAGGAGCGTCTTGCAGGAATCGGGCGTATAGATATTGCGTCGGACTCGAACAGCAGTCTTCTGGCGTGGGCAGACTTGCGCGGTGACTTCGATACAGGCTTCAGCATGGAGCATGGATTCAGCTTTGATGATCTACTACCAGTGCCTTGGATGCCTATGGTTGCGAGCTCCGGAGATCCGGATCGGAGTGACGAACACCGTCCCGTGCTGATGCCTTGGCCCCGCCTGTTTCGGGAGTGGGGCTTGTCGGTCGACCTGGAGCGCGGCTGCGTTATGCACGGCAATGAAGTGGTTTTTGGGCTGGCTGGATGGACCCTGGGTGAAGATGCTCTGTTTGCAAGGCTTGAGCCACTACAACGCTTGCTCGTCCAGTCTGGTTACACCCTACTCTGGCTCATGCGGGGTGAACGTCGCGCCTTTCTTGATTGGGGGATTTTCAACGAGGGGAATATGGCGTGGATTGATTACCAGGCGTTAGGAACTCTGGGCGATGACTCATGTGCACATGTGCTTTGGTTAAAACGAGATAGGCGTGACGCTGATAAGTGAGAGCAAAAAAGTTTTCGCGTACTTTCTGATGCAATAGATGCCCGTGGAAGCTCCGCAACACAAGAGCTCTGCGTGCGTGGCAAGCCACTCGAAATACGCGAAAACTTTTCTTCCAGAGCTTGGTTGACTTGAACTGTAGCCGTTTCTGGCTCGCTCTTGGAGGAGCGCTGGAGCGTCAGTTATCAGCGCTTGGTACTTGCGTCCTCAATCGCTCCGGTTAAGGTCGCATGCTCCCATTTCACTGCTTTGCACCCATCATTTTGCTGAAACGCCGGCGGTGTTCTGGTAGGCGGAGTGTCGCCCTTATAAACACCAATAACGCCTTTGCCGCGCTTAAGGCTCTCCTCGATTTCCCAATTAACCCATTTGCTATCGGCGGTCTTGTCGGTGAGGTAAACAAGTGTTACTGAGCATCGGTCAATTTTCTCGCGAATTTGCCGCTTGATGTAATCAGCATTCGCGCTGTCATAGGGTTCTTTGACCGAATGATCATCGAACTGCAGGTCCAGCTTATCGTTTTTCGCTTGACCACGAAGAAGATTAACTTCGTCCAGATCTTCATGGTCAAAGCTGATGAAAACATGCCTACTGACACCCCTTTTGGCTTCGGAGAGCCGTTGCTTTACCTTGTCTTCCAGACTTTTGATATCAGAGCTGAACAAGCCACCACCAGAACCTCCGCCCATATTTATTCTCCTTCGTTGAACTGAAATTCGAGACAGGCGATGCAGTGACCACATGGCACAGTTTCACCCGTATGACAAGAGTACGTCCCGTAGATACCTTTTTCCGTCGCAAGTCTCACAACATCGGCTTTCCCAAATTCGATCAAGGGTGTCAAGACTTTGATCCGTCGCCCCATCGCAGCCTCGATAGCCTGCTCTGCTTGAAGAAGGAAGGGTTGCCGCTGATCCGGAAACAGGCTGAACTGTTCGGCCAGCAAGCCAATGGCAACCGATGATGCACCGACTTGATAGGCGTATGCGCTGCCCATCAGCAAGAACAGCAGATTCCTACCTGGTGTGAAGGCGTCTTCCTTCACGTCCATTCCCGTGTTTGTTAGACCGGAGGCGATGACTTGGCCGAATCCGCTAAGATCCATCTTGGTGGGTTCAGGTAGTCCGAGCTGCCTGTGAACGGCTTGGCATGTCGCCCACTCTTTGGCTGCAGCCCGCTGTCCGTAGTCGATGAACAAGGGAAATTGGTTGATATGGTCTTCCTTGGCCATGATGGCAATCAAGGTCGAGTCGAGGCCGCCCGAAACGAGATTCACAAAGCTCACAGGTAGGCCTCCCGCTTCGCGACGCGCATAGTCAGCCAGGTAGCCAGATCGACGCAGCCAAGCGAGTGCCCAAATCGGGAAGCGATCTCACGAAAGGTGTCTTCGATTTCCTCGTAGCAGGACAGGCGTCCAAGCCTGTTCGGGGCAACCCTGAGCCCGCGTGTCAGGTGGAGGTAATCAAGCACATGTATGTCCAGTACGGCAAGATCGGCACAGTAACCGACCCGTCGCAAGAAGAGGCTCGCCTGTTTTGGTCCAAAACCCCACACGCTCAGCATCAATGCCTTGCGCGCATCCTTGGCTCCTTCGGCTGCAATCAACAGCTTGCGCAGGGAGTGACCCTTCCCATAAATATCCAGCACCGTGGTGGCGAGCAATGACGACAGACGGTTTTTGAATCGGGGGCGCACCCAGCGCACAGCCCCGTCCTTGCCAGCCAATGACAGCGGTTGGCTGAGCGCATCGAGAATCTGGGGTTCGTAGTCTGGCATGTCTGCCAGATGTTTCGATAGCAGTAAGCCACAATCCCGCAACCGGTCTGCGGTGGCTACGGCCAACTCGAACTGCATTTGGCTACCGAAGATGCAAAGAGCTGCTTCGTACAGCAATTCATCCTCGGTAAGCAGTTTCCAGTCCAACGCTGAACTGCCTTGATCCTTGATCTCGCTGCACATGGCGTCAATTGTGCGATTGATGATGTCGACGTTCATGACACACTCCAGTCGAATGCTGCAGCACAGTGTCGAAACACATGAGAGGGAAAGTTTTGGCGGCAGAAGTCAACCACCTCCCCCTTGGAGATTGCCTCTCTCAACTGTTGCATCCACGAGGCGTAGAACTCCAGGTTATGCGCAAGCGTGCGCGCCTGAAACGAAAGTCCAGCCTCTGACCATGCGGTCTGTGTGGCAAAGAAGTCTGCCTGCGACAGGTGATAAAGCAGTGCTGTGTCATGGTCGACAACTGTTTGGCACCACTCCAAGCCATCAAAGCTGTCTGCGCCCATCGCCGAGTACAAGGCAATCGAGATAGGGTTTCCCGTGCCGAGCAGGTGCAGGGCCACGTAGCGGTCCAGTTTGTCGAGCGCGTTGCGAATGGCAAGCACCGCACGGGCGCGGTCAATCACGCCATCGCCAAGTCGGCGCTCCGCAACAGCCAGCATGAAAACACCAGTCTGGTCCGCAACGGCGCTACACAGGCTAGGTAATTTGCTCGCTTCAGCATGAATGATCGGTACCACCTGGCAGGCGCCAGCAGCCGCTTGGTCTTTTCGCCACTGTGCCACCAGCAGCGCCAAGTGTTCAGCAGAATCAGTAGGTGGTTGTTGCTCGTCAAAGCCGAAGGCAAGGTCGCAAGGAAAGGCGTTCAGCACCTCATGGAAAGCAGGCTGTAGCCACTGCCGTTGAGCATCTTTCCAGAAGCTCTCGTAGTTGCCCGAATCCATTAGGGTAACCGCCCCGGCAGCACGCGACGCGCCCAATAAACTCGCTGCAACCTCCGGGCTAGGGAGCGCGGCCAAGTCAAATGCGGACACCAGGTACTGCCCATTCAAGCCCACCAGCGATGAGAGAACTTGAAGGTAATCCAGAGGTTGCAGGGCTGTTTTCACCGACGAGATCGAAGGAAAGTAAATTGGCAGCGGGAGAGCTTTGCCGCTGATCTCCAACTCCAGTAGACGGGGCATAGTCATCCTTTGTTCTCCGTCTTGGCGATGCGCTGAGTTTCGTTGAACCAGTTGGCGTGCTCCGTCGAAACGTGTTCTTCAACGCGCTCGGCAAGCTGTATCAAGCGTTCCGGTTCCTGCAGGCCGCGATAGGGGCCGGCGGCGGACAAAAAGAGATACTTCTCGTGCTTCAGTCGCTCTGCGGTGGCACGATAGGTTACCCACAGTGTGGAGTACTGGTTCATCTGCTGCACGGCCTCAAGCAGGGCTATCACAGTACCCGAAAGGGCCGTGGCCCACTTCGCGAGATCCGCCGGCAAGAGGCTCATCACCGGAATCAGTACAGCTAAGGCGACTTGCGCTATCTTCAGCCATCTGTACCAGAAATGGCTGTCCAGGCTCTTTCCGTCATACCACTGGATCTGGTCCTCCATTCGTAGCCAGGCAGGATGGACAGCCGCATAGTCAGGCACAACTATTGCTATAGCACCCGTCTCAGTCGTGTTGCCTTTGTCAGTGCTTGCCATAGCGTTGTTGCTCCTTTGCTTTCAGATGAGCATGCGCTCAAGCGTCACCAGGATCAGCGCGTCACTGGCTGGATGACTACATGAGCGACCTTAGCTTTTGCAGAGCATGCAATGCTCTGCTGGGTTGCAGGGATGGGATAGGTGCCTGAGTCGCCATCATGCCCGCGTAGGGTTTGTCTGAAAAGTCGCTGGAGTCGAGCCGCAAAGCCCACACCGTGGGTGATGAATCCTCCAACCCAGAGGTTTGGACGCTTTTTGATCAGGTTGAGATCATCTCCAGGGCAGTTTCTGCTGGCGCTAAATTGCAAGAATCTATCCCATTAGTGATCGACACTACAGGTCCCTTGTCTCCCTCGGAGCCCTCCGCTGAACCTAGAGCAATGAAGGATGGAAAGGATGAAACTTTATTTTCACGATTTCCGGCGTTTCCTGAGGCTGGCCGAAAATTAGGATGATACTTTAACGCCTTTGGTCGTCATCCCGGCAAAGGCTTGACAAAGTGCCTGAGCATGCTTAATTGATGGTTAGGTCATTGATTTTTAAAGATTTATCATGAGGTTGGGTGTGTGCAGAGGTTTCCTTCTGCCTCCAGCCTTAGGATGAAACTTTATTTTCATCCCACACCTGTCCAGAGCCCGGCCGCAGCCGGGCTCTGGCGTTTCCGGCCGCGGTTTCCCCGCGGCGCGGGGCAGGCCGACGAATGGCCGAGACTGGACTACCCTTCAAGGGGCTTTCCATGAATGGGGGATCGGACATGCTGGCGATGCTTCCGCCCGTCCTGCGCACGCTGCAACTGCCATTGCGCGTGCGCCTGTGGGACGGCCACCAACTGGACCTCGGCCCCGAGCCGCAGGTGACCCTCGAGGTGCGCGACCCGCAGCTGCTGACCCGGCTGGCGCACCCCAGCCTCGACCTGCTCGGCAGTGCCTATGTCGAGGGGGCGATGGACATCGAGGGATCGCTGGAGCAGGCGATCCAGCTGGCGGATGCACTCACCGCGGCGCTGCTCGGCGACCGGGAGGCCGCCCCGCCGGCGCGCCCGGCCCACGACAAGGCGAGCGATGCGGCGGACATCCACTACCACTACGACCTGTCCAACGACTTCTACCGGCTGTGGCTGGATCGCGACATGGTCTACTCCTGCGCCTACTACGAGACCGGCACGGAGGACCTGGACACCGCCCAGCAGGCCAAGCTGCGCCACCTGTGCCGCAAGCTGCGCCTGGCGCCCGGCGAGCGCCTGCTGGATGTCGGCTGCGGCTGGGGCGGCCTGGCGCGCTACGCCGCCCGCGAGTTCGGCGCCGAGGTCTACGGCATCACCCTCAGCCGGGAACAGCTCAGGCTGGCCCGCGAGCGGGTGGCCGAGGAGGGCCTGCAGGACCGCGTGCAGCTGGACTACCTCGACTATCGCGATCTGCCCGGCGACGGCCGCTTCGACAAGGTGGTCAGCGTCGGCATGTTCGAGCACGTCGGCCACGCCAACCTGGCGCTGTACTTCCAGACCCTGCAGCGCGCGGTGAAGCCCGGTGGCCTGGTGATGAACCACGGCATCACTGCCAGGCACACCGACGGCCGCCCGGTCGGGCGCGGCGGCGGTGCGTTCATCGACCGCTACGTGTTCCCCCACGGCGAGCTGCCGCACCTGGCCACTGCGGTGGCGCGGATGAGCGAGGCCGGTCTCGAGGTGGTCGACGTGGAAAGCCTGCGCCTGCACTACGCGCGCACCCTGCGCTTCTGGAGCGAACGGCTCGAGCGGCGCCTGGACGAGGCGCGCCAGCTGGTGCCCGAGCGCGCCCTGCGCATCTGGCGGTTGTACCTGGCCGGTTGCGCCTACGGCTTCGAGCGCGAATGGATCAACCTGCACCAGATCCTCGCCGTGCGCCCGCGCCCCGACGGCTCCCACGATCTGCCCTGGAGCCGGGCGGATCTCTACCGCTGATTTCGCCACGGTGCCGCAGCCGGCCGCCGCCCGGACCTGCTGGCGTCAATAAATCGGCGAGCCGCCGCTGCGCGCAAATCGGCGGAGCGCCTGTCGACAGACATTGACGCCCGGCAGGCGGACAGGCACATTCGCCCGTCACATTGGCGACGAAGACAGTCGTTACAGTGGCAGGCGGGTCGCCGGGCCACGGCTGGTCGGCAGGGGCAGGGAGAGGGAGCACGTGCTGTTGGGCTTGAGGCGGGTTCACCCGCAATACCGGGATTCGCTGCGCCCGACCCTCGGCGTGCTGCTCGTGCTGCTTGCCGGCATGGGCTTGCTGGCGCTAGGTGGCGAGGCGCTGCCCGCCGTCGACCACTACCTGCCCTGGCACATGCTGCTGGAAACCACCGCCATCGCCGTTGCGGCGCTGGTGTTCGCGGTCGGCTGGAATACCCACAGCCTGCACCCGCAGCGCAACGTCCTGCTGCTCGCCTGCGCCTTCCTCGGCGTCGCCATCCTCGACTTCTCGCACATGCTGTCGTTCCAGGGGATGCCCGACTACGTGACCCCCAGCGACCCGCAGAAGGCCATCCATTTCTGGCTGGCGGCGCGCTACCTGGCCGCCTGCGCCCTGCTGCTGGTGGCCTGGCTGCCCTGGCCGGCGCCCGGCAGCACGGATGAGTCGCCGCCGGCGCACCAGCGTTTCGTGCCGCTCCTCGGCGTCCTGCTGCTGGTGGCGGCGGTGCACTGGGTATTCCTCTGGCGGCCGCACTGGGTGCCGGCCACCTTCATCCCCGGGCGGGGGCTCACCGCGTTCAAGCTGTGGGCGGAATACGGCGTGATCGTCGTGCACCTGCTGACCGTCGGCGTGCTGCTCGCCCGCCTGCGCCACGCCAGCGGCTTCAACGTGCCGCTGCTGCTCGCGGCAGTGCTGGCGATGATCCTCAGCGAGCTGTTCTTCACCCTGTACGCCAGGGTCACCGACAGCTTCAACCTGATGGGTCACGTCTACAAGGTGATCGCCTACCTGCTGCTCTACGGCGCGGTGTTCGTCGACATGATCGCGGCGCCCTACCGCGCGCTGCACAACGCGCGCCGGCATTCCCAGGCGATCCTCGCGGCGATCCCCGACCTGCTGTTCGAGCTGGACCGCGACGGCCGCTACCTGCAGGTGCATGCCCCGCGCCGCGAGCAGCTGGCCGTCGGCAGCGCAGAGCTGCTCGGGCGCACCGTCTACGAGGCGCTGCCGCTGGAGGCGGCGCGCTCCTGCATCGCGGCGCTGGAGGAGGCGCAGGCCTGCGGCTACTCGTCCGGCCGGCAGATCCAGATCCCGCTGGCCGACGGCGACCACTGGTTCGAACTGTCGGTGTCGATGATGCAGCGCGAGGCGGATGCCGAGCCGCGTTTCGTCGTGCTGTCGCGCGACGTCACCGCGCGCGCCCGCGACCAGGTCACCCTGCGCAAGCTGAGCCAGGCGGTGGAACAGAGCCCGAGCACCATCGTCATCACCGACCTCGACGCGCGCATCGAGTACGCCAACCAGGCCTTCACCCGCGCCACCGGCTACCGCCTCGAGGAGGCCATCGGCCAGAACCCCAAGCTGCTGCACTCCGGCAAGACGCCGCAGAGCACCTACCAGGACATGTGGCAGCAGCTCACCAGCGGACGGGCCTGGCGCGGCGAGTTCGTCAACCGGCGCAAGGACGGCAGCGAGTACACCGAGGCGGTGCTGATCTCGCCGGTGTTCGACGATGCCGGCCAGACCACCCATTACCTGGCGATCAAGGAAGACATCACCCAGCGCAAGCTGGACGAGCAGCGCATCGAGCGCCTGGCGCATTTCGATGCGCTCACCGACCTGCCCAACCGCAAGCTGTTCGCCGCCCGCTGCGAACAGGCGCTGGGCCTGTCCGAGCGCAGCCAGCAGCCGCTGGCGGTGCTGTACCTGGACCTCGACCACTTCAAGCACATCAACGACTCGCTGGGCTACCGCATCGGCGATGCCTTCCTGGTCGAGGTGGCGCAGCGCCTCAAGGCGGTGCTGCGCGACGAGGACACCCTGTCGCGCCAGGGCGGCGACGAGTTCGTGCTGGTGCTGCCCTATACCGACGCCAAGGGCGCCGCCCACGTCGCCGCGCGCCTCAAGGCGCTGCTGGCCGCGCCCTGCCGGATCGAGGAGCACAGCCTGGTGATCACCACCTCGATCGGCATCGCCATGTTCCCCGAGGACGGCCGCGACTTCGAGAGCCTGTCGCAGCGCGCCGACATCGCCATGCACCGCGCCAAGCAGGAAGGGCGCAACGGCTTCCGCTTCTTCACCGCCGAGATGCAGCGCCAGTCTGCGCGCATCCTGCAGCTGGAGAACGCCCTGCGCCAGGCGCTGGACAACGGCGAGCTGTACCTGTGCTTCCAGCCGCAGATGAGCATCGACGGCCGGGAGCTGGTCGGCGCCGAGGCGTTGCTGCGCTGGAACCACCCGCAGCTGGGGGCGATCAGTCCGGCCGAGTTCATCCCCATCGCCGAAGGCAGCGGACTGATCCTGCCGATCGGCGAGTGGGTGCTGCGCCGCGCCGCCCAGCAGATGCAGGACTGGCTGGCCTGCGGCTATCCGGCGGCGACGACGGTCGCGGTCAACCTGTCGCTGGCGCAGTTCCGCCACCCGGCGCTGGTCGAGCTGGTCGCCGAGGTGCTGCAGGAGACCGGTCTGCCGCCGCACTGCCTGGAGCTCGAGCTGACCGAGAGCGTGGCCATGCACGATCCCGCCGCAGCCATCGCCGTGGTACAGCGCCTGCGTGCGCTGGGCGTGCTGCTGTCGATCGACGACTTCGGCACCGGCTATTCGTCGCTGAGCTATCTCAAGCAGTTCCAGGTGCACAAGCTGAAGATCGACCAGTCCTTCGTCCGCCACATCAGCGAGGACGGCCACGACCAGTCCATCGTCCGGGCGATCCTCGGCATGGCACGCAGCCTGGGCATGCTGAGCATCGCCGAGGGCGTGGAGACCGCCGCACAGCGCGCCGAGCTGGAGCGCCTGGGCTGCGACGAGGTGCAGGGCTACCTGTTCGGCCGCCCGGTGCCGGCGGACGAGTTCGCCGCGCTGATGCGTCGCTATCAGGGCGCGGCGAAGGACGAACTGGCGGTGGACTTCTGCATCTGAACCGCGGTCGGCGTTTGGTAGTACGCTGTCGCCCTTTCGTCATCCATCGACAGGAGCTTGCGATGATTTATCGCCCTCTCGGCACGACCGGCATCCAGGTCAGCGCGCTGGCGCTGGGCAGCATGACCTGGGGCGAGCAGAACAGCGAAGCCGAGGGCTTCGCGCAGATCGACCGCGCGCGAGCCGCCGGGATCAACTTCATCGACACCGCGGAGATGTACCCGGTGCCGCCTAGGGCCGAGACCTGCGGCGCCACCGAGACCATCATCGGCAACTACTTCAGGCGCCATGGCGGCCGCGAGCAGTGGATCATCGCCAGCAAGGCGGCGGCGCCGGGCAACGGCATCACCCACATCCGCGGCGGCCGGCCGCACCACGACCGCGCCAACCTGGTCGCCGCCGTCGACGGCAGCCTGCGCCGCCTGCAGACCGACTACATCGACCTCTACCAGCTGCACTGGCCGGACCGGCAGACCAACTTCTTCGGCCAGCTCGGCTACCAGCACGATCCGGATGCGCACATCACGCCGATCGAGGAGTCGCTGGAGGTGCTCGACGAGCTGGTCAGGAGCGGCAAGATCCGCCACATCGGCCTGTCCAACGAGACGCCCTGGGGCGTGCACCGCTTCCTGCAGCTGGCCGAAACCCGCGGCTGGCCGCGCCCGGTGTCGATCCAGAACCCCTACAACCTGCTCAACCGCAGCTTCGAGGTGGGCCTGGCGGAGATGGCGATCCGCGAGCAGGTGGGCCTGCTGGCCTACTCGCCGCTGGCCTTCGGCCTGCTGTCCGGCAAGTACGAGAACGGCGCCCGGCCGGAGCGGGCGCGGCTGACCCTGTTCGAGCGCTTCCAGCGCTACAACAACCCGCAGGCGCGCCAGGCGGCCAGCGCCTACGTCGCCCTGGCCCGCGAGCACGGCGTCGACCCGGCGCAGCTGGCGCTGGCCTGGGTCACCAGCCGGCCGTTCGTCACCAGCAACATCATCGGCGCCACCAGTCTCGAGCAGCTGGACAGCAACATTGCCAGTCTCGACCTCCAGCTCGGCGACGAGCTGCTGGCCGGCATCGAGCGCATCCACACCGGACAACCCAACCCGGCGCCCTGAAGGCGCCACCGCCTCCCGTCTGCCGCCCGGCAGGCGGGAGCGGCATTTGCGACGCGGGGCTGTACCCCTGCCGCGGGCAGGTTGCACAATGGCACTTTTGCCGGCCTAGGCCGGACGCGGCGGAGGCCGGGAGACTCTTCATGGCGGCGAACTGGGGGCTGCGCAGCAAGTCGGTACTGGCCTTGCTGCTGGCATGCATGCTGGCTTCGATACCGGCGGTCCTGCTCGGCTGGCGGGCGATGGAGGAGATTCGCCAGCATTTCGGCGAGGCCTACGCGCGCAACTTCACCCTGCTGCACCGCGAGCGCATCCTCGCCCCGGTAGCCCGCGAGCTGGCCCTGGCGCGGCGCTTCGCCAACTCCCAGCTGACCCGCCAGTGGTTGCTCGACGAGGCCGACCCGCAGCGCCGTGCGCGCTTCTTCGCCGAGGCCGAGGGCTATCGGCGCGACTTCCGCGACCAGTCCTGGTTCGTCATCGCCGAGCCCAGCCGCAGCTACTATTTCGTCGACGCCGAGGCCGCGGCGGGCGCCCAGCCACGCTACCGGCTCGATCCCGCCGATCCGGAGGATGCCTGGTACTTCGCCAGCGTAGGCGGCCAGGCCACCTACAATCTCAACGTCAACGTCGACCACAAGCTGGGCGAGACCAAGCTGTGGATCAACGTGCTGGTGCGCGAGGGCGCCCGTGTGCTCGGCCTGGCCGGCACCGGCCTGGACCTGAGCGACTTCCTCGCCGATTTCCTGGTCGGCCGCGACAACGGGGTGACGCCGATGATCCTCGCCCCCGACGGCGCCATCCAGGCCCACCCGGACCGCTCGCGCATCGCCTACAGCTCGGGCGCCGGCCAGGCCGCCGGAGCCGGCCTGATCTTCGATCTGCTCGGCACGCCGGCCGAGCGGGAGGCGCTGCGCGCGGCCCTGCGGCGCGCCGAGGCCGAGCCGGACGGGGTGCAGATCCTGCACGCGCGGATCGACGGCCAGCCACGCCTGCTGGCGCTCAGCTACATCGCCCCGCTGCGCTGGCACCTGCTCACCGCGGTCGACCTGCACGCCGCACGCCTGCTCGACCAGAACTGGCTGTGGCCGCTGCTGGGCACCCTGGTGGTGCTGCTGGCCGCCCTGCTGCTGGGCTTCGCCTACGCGATGGAGCGCCTGCTGCTGCAGCCGCTGCGCAGCCTCAAGCAGTCGGCCAAGGCGATCGCTGCCGGCCACTACGCCACCAGCCTGCCGCCGGCGCGCGGCGACGAGATCGGCGAACTGTCGGCGGCCTTCGCCAGCATGGCGGCCCAGGTGCATCGGCACACCGCCGAGCTGGAGGGCAAGGTGCGCGAGCGCACCCGCGCCCTGGAGCAGGCCAACCGCGAGATGGTCGCCGCGCACAAGCAGATCGACGACTCCATCGACTACGCCAGCCTGATCCAGCGCGCCATCCTGCCCGACCGCCAGCTGTCCGCCTCGCTGGGCGAGCGTCACTTCGTGCTGTGGCAGCCGCGCGACGTGGTCGGCGGCGATTTCTACGTGTACCGCGAGGGCGATGGCGGCTGCCTGCTCGGCGTGGTCGACTGCGCCGGCCACGGCGTGCCCGGCGCCCTGATGACCATGCTGGCGCGGGCGGCGATCGACCATGCCATCGCGGTGGCCGGGGTCGACGACCCGGCGGCGATCCTGCGCGAGACCGACCGCACGGTGCGCGGCATGCTGCGCGAGGAGCAGGTGTCGCGGGCCCTGGCGACCAACATGGATGCCGGCCTGGTATGGGTCGACCGCAGCGCCCGGCGCCTGCGCTTCGCCGGGGCGAAGATCGCCCTGTACGCCAGCGACGGCCACGAGGTGCGCGAATACAAGGGCGCTCGCCGCGCCCTGGCCGACAAGCGCCAGGGCGAGTACACCAATCAGGACATCGAGCTGCCGTCGGGCTGGACCTTCTACCTGTGCACCGACGGCTTCCTCGACCAGGCCGGCGGCGAGCATGGCTTCGGCTTCGGCAGCCGGCGCTTCGTCGACCTGCTGCGCAGCCATGCCCAGCGTCCATTGGCCGAGCAGGCCGAGCGCTTCGTCGCCCGCCTCGAGGCCTACCGCGGCGGGCACCCGCAACTGGACGACATCACCGTGCTTTCCTTCCGTTTCGACTAGGTGCAGAACCAAGGAGTGACCATGGACACACATGACCTGCTGGCCATGCGCGAGAACTACAATCGCCAGCGCATCATGCTCTGCTTCAACGGGCCGATCTCGCGCAGCCTGATCGAGGAGATCGGCAACGCCCTGCGCAACTACCTGGCGGCCGAACAGGCGCAGCCCTCGGCGGCGATGGACGTGTTCGCCGTTTACATCGAAATGACCCAGAATATCCGCCACTACGCCACCCGCATGCACTACAGCGATCAAGACGCCTCGGCCACCGTGGCCATCGCCCGCGACGAGGACGGCCGCTACGTGGTGTCGGCCGGCAATCTGGTGGAGCACGCCGACGGCCTGCAGCTGGTCGAGTGGGTCGAGGGCCTGGCCGGGCTGGACAAGGTGCAGCTCAAGGCCGCCTACAAGGAGCAGCTGCGCAAGCCGCGCGACGGCGAAAGCACCAGCGGTGCCGGCCTCGGCCTGCTCGACATCGCCCGCAAGTCGAGCCGGCCGCTGCACGCCTCGCTCCGCGAACAGACCGGCGGGCGCGCCTTCTTCAGCCTGCGCGCGGTGATCTGATCACTTTTCACGGGAATGACCATGACTGTACTGAACATACACGGAACCCAGTCCACGCCGGCCATTCAGGGTGACTGGAGCGCTGGCGTGCTGGCCATGCAGGGCGATTCCTACCCGGAAAACTCCTTCGAGCTGTTCGGCCAGGTGATCGACTGGGTCGAGCGCTTCCTGCGCGAGGAGGTCCGCCCGCTGGCCCTCGAGCTGCGCCTGCTGTACCTCAACACCAGCTCGATCAAGGCGCTGATGGACATCTTCGACCTGCTCGAGGATGCCCATCGCGACGGCCGCCCGGTCAGCGTCAACTGGTACTACGACAGCCGCAACGAGCGGGTCGCCGAGCTGGCCGAGGAGTTCCGCGAGGACTGCAGCTTCCCCTTCGCCATCCTGGCCCACGGCGAGTAGCAGCCCATGAACAGCGAGAGCGAACTGGACCTGCTGGTCGAGAGCCTGCTGAGCGACCCCGCCTACTATGGCCACCCGCTGCGCGAGGCGCTGGCGCGCCTGCAGCAGCAGAACCTCGACCAGCTGTCGCGGCTCGAGCGCATCGCGCGGATTTCCGACGGTTACCAGTCGCTGGCGCGCGAGCAGAACCTCTCGCTGTCCGAACGCTACCACCGCCAGCTGCGCCAGCTGGAGAAGGTGGCGCGCATCTCCGACCGCTACCAGGACATGCTGCGCGACCTCAACCAGGCGCTGAAGACCGCCTCGCAGCGCGACGTGCTCACCGGGCTGGCCAACCGCCGCCTGCTGATGGAGCGCCTGCGCGAGGAGGAACTGCGCAGCCAGCGCAGCGGGCACGCCTTCGTGCTGGCGATGATCGACGTCGACCACTTCAAGCTGATCAATGACACCTGGGGACACGAGGTCGGCGACCGCGCCCTCAGCGAGATCGCCCGCGCCCTGCAGACCAGCGTGCGCGGCTGCGACCTGTGCGGGCGCTGGGGAGGCGAGGAGTTCCTGCTGTTGCTGCCGGAAACCGTGCTGGCCGACGCGTTGCCGCTGATCGAGCGGCTGCGCGGCGCCCTGCGCGAGCTGCGGGTGATGGTCGGCGAGCAGCGCCTGGCGATCACCGCCAGCTTCGGGGTGGCCGAGTACCGGGCTCCGGAAGGCTACTCGCAGGTGCTCAACCGCGCCGATGCGGCGCTGCTCGAGGCCAAGCGCAGCGGTCGCGACCGCTGCATGCTGGCAGGCGAGTGGGAGGCCGGCAGCGCCTATCGGGTGATCTGATCGGCCTGCGGTGTCGGGCTGCTGGCGTTGCCGGCGGTCGCGACTGCGCGCCGCGCGGCAAGCCGCAAGAAGAACGCCCGCCCCGCGCAGGGCGCGGGGCGGGCGTGGCGAGGGCCGGGGATCAGGCCAGTTCGTCGAAGCACTCGGCGAGGATGGCCAGGCCCTTGTCCAGCTGGGCGTCCGGGATGGTGATCGGCATCAGGAAGCG